>CACOQX010000006.1 GCA_902629465.1 uncultured SAR86 cluster bacterium | reverse complement strand
ACTATTCAGATAAGATTGCTGTTCCCGAGTACATAATCATCTCATTACTGCTTTGTAGAGAATATTGAAGAAGTGCTCCTGCTTCAACATGATTACTCTTCCCATAAAGCTCTCCCCACATTTGCTTGCTGGTGAGAGTACTTCCGCTATTGTTGTTTATAAGGGCTGATTCGAAATTAGCTTGCCCTGCTTTTGCACTTGCAGACCAAGTTATCGTGCCAACAGAACCTTTCGTCATGGTTCCAGATTGAAAGCTCGAGCCACAATATGAAGAAGGACAATTTTCTGTCCCAAGATTTGCAACCGAAATATCAATATCGTAATCTCCAGTTCCGTCAAAAACGACAGAGCCTGTTGCGCCTGCTCCTTCTGTCCATTGATAGGAATTCGTAACTCCAGAATCTTCAATTCGAGCAAACACATCAAACATTGCCATCCCTGCTAATGTTGCTGTGCGGCTGACCGGCCAGTCACTTACATCTAACAAATCTCCTGCAAACCAAGTTCCCATATGCACAGCGCTCGTTTGGTATCCTGGTGTATCAAGCTGACTGTCGCTCATTGCCATGCCCCATACTCCCCAAGTCATATATTCCAATTCAGGCTCAACTGAATTATCACTCATAAAATCTCTATCTTTCTCATCTATAGTGTTCCAAGTAACAAGAGCTCCGGCATTATCGGTATTGCTATCAGACGATACATTTCCGTTACCTAGAAAGCCTTTGTCTGTCTTACCGACATTCTGCCCTTCAAGCATTGCGCCAAAAACATCTTTGTTCAAGTATGCTGAAGGAGCCCATTGATTTGCTCCGTGATAAGGTTGCGTGATTGAGGCATTCGCACCTCCAAACTTAAACCCTGTTTTGTTAAAAATATTCACAAGATTTGCTTCTTTTCCGCTAAAAGAACCAGACGAATGGTACCAATCATTTGAATTTAATTGATTCGATTGATTTGAATAAATGTTTAAGGAAGTTTGTTCCACCATTACTCTGTCATTTTGATTGTCAAATGTTGTAGTAGTATTTGCTCTCAGATATTGAGGATGAGGATTAAGAGTATTATTCGTATCGGTAATGAATAATCCTGTCATCATCCCACTCCAAGTATCAGAAGTAGATACTTTTCCAGACCTCCAGCTGTCTGTTCCTTTAAGATTAATTGCATCAACTAGATTATTTTTAGTATCTCTTTGTTTTTGCTGAATAATTCCTTGATAAAAAGTCCCAACTTTATACTCAGGATTAGTTTCATCTGTTGTTTCTGCCATAGAATGCATAACGCCCAAATCCATGTCGCTAAGACACCCTGAAATGAATTTAGAATGACATGGATCATCTGTAGATATTATTGCAGTTGATGGAGCACCCAAAGTATTAGAATCAAAACTTTGGCCATCCCCAAAAAAACATCCGTTATCTTTTCCAGATACACAGGCTATAGGACTTATACCGAAAGTTAATTGTGGACTGCTATCAGTAACAGCAAATTCACCATCGCTTGATATTGTTCTCCCAGAACGTCTTTTGTAACTCCAAAAATGTTCTCCCTGCATCACTTGACCTGAATTTAGAGCCGTATATCGGTCTTGACCATTTTGTCCTTCTTCGAAAAATACTTTGTCGCCAACTTCCGCTATCAAGACTGAAAGTAAACTTTGTTGAGTTTTGTGGGGTCCGTCTATCCTTGATGACGTAGCTTCATTACATCGACCATCGCCTCCAGAACCACAACTCCAATTCATTTGAACAAAAATCCCAGCACCTCTTCCATCGGGATCAAAAACCTGTTGCCATAATGATTGACCTTCTGGTATAACATATTCTTCTCCAGAGTTAGCTCCAGAAAAGCGTTTTGAGCTTACTTTTTTGTCTAGAACGTTAGATGCATATGCATAAAGACCGTCCAAATCTGTTTCACCATGTGTTGCAGCAAATTGATTCTGAAGATTAAAAGAAACATTGCCCTCAGTACCATATCTTAAATGATTGCCTGATTTTGAATAATCATGGTCTACCAATTGATGAAAATCAAAGCGTAAATCTGTTCCATTGTTTTTATCTTCCATAAATTCATCTGAAATAAATTGAGGCATGATGGTGTGAACATGTTTGAATCTGACGTCAGAAGAACCTGAAGTTTGTTGCATCTCATATTTATTTGTATGCAAAACAGGAATTGGGGCGAACGCAATTACTTTTTTATTATCATTTAAAAATGATTTAAGTTGTGAATCTTTATAAACCTCTCCTCCAATAACAATTTCGTCAGCATAGGTTGTAGTTGAAACGGGGTTTCCTGAGTTAAGATTTCCTCCCGTTACATTCTGATTACTATTAGCTCCGTTCTGCTCAAATCCAGAGGCATTACTCTCAGGAGGTGTGTATGAAAGAGTAGTCGAGGATTTATTTAAATGCATCCACATAAACTCTGCCTCTAAACCTACTCTATAAGATTGCTTTATATTTGAGCCTAAAAAAACGTTTTCTACTTTGTCGCTTGAGAACTGAGGAACTGCTCTGGTTAAGCTTTTAGAGCTGCTGTTTCCTTTAGCATCATTCCACGAATAATTGGTTGAACAATTAGCTGTGGAACCAAAGAAATTTGCTGACGATCCGGAATCAAAACAATACACAGTTCCATTTACTGTTTGGTTGCCTTGGAAATATTTGTTGTACATATGATTAACAAAAGCGGGAGAGCCTCCATTTGCTGTGCCATCATCGTAAGTACTTTGAAAAGAAGCAATATTAGAGTCGCCAGGAGAGTCAAATGAGACGGAGTGAGAATCATGAAAATAAAGTTGGACGTATTCTTTTCCTTCACAAGCTGAAATGTCTCCTTCTGAAGATGAACAGGTCACATCTTTAGAGAAACCTACAAAAGCATTATTATGAAAATTCTTTGGAAAATGTTGTCCAAACTTTCCATGAACTATTTTAAACTCATCTGTGTTGAAATTTAACTGAACTTCGAAGTTTGCTTCAGCACTCTCTTCATTTGAAGTTAGAGTTTTCATGTTGTACCAGCCAATGGTTAAGATTTTACTTTCAGCATTCCAAAGCTTTCTTATTGAAAAATCATTACAGCCATCGCTGTCGCATGAAGCATCATCACTATCATTGAAATAATCAGCCCAAAGAGCAAAGATTGAATTGTTAAGATTTCCTTCAAAAGAAGTGCCAGGTTTTCCATAAGCATCTGGATATCTTAGGAAATCAGGATACTGAACCACATCATTACCATAACTCTCAGGGTCATCTAAATATTGCAAAGGTCTTCCTCCACCAAAATCAGGTGATGAATTACTTGATTGGTTATCAACTCCGCTAAATTCTAAGTCGTGCCAAGGTTTATCAGCATCAGTTCCTCCATTTCCAAATGTTAAAAATCCATTTTCGTTTACATAAACGTGTGTAAAGTTTTTACCGAAATAAGTAAAACTCTCCGGTAAGGTTACAATTTCAAATTCTTGATAATTTTCGTCATTTGTTTGACCTAAGTTAAAACCGGTAAATCCTCCAACTGCTCCACTTCCAATGATTTCATTAAATGAACCCGAGCCTGCAGAAATTCCATTTCCAGCATTGGCGCCGTTCATATCAGAGTTATTTAGAGTGTCAGTATTTACAGATATATTGGACTGAATTACTTGATATCCTGTAAAGAAAGGATCTTCTGTTGATTGGACCATGCTGCCCGAAAGGGCCAGTTCATGAGTAGCACTGCCACAGCCCTGACCAGAATCATAACACCCATATTTAGCTTTCTCATTTTCATGCATTTCGCCATCCCAGTCTGCATTTGCTACAGCTAGAGGGGCATATTGGCCTTTTGTTTTTTCAGTGCCTGTGTTTGAACTACCTGATTTATTATTAATAGGAAACGAATATTCGAAGTCCAGTGTATCTGTACCATTTTCATTGATTCCATTAGAAACGGTGTTTGTTCGATAAAATGCTTTATCTCCGTCAGATGAGGCATAGAAAGCCGATGTGCCATCATCTTTCTTGATAACAGAATCAAGTTTAGAATTTCCGTCTAACTGACTCGTCGATAAAGTGGATTCTGTTATTGTTCCGCCTTGAACCTGAACTGAAGAATTATAATTTTTAGATGTGCCATCGCCTCTTGTAGCTGAAGCTTTAAAAGGATTGCTTTTGCTATGATTTACACCGCTGTATCCTGAAGCGAATTTCATGACTAAATTTTCCTGAGATTCAGTCTTTTTTGGTACGACTTTCAACTCTACGTTTTGACTCGGTTCGTTGGGAATATCAATAATAAAATTAGCCGAGTCTTCAAAGTCTTCATGATCTGCTTTAGCAATAGAGCCTTGAGCTCCAGCAAGATAGTTTATTAAATTTTGTCCTGTTAATTTTTTAGAAACATCATCGTTTAATATTACTCCTGGTTTTATCCTAACGATTCCTGAACTGTCAACCTCATATTTAGATGCATCCTCTGCTGCTACTGAAAAGGTTGATCCAGCAGGTAAAGTTCCTTGGTCAAGGTTAAATAACACTCTTTTAATTTGATCTTTTGAGCTAATATCATCACTCAAATAAAATCTTCCTTTTTCATCACTAGGCTCTGCTTCGAGAATTTTATTTCCAACAAAATTTGTATTTCTCGCATTGAATGTCCTTGCTGCTACTTCGACATCACTTACTACAAAACTTGAGCTTATTTCTTTTGTGACTCCTTTTGAATCTGTAGCGATGACCTTTAAATTATATGAATTAGAACTTTCGTAGTCCAAAGGAGCTATTAGTTTTACTTCACCAGTTTTGTTATCAATAGAAAACTGATTACTAAAATCATTTTCAAGAGCATAACTAATTGAATCGGTATCACTATCTGTCCTTAAGGAGTTAATAATCACAGTTCCAGTAGCAACATTTTCACTCTGCGAACATGAATTTTTGCAATTCGTAGTAAAATCAGGATTGATATTCTCAGCAATAGTTATATTTAAAGGAATGCTAACTGAATCAGTTTGACCTTGAACGTTCAAGGTCAACTGATATGAATTTTTTGAAGAATAATCCAAGGGATTTTTGACTTTAATTTTTCCGTCAGACGATACGATGAAATCGTCACTATTGCTTCCAGAAATTGAATAAGAAAGCCTATTGTCTCCTAGTATGTTTACGCTTCCAATGACAGAGTCAACAGAACTTCCCTCATGGAGAGTATTGTTAACAAGGTTAATTGATCCACTGATATCATGAACATTCTCAATGTTAATTTTAATTGGGGTTGAAACGGTATTTTTTCCATCATGAACATCTAGGACAAATTTAAGCTCCTTTTTTTGCTCATAATCTAAAGACTGTTTTAATATCAATTTCCCTGATTCTGAAACACTTATTTTATTGCTGTCTTCTCCGGAAATAGATAAAGCAATACCATTTTTTTCTGGATCCAAAACCTTAACTTCAGCAATTGTTATGTTTGTTGCTACGTCTTCACTTAAAGAAGAAGATAAAATATTTAAATCTACTTCTGGCTCTTCATCAATATCAACGACATTTATATCAAGTTTATTTGTAATAGATTTTTCACCTAGAAAAGTAAAAACAAGTAAGTTGTATGTTTGCTTTTCTTCGAAGTCTAGTGCTTCCCGAAGAGTAATGTTTCCCGCTTGATCGATATTAAATTTTTCGCTTCCAGGTCCTCCAATTGCAAACTTAAGTACATCTGCGCCAGTGTACTCAACTTCTATTTTTCCAAGAGCTGTTCCTACTGAGGTATCCTCATTGATGTCATTTTTTAAAAATGATGTATTTGTTGATAACTGAGCTTCTACAACAGCTTCAACTTTTGCTTCTTGTTGAACCTCTTCTACTTGGACCTCTTCATTTGCCTCAGTTGCCTCTTCAACAAATTCTTCTTCTTGAGTTTCAATTTGGGTGTCATCTATAAATAGTTCTCCTCCTTGATCGTAAGCAGTAGTTAAATTTTCAATGCCGGTATCTGAGGTATTTTTTGAAATGTCAAAATTATCCAATAAACTTTCATCAATTTCTAGAATCACAGGTTGAGGTTCCTCTACTGGCTCTATAGTTATGGAGTCTGACGATGACGTGGCAACTGGGGGTTGAATAAGCGGTACAGAATTTGAAGAAGACGTAGCGATCGGTGGTTGAACAGGTGGTACAGATTCTGATGAAGAAGTGCTGATTGGAGGTTGAATAAGCGGTACAGATTCTGATGAGGAATTTGTTGTTACTGTTCCAGGCGAGGTTACAGGTTCTTCTGTGGGTTTTGTTAATGGAGTATCTTGAATTCCTCTCCCGTCATTAGATTGAGTCGGCGGAGTTTCTCTAATTCCTCTCCCGTCATTAGATTGAGTCGGCGGAGTTTCTCTAATTCCTCTACCTTCATTAGATTGCGTTGGTGGACTGGCATTATCGCTTGATGAAGAACTTGATACTGTTGGGCGCTGAACTTCTGGAGCCGATTGATTTTCGTTTGAAGCTGGTTGAGTTTCAACTTCACTTTCTGAACCTTCCGAGAATTGATCATTTGCAGAGTCATTATCAGTGGTATTTCCTGACGTATCCGATGATGTGGTTTCATTTGCTATGCCATCATTTGATTCAATGTTGTCAGAAGATTGTTTTTGGGAGTCGTCTTCTGTACCAATTTTAGATGTTTCGCTACCATCGTTAGAAGTTGAATCTTCGTCTGAACTTTTGGTCTCTAGTGGAGTGTTATTCTCTGATGGCTCGTCTTCTGTATCGGTAGATTCTTGGGGCGTAGTTTTCTCTTGAAGATCATTTGAATCATCTGAAGAATTTTCGTCATCCTGAGTTTCTGAATCAGATGATTGGTTTGACTCATTTTCCTCAACCTCAGATGAATCTTCACCAGTAGATGAATCATTTGTTTCTTCGGAATCATCGACATTTTCACTTTCGGCTTCTTCATCAACTTCCTGACTCTCTGTTTCTTCAGTTTCTTCTACTTCCTGAGTTTCTTCAGAGTCTTCATCTGATTCCTCTTTATCTTCGACTTCTTCGGCTTCTTTGGCATCTTCAGAGTCTTCTTCCGATTCCTCGCTTTCTTCGGTTTCTTTGGTTTCTTCGGCCTCTTCTTCCGACTCCTCGCTTTCTTCGGTTTCTTCAGCTTCTTCTTCCGATTCTTCGCTTTCTTCAGCTTCTTCTTCTTCTGATTCCTCGCTTTCTTCAGCTTCTTCTTCTGATTCCTCACTTTCTTCAGCTTCTTCTTCTTCTGATTCTTCACTATCTTCAGATTCTTCTGAGTCTTCCTCAGTTTCTTCGCTTCCCTCAGATTCTTCACTTTCTTCTGAGCTGTCTTCTGATTCTTCGGTATCTGATTCTTCATCGGGCTCTTCATTTCCTTCAAAATCATCAGAATAACTGTCTAATTCTTCTGAAGTTAAGACTTCAGGATCTTCGACTTCATCGGAACCGGCTTCAACTTCTACACTCAATCCAACTTGGGTTAAAACTAAACTGTTATCTGGATTTTCTAACGGAGCCACTTCCATTTCTACACCATAAACAAAGGATGCTTTAGTTTCTTCAGGATTTGCTTCAACGATTGCAATTCCTCCTCTAATGCCTACTGTTGCAGTACTCGTTTTAATAATTGCAGGTCGTTTTTTTGTTACTTTTCCTCCAACAAGTCTAACCAAGCCTCTAGCTGATACCTCTAAACTTCCCGAAGCTGTTGCTGGATCATAAATAAATTTATCTAAAGTCACTCTGGAGTTTGGACCAATGGTGAAGGCAGTTCCATCAACCAACAACATTTGGGCTTTTCCACTTTTGTTGGTTTCAATGGTTCGATTGGAAATAATTTTATAGCCTGGGTCAACGTTTACATTTTGAATATTGCCTCCAGGATAGGCAACCATGTCAACGGTTTTGGTGTTTACCGCAGCGGCTACTCCAATTTCTTCTTGCGCAAAAGACAACGGATAGACGATGAAACTCACTGCAATGAGTGCAGTTTTCAAGAGATTCATATGTTTTTTTCTCATACACATACTATTAACCAACGCCAAAAACCCCAAAAAAACGAATTTTTTGAGGTTTTAGCAAAAAGCCAAGGTGAAAATTAGCAAAATACGGCCTTTTTTCAATCTTTTTACTTAGCTTTTTCCAAATAAAATCAATAACTTGGGCTGAACCCGATGGAACCCACCGAGCCCAGCCGAGCAAGATTGGGTGATGAATAGCCTTTCTGTTGTCAAAGTACCAAAAAGACAACAAAGAACCAAAGAAGGTTCCAAAAGAAAGGTTATTAATCTCCGTTATCATGCTCAATTCAAATTCTATTTCTCCCTATTCAATAATTACTCCGATAAAATGACTGTACCAATCGCTTGAATATAATTGTTTGCGTCCTGTTTGGAATAAATTAGCTCTGCGCCTGCTTCGACGTGTGAGGAAGTGCCGTAAAGACTGCCATGCATGTATTTCCAAGTAGTCACCCCATTATTAACAGTAGCAGTACTATATCCTCCACTGAAATTGGGATTTCCACTAGTGTTGGTTGCCGTCCAAGTAATAGTACCCATCCTTTGTCCGTTATCGAAAGAACTTGCGGAACTACCAGCACCTGAACTACAAGGGTATCCGCTTGCACCGCCATTACCACAAGTGGTTCTTCCTAGATCGTGAACATTGATGGTCACGCCATAATTCCCCGAACCATCAAAGACAACAGAACCATCTGCTCTGGAGCCTTCGGTCCAAGCGTAATTGGTCGTAACGCCACTTACGGTTTGGCTTTTCCACATGTTAAACATTGCCATTCCGGCAAGAGTTGCAGTTCTGCTGACTGGCCAATCGCCGGCATCTAATAAATCACCGGCATACCAAGTACCCATGTGCACGGCACTAGGTTGTTCGCCAGCCATGTATTCAAGACCGTCATTAGTAGCAAAGCCCCAAACACCCCAGGTCATGTATTCCAGAGAAGGTTCAGAATCAGCGCAATTATGGCTGTAGTTGTTATTGCAAGGACTCATCCAGTCTTTGTCTTTTTCATCGATGGTATCCCAAGTAACCAATGCCCCGGCATTATCAACGTTTGCTGTTGCTAAAAGATTCACAGAGCAAAGCGAACCACACTTAAGATTTTTTGATTCATTTTTAAGCATGGCACCGAAAACTTTTTTATTGATGTAAGCGGAGTTAGCAAAATTTGCCGAATCTTTTTGATTATCATCGTCACCGAATTGCAAAGTGAATCCAGAATTTCCAATTGCGCCATTGTTCGTGGGAAGTACAGCAACACAACTGCCAGCACTCCAAGATACAGCACCAAAACTACAGCCTGTTTCTGAATGGTACCAAGTGTTTTCCCCTACATTAGTATTCTCATTCCAATCTGGATCGGCATGAATGTAGATATTGGTGGCAGTAACTTTGACTCGGTCGTTGGTTTCATCAAAAGAAGCCGTTAAACCTGATCGAAAGTACTGTGGCATGCTTTTTTGGTTTGATGCAACATCGGTCAGCCAATGTCCTGAGAATCTTCCAGTCCAAGTATTCGCTGTGGAATTGTTTCCAGTTCGCCAACTGTTGGAACCGTTTAGATTTATGGCATCCACATAGTTGGAACCGTCGTATTGTTTTTGCTGAGCTATACCTTGATAAAAGGTTTCAGTTTTGTATTTTTGATCCGCTAAGGTTGCAGAGCTATTGGCTTCCATGGAGTACATTACACCCAATTCCATGTTGGATGAATTTGGCTGATAACACCTAGTATGGTTATGCGCTGAAGTGCTGCTGCAAGGATCACTGGTGGTAATGATTGCAGTTGAGGGCGCACCAATCGTACTGGAATTCGCACCTTGATTGTCACCAAAGAAACACCCGTTATCAGGACCGGAAACACAAGCAATTGGGTTGATACCAAAAGCAATTTGTGGTGCTTTTTCTGCACCCGCATATTCGCCATCGGTTGTCGCAGTCCTTCCGTCTCGACGTTTGTAACTCCAATAATGCAAACCATCAACGACTGTTCCAGTGGATGCTGCCGAATAACCTGCTGGGTTATTCGTCTTGGCAAAATTCGATTTGTCACCGGAGTCTACAATCAAGACGGAAAACAAACTTTGTTGAGAATGGTGCGGAGCAACCGTTGTTTCTGTGCCATGCATGCCATGGTGACAAGCATTGGGGTTATCACCGCCTTGCCCACAACTCCAATTGAGCTGAGCAAAAAGTCCCACGCCTCTACCCGTTGGGTTGAAAACTTGATACCAAAGCGACTGTCCTATAGGCACGAAATCAGCATTATTGGCTAAATCGCCAAAACGTTCTGAAGCAACATGAGTGTTTTGATCCAATGCCTTAGCCGCATAACCGTACATGCTGTCAAGGCGACTTTCGTTTTGCCAATTGTGGCAACAAATCTGATTATTAAAGGTGGAACCAATGGTATTGTAGACAATACCGTGGATGTTGCCTTTGAAATAACTGTTATCGTTCAATTGGTGGAAATCAAAATTGGCATCCGTACCGTTGTCTTTGCTTTCCATATAATCGGTGGAAATAAAGGGCGGCATAATGGTGTGGACACGTTTGTATCGATCATCGTACCAAGGACCATAGCTGTGATTTGTTGTAAGTTGTGGCAATTCGTATTTGTTGGTGTGCAACAAAGGAATGGGTGCGTAGGCAACTACCTTCTTGGCATTGCCTAAGAAACTTTCTAGTTTTCTGTTGGTGTAAACCTCCCCTGCAATGACAATCTCATCAAGTGCCGTGGTATGCGTGATTGCACTTCCTGCACTCAGCGAGCCACCGGTTACACCGTCTCGAGAATTGGGTCCCGGAGCATCAAAACCGGTCGCATTATTTGCTGGCGGCGTGTAAACCAAAGTGGTTGGATCTTTATCCAAATGCATCCACATGAATTGTGCCGTAAGACCGGAACGATAAGATTGTTTGATGTCCGAAGGCAGAAGAACATTTTTGACTCCGCCCGTACCTTGAGGAGCAAAACTAAAATGAGTACCAGCCTTGGCTTGATTTTGATTATAAGAGCTGGCACAAGAGGTTGAGTTTAAGTTTAAGTCGGTGGAATAACAATATTTTGTCCCATTAACAGTTTGAGAACCGTGAAAGTAGGAGTTATACATATGATGGATGCTTTGGGGGGTATCGTTTCCTTCCGGGTTTTGGAAAGTGTCGAATCTATTTGAACTTGGAGATTCATATTTACCAAAATGATTATCGTGAAAATAAAGTTGGATGTAATCTTTTCCCTCACACATGGAAATGTCTTCAGCATTTGTTGCACAAGAGACGTCTTTAGAAATACCAACAAATGCATTATTTGTACCTGCAGCGGGAAAACTACCTCCAAAATCTCCATGAACGATTCGGAAAGAGTCGTCATTGAAATCTAACTGGACTTCGAAGTTGGCTTCCGCATTATTATTCGACGAACTATAACTTCTGATGTTGTACCAACCAATGGTAAGGATTTTTGTCGTACTATTCCATAATTGACGTATTGACCAATTATTGTTGTCATTATCTGTAAAGTAGTCATTCCAGAGAGCAAAGATCGTATTATCCAGATTATCTTCGTACTGAGTTCCAGGCTTTCCATAAAGGTCAGGTATTCTATGGCTATCGGGACGCATATTGCCGCTTGAAGAATAGGCCCCCGACTCATGCAAATACATCAAAGGCCTACCACCACCTACAGCCGCATCTGGAATATTTACTTGGAACCATGGTTTATCTGAATTAGCGCCTCCATTTCCAAAAGTTAAAAATCCATTTTCATTTACATAAATGTGAGAAAAAGATTGTCCAAAATACTTAAAAGTTTCAGGTAGAGTCACGATTTCAAATGCTGAATTCGTGGCGAGGTTAGTATTACCAAAGCCTTGATTGTACTGACCCAAAAGAGTATTAGTTCCTGTTCCGTTTCCTGCGGACGAACCATTCGCGTTGGCGTTCAAAAGATTATCCACAGATCGGTTAAAATTTCTTTGCGTGACTAGATAACCAGAAAAATCGGAGCCTTCTGTGGTAGAAGTCCAATTTCCATTTATGTCGACTTCGGTGGTCCCACCACCACAACCTTGTCCGGAGTCCAAGCAAGCATATTTAGCCTCTTCTCTAGCAGGTCTTCGATCATCCCAAGCAGCAGCTAAATCGGACATAGGAGCATACTGTCGAGCAGTGACGTTTCCAGAGTGGGCATTGGAATCAATTGGGAACCAGTATTCAAAATCCAAAATTTCGGTACCGTGTTCGTTATCACCATTGGATCTTGTGCTGGTTCGGTAATAAGATTTGCCGCCACCTTGACCATAACGTGTATAAAACTCGTCATTGGCCGAGGCTATATGGGGACTGCTCACTCGGTCGGCTACTGTTAAAACCGATTCAGTGACTACTGCATTGTTTAAACCACCAGTTCCACTGGAGTTACGTGTAGCTATTGCAGTAAACGGATTAGCCCCTTGAAAATTGTGAGTCTTGCTGCTGTAACCACTGGCAAATTTCATCACCAGATTTTCGTTGGCCTCAACATTCTTACCTTTTAATTGAAAATTCCCGCTACTTACGTTGCCTTCCCCTGGAATAGAGGCGATGACTTCCAAATCTAAAACGAAATTTTGTGCAGGTACGGTCGGATTAGATCCGATTGCTTCTTCTTGAACTCTGATGCTGGCTTCACACATCATACAATCGTCAATCGTCAAAATACCTGATGAATCTATACTAAAATAACTCTGATTTGTTCCGCCTAAACTATAGGTTGTACCGGCAACGCCAGTTGAAAAATTTCCAATAACTCTATCTGAGGCTCCTTTGCTCGTAATATCTTCGTCTATCAAATAAGTGTAATTGGCTGAGCCGGTTCTATAAAATTCTCCTTTTTTTACAAAACTGCTGGTACTTGAAGCTGGAGCTGAAACGGTAACACTTTCATTCTCAACTAAATACGTAATTCTTCCAGAATACCTAGTCTCATTGCCTTTGTGAGCTAATACTTGATATATAAAATTAGTGGCTGTTTCATAATCCAAAGCTCCGCCTAAAGATACTGTTCCAGTATTAGCATCTATTTGAAGTGGGTTATTACTGGTATGTTTTAAAAGACTGTAAGTCACACCTGAGGTTCCTCCGGAGTTTGCCGTACTCACCACAGTTCCTACAGGAGAAAATTCTCCTAAACTGAATTGAGAACCAGAACCACCACCGGTGACAGTTTGTCCATTTTCTGCAATCACATTCAAAGGCACTGTGTAATTACCTACATTAAGGGTGAAATTCTGCTGTTCGCTCTCGCCGCCTGCTTGAGCAGTTACGGTAAACTGGTGAAACGTTTTGGTCTCATAGTCCAAAGGATTAGTCAAAGTAACTTGTCCGGTAGATGAATCTATTGAGAATTTGCCATTACCGCCAGAAATCGAGTAAGTTGGATTGCTGAAACTTCCGCCTAAGGCAGAATTCAAAATTACCGTTCCAGTTGGAATGATTTCTGATTGATTGCTTGATACCAAAGTACCGCTGTAACCCAAACTTACATCTGAGACGTTCAAAGTGAAACTCTGAGTTTCAGTCTCTCCTCCCGCAGTTACGCTAACTGTAAAGGAATGCGATTGATCCGTTTCATAATCTAGAGGGTTGGTAAGAGTTACTTGCCCAGTAGAGGCATTTATAGCGAATTTATTATCTCCACCAGAAATTGAGTAATTAGGATTAGCAAAATTTGAAATTGAAGAATTTAAAATGACTGTACCGGTAGCCGCAGATTCCGCTTTACTGGCAGAAATAAGATTGCCACTATAGCCTGGAGATACATCCGTTACACTGAAAGTTGAACTACGTTCTTTGGTAATGCCTTTAGAGTCGGTTGCGATGACCTTCAAGTTGTAGGAATTTGTTGTCTCATAATCCAAAGCGCTATTTAGAGTAACTTGACCCGATGTTTGGTTGATGGAAAATTTATTACCAAAATTGTTTTCTAAGGAATAAGTCAGATCATCGATATCGGTGTCGGTTCTCGAGGCATTGATCACAACTGTTCCAGTTGTTGCTGACTCAGCTAAAGCACAAGAACTTTGACATGCGGTAGTGAAATCAGGCGCTATGTTTTCTAGAACGTCAATTTTTACTGGTACATCAACGGTTTCCGTTCCAGCTGTAACTTTTACAACTAAGTTGAATACTGTGCGGTCAGTGGAATCAAAAGCTTTATCCAGTTTAATTTTCCCATTTCTGTTGATTCGGAAATACTCCTTACCTTCACCAGTGATCTCATAAGTTGGCGTCTCATCTGAGACAGGATTAATGTCTGCAAGGATCGTATCAACAGAAGTTGTTCCTTCGTGATAGTTTGTTGCTCTTACTGAAGATGTAGCAGACAATTCAGAGACATCGGCAATATTGATCGTGAAAGGAACTCTTATGGTTTCCCCTTTTCTATTGGTAACTAAAAGTACAAGGTCATACTTTTGATTAGTTTCAAAATCTAAGAAACTTTTGGTTTTTATCTTTCCTCGTTTATTGACTTTGAATACTCCAAAATCATCTTCCAATGCATAAGTCATGCCCTGTCCTTCAACTGCAGTAGTAGCTACTAAAGTATTTTTTGGAGAACTTTCAATGAAGGATTCAGCTCTTACTGAAACATTGGCTGACATTTTCTCCTCAATAGCTTCCTGTTGGACAGTCTCCGCAGTAGTGTCTTGGACTTCTTCAGTAGTCTCTTCAACCGGCTCTTCTTCTTGCTCTTCAACTTCGAACAAGTCGCTTGCACCTAATTCACCTCCAATATCATCGGAAGTAGTCAACTGGTCAGGAGCAACATTTGAACTGTTATCGGTAATTCCTGAGTCAGTCAAAAGCGAGTCTTCATCTATTACAATTTCAGGCTCTTCTTGTTCTGAAACTTCATTAAATTCATTGTTTAAGTCGACTTCACCACTGTCTTCTTGAGCACCTACTTCTGGAGTATCTGCATCAGTAACTGGTTGATCATCGCCTGAGTCGATAGGAGTGCTTTCCTCAGAAGTATTTGAATCACTTACAGGCTGATCATTTTCATCTTGCTCAATTGGAGCGCTTTCTTCAGTTTGTTCCTCGTTTGGAGTTTCATCGGAATTTTGCTCATTAGTATCAGAATCTTCTGCTGGAGTGTCTTCAGTTTGTTCTTCTGAGGACTCAGATCCTGAATCATCACTTTCTGCAGAGTCTCCTTCTTCTGTGGATTCTTCTTCTGTAGATTCTTCTTCTGTGGATTCTTCTTCTGTAGATTCTTCTGACTCTTCTGATTCTTCTTCTGACTCTTCTGATTCTTCTTCTGACTCTTCCGATTCTTCTGACTCTTCTGATTCTTCTTCTGATTCTTCTTCTGAGGATTCTTCTTCAGATTCTTCAGACTCTTCTGATTCTTCTGATTCTTCCTCGGACTCTTCCTCTTCTGATTCTTCTTCCTCTTCCTCAGATTCTTCTTCCGATTCGCTTTCGGACTCTTCTTCCTCTTCTTCCTCACTTCCTTCAAGTTCTGCCGAATAACTTGCTAAAGCTTCAGCAGTTAAAAGTTCAGGTGTATCGATGTCATCATATGGATCGTTTACTTCTACAACAAACCCATCTTCTGTTAAAAGTGTTCTGCCTGCTTCATTTTCAAGAGGAATCACTTCCATTTCTTGGCCATAAACAAAAGCTGCTGAGGTTGTCTCAGCATCGGAATCAACAATGACTATTCCTCCTCGAATACCCACCGTTGCAACGCTGGTATTGATCATTGCGGCATTTTTCTTTGTTACTTTTCCTCCAACCAGACGCAACAATCCGGTGGCTTGCATTTCCAGGAATCCATCGTTGGTCTCCGGGTTGTAAACGAATTTATCAAGAATAACTTTGGAATTGGGACCGATAGTAAAAGCTGTTCCATCGATAAGAATCATTTGTGCCTTACCTTTCTCATCGGTTTCAATGGTTCGGTTTTGGATGATCTTATAACCCTCATCAACCAAGCGACGTTCAGCGAACATCCCTGAAGGATCGTAAAAGTTATCGGTTGTCGTAGTGTTTACTGCAGCAGCTACACCTATCTCCTCTTGGGTATAGGCAAAGAGTCCCGCAGACAATCCCACCAAGGTGACAAAAAGTTTTATAAAGATGTTTTTGGTACTTTGATGAGATAAAAACTTAATTTTTATCCTCATATGAACCGTATTAAAGCAAAATCTGTGATGTCTGTCATATTTTCTGTACACTGTGTCAGAAATGAGCAAAACCAAAGCAAAGTTAGTTGATGCAGCAATAACCTACTTAAATTCTGAAGGTAAGGCGAAAATGAGCGTCAAGAAACTCATAAAAATAGCCGATGTAGGTTATGGAACTTTTTACAATCACTTTGATAGCATCGAGGACATTCAATTTGAGGCCTTGAGCAAAACAGTGAAAGATATGTTGATTGACTTCAAACTCAATGTAATCAACGAAAAAGATTACGTATACATCATATATTTGGCTTTGTTGCGGGCTTTGAATTTGTTATCGAATTCTCCTTCGATAAAGTGGTTGTTGGATGATATCCAAATGGTTGTTCAAGTCTTTAAAGAGATAACTCAGCCAAATATGGAAAATACTTTTCTCAATGCCGTTAAAGCCAAACAAATTAAAAATACCGATATTGAGGATTTAATGGACTTTCGTCTTTCACGCCATTATGTGCAGTGGGCAGCAATGGGCGCAATCCAACAAATAGTCGATGGTGAATTATCGGAAAAAGAGGCTTTCAAAAAATTGGCTAAAAATGTGATAGTAGTCGATATACCCAATGAGCAAAGAAATGCTGTGATAGAGCGTATTCTCAAAGAAACACACCCTTGGGAGATTACGGATAACGTCGATAAATAAAGTCAGTCGAACCTAAAGTAGAATCAACAAAAGCAATTTCCCTTACTAGTTCGCCGGCATCGTAATAAATTTTTTCTTTGTAGTTTTTACCATTGAGGGTGCCATAAATAGTGATTTCTTCATCTGAAAAAGTTAACTCTGCAATAAGATTTAAATTGTCAGGCTTTCGTAAAAATTTCAGAGCTTTATTGACCTTTGGTTTTGCTTCAATTGAAAGAGCATCTTTGACATCCGTTAATACATCCTCAAAAGTCTCCTCAAGAGTTTCTTTCAATTCAGTAGTAAAATCTTTCATTTCTACTCGGATATCCGGCTCTTCTATTTCTGCCGTTGCAACAAGCCATGTTTTCAAATAATTTACTGAAAGCGCTATATTCGAACCGCACTGCTCGATACGATAAAGCTGGCTACGCTCCAAAATAAATGGATACGCTAATACTTCTAAATAACTCAAAAATCCTGAATCTTCAGCAAGCGCCTCATGAAAAGCTTCATAATTATCAATTCGATCCAATTCCCAAAGACCTTGAAGTTTGGTTTCAGTAACTGGTGTTTCACAATCGCTAAAGACTGCTGATGGCAGAGGGGAATAAGTACCATAACGAGCTCCTAAGACAATCAGAAGAGAAGAGAGAAATATCAGAAACCAGCGGGACATGATTTTTTGATTTTAGCGAGTTTGCTTTCTAAGCGCCAACAATACTTTTTCCCCTCTCCGGTTGGCGTTTGTGTTTTTTAGCCTTAGAATAATTACACGCCATTCATCAAAAATAAGGAGAAACAAATGGATTTAAACTATGGTGCAGAATATGAAGATTTCCGCAAAGAAGTACAAGCCTTTTGTAAGGAGTATCAAGGTGTATCTTTCAAAAGTGAGAGCAACGAAAATACCATGTCGGATGCTTTAAGCGGCTCCTCAGCAAATAAAAAATCAAAAAAAGAAGTTACTCGTTCTGAGTGGCAGCAAATTTTAATTGAAAAAGGCTACATCGCTAGAGCAATTCCTAAAGAATATGGCGGCTATGGTGGCGAAACCGATATCATCAAAAGTCGAATCATTGCGACTGAATTTTCTAAAGCTAAAGTGCCGGGCGGCATGGGCGGCCAAGGGATTGATATGTTGGTACCAACCTTACTTGAATGGGGCAGCGAAGAACAAAAACAAAAATACATTCGCCCTACTTTGCATGGTGAGATGATTTGGTGTCAGGGTTATTCAGAGCCTAATGCAGGAAGTGATTTGGCTAGCCTGCAAACCAAAGGCGAACTCATTGATGGCAATTGGGTAATCAATGGGCAAAAAATTTGGACCAGTACTGCGCAATACTCACAAATGATGTTTTGTTTGGTGAGGACCGAACCGCAAGCGCCTAAGCATTCCGGTATCAGTTTCATTTTAATTCCAATGGATACGCCGGGTATTGAGATCAGGCCTTTAGTTGATATGACCTTGAAGGCTGGCTTCAATGAGGTGTTTTTTGATGACGTCACTGTTCCAGAAGAGAATATCGTGGCCAAACGTGGTGAAGGTTGGTCAGTTGCCAACTCGGTTTTGGGTCATGAGCGTGGTTCCTTGGCTGATCCTAATGCCACGATGAATAGGCTAAATACTTTGATTAGCATGATGAAAGAGCAAACCATTGACGGCAGAAGATTGATAGATATTCCTTCTTACAGAGATCGTCTCATGCAAGTTCAAGGCAAAGTTATGGCTAGTCAAGCACATTCCTTGAGGTTGCTCTCCTCGAAAATCAACCCAGGACAAAACGTCAAATTAGGTGGAATGATACAAAAATTAGTTGGAACTGAGTTGCGTCATGAGCTTGAAGGTCTGGCTATCGATGTACTAGGGGAAATTGGTACTTTGTACGAAGACAGTCCTTACTTAAAAGAAGACGGTTCTTTCCAATTTACATACATGTACTTCCTTGGTCTGATCATTGGTGGGGGAACCAATCAAATCCAAAAAAACATCATTTCTGAGCGTGGTTTGGGAATGCCAAAAGAACCTAAAGTCACAGAGGCTTCATAATGTTTTTTGGGTTATCGGAAGAACAAGAACAATTTCAAGATTACGTTAAGAAATTTTTGGCTGATAATGTCACGGTCGATGAAATTAGAAAAATTGCCAACGGTGAAGATGCGGCTTTGGCCAAAGAAATCTATAGCGGTCTCATCAACTTAGGCATCAATGCACTTTTGGTTCCTGAGGAATATGGCGGTCTAGGAGCGGATTTATTATCTGCAGTTGCAGTTGCCCAAGGCTTAGGCTCTGGAGTTGGACCGATTCCCTTTGCAGGTGCTTATGTCATGGCGCCAATTGCTATTAACTTTGCAGGTTCAGATGAGCAAAAAGCTAAATACTTACCACAAATCGTCTCTAATGAAACTAAATTTGGAGTAGGGTTAAGTGAATATGTAGCAGCTCGGGAAGATGCTGGGATTGATTTGTCTGGTGGTAAAGCAAACGGCAAAGCATTATTTGTCATTGACGGTGATGAAGCGGATTATTTTTTACTCGCCAATAAGGGAGGAGTCTTATTTTTGGTTGACGCTAAAGATAAAGGAATCGAAATTACCAAATTGACTTCGGTGGATAAAACCAGATCTTACTTGGAATTGAATCTGAAAAATGTCACTGCTGAGATTCTACCAGGCTCGGAAAGCGATCCAAAAGTTGCAAAAAAAGTTTTAGATGCTGGTCGTATCATTTTTGCCGCCGATAGTTTAGGAGCTTCGGAAAGTATGATCGAAAAAGCGGTTTCTTATGCGAAAGAACGTAAACAGTTCAACCGAGTAATTGGCTCGTTTCAAGCAGTTAAACATATGTGTGCTGAGATGGCTTCGGATTTAGAACCTTGTTATGCCATGTTGTGGCAGGCAGCGCATTCTTTCGATTACGAACCGGATGAAGCTCGTCTGCAAGCCTGCCAGGCAAAATCGCATATTTCTGAAGTTGCAAAAATGGTTTCCAAAAAAGCCACCGAAGTGCATGGTGGCATGGGCTTTACCGATCTTTTGGGGCTCCATTATTGGTTCAAGAGAATTGGTCTAAACCGTCAGCTTTTAGGCGGTCCAGAATTGATTCGCGAAGAAGCAGCCGAAATTCAAGGCTTCAATCAGTAATTCGATAAACCTTTGCAGCCGTTTGATAAAAGAGCTGATCTTTTTCTACTGAGCTATAGTCTTTGGCAATTTTTTTGAAGGCATTCCAGAGTACCGGATAAGAAATCGAAGTTTTGTCTACTGGAAAATTGCTTTCAAACATGCATCTTGCAGGAGTGAAATACTCAAGTGCAGTTTCATAATAAGCCTTTTGCTTACTTACAAATTCATCGGATGTTGGTGGTTTCGTTCGTAAATGAAAACCAAAACCGTTTACCGGCATGGCGAGTCCGCCAAGCTTGGCGTAAACGTTTTCGTGTTGACTAAGATCTTTTAAATCCTTTTGCCATCGAGGAAAGATTTCAGCCTGTTTGTTTTCATAAGGTCCGATACCTAAGGGACCGCTAAAGTGATTGAGGATAATAATAAGATCTGGAAATTTTTTTGCTAACTGGGTGATTTGCGGAATTTGATGGTGATATTGCCAAGCTTCAAAAACATAACCCAATTTGGTAAGAGTCTGCAATCCGTCTAAAAAATTTGGCAAGAGATACAAACCCTCACATGCATCATGATGCGAATTGCGAACATTAGAATGAGGATCCCAACCACCAGCATGACGAATCCCTTTGAACAATTCCTGACCAATGTCCAAATGCTTTTCCAAGACTCTCTCTGCTTCAAAACCCAACAACATATCGACATGTCCGACAATTCCTGAAATGGTAGCTTGGTTTTTATCTGCCTTGGAAGCATCAGCCAATTCTTTGACAAATTCCGTCTCCCCTACTGGATTCAATGCTGCATCTTCTAAATTCCAATAGCACTGACTGCAGTCGATAAAAACCGTATTCGTCACGTTATGTCCCGAGCCAGTATCAGCCCAAAGTTCATCCAACAGATATTGATTTCCTTCTATGTTTCCAGGCCAAAGATGATGATGCGGATCAATGATTCTTTGGTTTGGATCAATGATCTCCTCTGAGATTTGAGCCAACCATTCTGCTTGAGAAAGATCGCTCATCTTGCTTTAGTGAGCTTTTTTAACCAATCGTTGAGCGTGGAGAATTGGCTCGGTGTAACCGCTGGGTTGCACCCGACCTTTTAGAACCAAGTCACAGGCTGCTTGAAAGGCATCTCCATCATAACCGGGTGCCATGTTTTCGTATTCTGGGTCACCGGAATTTTGATCATCGACTACGACGGCCATTTTTTTCATGGTCTCTAAAACTTGCGTTTCATCACACAAACCATGATGCAGCCAATTGGCGATGTGCTGACTGGAAATTCGACAAGTTGCTCGATCTTCCATTAAGCCCACATTATTGATATCCGGTACTTTAGAACATCCCACGCCTTGATCAATCCAACGAACCACATAACCCAAGATTCCTTGAGCGTTATTATCTAACTCAGCTTGGATTTCTTCAGCTGACAACTCCTCCTTTAAAAGAGGAATTTCCAAAATTTCATCCATGTTTGCTTCTTTTCTTTTTTGCAAATCTTCCTGAACGCTTGGGACGCTGATTTGATGATAATGCAGCGCGTGTAAGGTTGCAGCTGTAGGCGAAGGTACCCAAGCACAATTGGCGCCTGCTTCCGGATGTACAGTTTTGTTTTCGTACATGCCCAGCATTTCATCTGGCATAGCCCACATCCCTTTTCCAATTTGTGCTTTGCCTTTAAAACCAGTTTGTAAGCCCTTATCCACATTCCAGTCTTCGTAAGCTAAGATCCAAGGCTCTTGCTTCATTTGCGCTTTTCTAATCATAGGGCCTGCTTCCATAGAAGTATGAATCTCATCACCGGTACGATCTAAAAAGCCGGTATTAATAAAAATCACACGATCTTTGGCAACTTTAATGCATTCCTTTAAATTGATTGTCGTACGACGCTCCTCATCCATGATGCCAATCTTTGCTGTCAATGGTGATAAGCCTACCGCTTTCTCAACCGCAGCAAATAAATCGCAAGTCAATTGCACCTCTTTTGGACCATGCATTTTGGGCTTAACGATATAAATACTTCCGGTACGACTGTTTTTGAAAGTGCCGTTGCTTAGTAAATCGTGTTTGGCTATGGTGATGGTAAACATAGCATCCATGATGCCTTCAAAAATCTCATTGCCTTGAGCATTCAAAATGGCAGGAGTAGTCATTAAGTGTCCAACATTTCTAACCAACATCGTACTTCTACCAGGCAAAGTGAATCCTACACCTTCAGGATTAGAATAATCTCGATCAGGATTAAGCTTTCGGGTCATGGCTTTGCCGCCTTTGTCAAAAGTTTCCTCTAGATTTCCTTGCATCAAGCCAAGCCAATTACTGTAAACAGTAGCTTTGTCTTCGCCATCAACAGCGGCAACCGAATCTTCACAATCCTGGATGGTAGTAACTGCCGACTCGACTAAGATGTCTTTAATTCCGGCTAAGTCGTCTTTACCGACTGAATCGTCACGATCGATTTGTACCTCAACATGAAGATTATTATTTTTCATTAAAATCCCTGTGGGATTTTCAACATCTCCAGAATAGCCAACAAACTTATCGTTATCTGCCAAAGTCACTTTGGTTTGATCTTTGAGAGTAATTTCCAAATTACCATCAGCAATTTGGAATGCAGCAATTTCTTGATAATTACCCTTGCTCAAAGGAAAGTTTTCATTCATAAAGTTTTTGGAAAACTCAATGACTTTATCTCCTCTGACAGGGTTATAAGCGCCACCACGCTCAGCTCCACCATCTTCGGAAATCATATCCGTTCCGTAAAGTGCATCGTAAAGACTTCCCCATCTGGCATTGGCAGCATTCAAAGCAAATCTAGCATTCATGACAGGCACTACCAGTTGAGCTCCCGCGATGGTAGATATTTCAGCATCCACGT
Source organism: uncultured SAR86 cluster bacterium (assembly GCA_902629465.1). Taxonomy (GTDB): domain Bacteria; phylum Pseudomonadota; class Gammaproteobacteria; order Magnimaribacterales; family AG-339-G14; genus MEDG-81. The sequence goes on along the minus strand of CACOQX010000006.1, from coordinate 25,827 downwards.
TAGTGGTTTCTATTTCGAAATCATCATTGGTATCAACCCAGTAGCCGATTTCTCTTAAAAAGGTCTTGTAAGTTTCTTTATCAAATTCTTTGTTTTCTTTATGCCAATTGTCTATTTTGGTTTGCAGCGCTTCTCTTTCTGCCAATAAAGCTTCATTTCTGGGAGTAAATTCTTTGACAATTTCATTAAAAGAATTCCAGAATTGCTCAGGCTCAACATCAATATTCACACAAACTTTTTCACTAATCAGTTTGTCTAACTCTTCACTTACTTGGAGATCGCCTCTCTGGATACGATTTGTCATATTGGTTCCTATGATTAAGTTCTAATAAAATAATGATTTTAACAGCAGTAATAAAATTTAAAACAAGTTTGTTAATCGACTTATAATAGCGCCAAATGGAAATAGAAGGTTTATTAAAAGACTTGATTAAAATTGAGTCAATCACACCTAAAGACGAAGGTTGTTTCAACCTGATTGAGCCGTTTTTGAAAGATTTGGGCTTCAGATGCGAACGCATAAATTATGACAATGTCGAAAATCTTTACGCAGTTCTTGGTAATGAGGGCCCCCTGATGTGTTTCTTGGGACACACCGATGTGGTACCAACCGGACCTGTTGAAAATTGGACTCAACCACCTTTTTCAGCAGTTACCATAGATGGGTATATGTATGGTCGAGGAACTGCCGATATGAAAGGAAATATTGCCGCCTACCTCTTGGCTTTAAAAGATTTCTTAAGCACCAAACCTACTTTAAATTATCGATTGGCAGTGCTACTAACTTCCAATGAAGAAGGTGAGCCTGAAGATGGCAAAATCGATGTCATCATTAAAAAATTTATGGATGATGGCGAACACATTGATTTTTGCCTGGTTGGTGAGCCCTCTTCTAATAAAAAGGTGGGCGATACCATCAGAATAGGTAGACGTGGTTCATTAAGCGGAACGTTAAAAGTTTTAGGTAAACAGGGCCATGTCGCTTATCCTGAAAAAGTTGAAAATCCTATATTTACTAGTGCTAAATTAATCTCTGAACTGGAAAGTATTACTTGGGATAAAGGTAATGAACATTTTCAACCAACCTCTTTTCAAATTTCCAACATCAAATCTGGAACTGGTGCCACCAACGTTGTACCGGGAGTTTTAGAAATGATGTTCAATTTCAGATTTTGTTCGGAATCCAATGAAGCTTACTTGAAAGAAACCTTTGAGGCTGTTCTTAAAAAGCTGAATCTCAAATACGAAGTGGAATGGGTATTAAGCGGTCTGCCTTATTTAACTGAAAAAAAATATTTCATCGAACAGATTATTGACTCAATTAAATCCATCACGGGTTATGAACCGATCATCAATAATGGAGGCGGTACTTCTGATGGACGTTTCTTGCAGGTTATGGGATCTGAAATTGTTGAACTCGGTCCTTTAAACGAAACCATTCACAAAACCGACGAGAATGTGAGTCTTCAAGATCTTGAAACGCTAAAAGGAATTTATAAGAATCTTCTAGAAAGACTTAATTCAAATTAGCCAAAGTTAAACTTCTTCAATATCTCTGAAATTGGGTTTTCTTTTCTCCAGAAAAGCTTTTACGCCCTCTTTAAAAACCTCTCCGTCACATAAAACCCTTTGCGTATCTCTTTCATAATCCAATTGATCAGATAAAGATACTTGAAGAGCATTGTCGTGAGCTTTTACAATTGCCTTCAAGCCAGTGATAGCACCATCTGCCATTCGGCCTGCTAACTTGCAAGCTTCATCCAAAAGGTCTTTTTCAGGAATGACTTTCCAAATCAATCCCCAAGCTTCTGCTTGTGAAGCACTGATATCCTCGCCTAGTAAAGCCATACCATTAGCTTTCGCTCGACCCAAAAGATTAGGCACCAACCATGAGGCTCCTACATCAGAAATAATTCCTAATTGCGGACCAAATACCAATTTAAATTTTGCAGTGTCAGCAGCTAAAATTAAATCTCCACAAAGAGCCAAACCTACACCGCCCCCAGCAGCAATACCATTAATTGCATTTACTACAGGTTTTGGACAATTTACAATCTTTCTAACCAGAGGATTGAAACCGATTTCCATGGCATTTGCTGTTGTTTCTCCCGGAGACCATTTTGGATCATTGGGCCAACCTCCTCCCGCAAGATCTGCACCACTGCAAAATCCTCTACCTTCTCCAGTAAGAACTACAGTTCTGATTGATTGGTCTTCATAAGCTTTATCAAATGCTTCAAGCAGCTCATCAATAATTTCTTTATTAAGACTGTTTAAGACTTTTGGTCTGTTTAAGGTAATCACAAAGACTCCTTTTTCTTTCATTTCTGTTCTGAGTGAATTCATTTTTGACCTCAATATTTATATGAACTTTAGCACTTATGCATAAAAGCTATATATATCTAATAATTAGGTTTTAAATATTTAATATAACTATGAAGTATATATAGTACTTGTATGCTAAATACAGATGACAACAAATTTGTATCGAACGAATCCCTTGGGTCTCAACTTCATACTCCCCCTCAGAGCTTAAGTGATTCGTTCGCGCTCTTTATCACTAAAACACTTAGATTTTTTGCAGACACCCTTTTTCGTAAAAGGTATGGTCACAGAGCTGTTGTTTTAGAAACAGTAGCTGGGGTACCCGGTATGGTTGCTGGTGTCATACACCATTTAAGATCTTTGAGAAATATGGAAGATGACAATGGCATGATAAAAGAACTTCTTGAAGAGGCAGAAAATGAAAGAATGCACCTTATGACATTCATAGAAATTGCAAAACCTTCGAAATTTGAAAGGTTTCTTATTTTGCTGGCACAAATATTTTTTGGAATTTTCTACACTTTTTTGTACATATTTTTCAAAAAAACTGCACATAGAATGATAGGTTATTTTGAAGAAGAAGCTGTAATGTCATATTCAGAATATTTAGCTGAAATAGATAATGGTAAGATTTTAAATCGTCCTGCTCCTCAAATAGCCATCGATTATTGGAGTCTTGGTTCTGATGCGACACTTAGAGATGTTGTCATTGCAGTTAGGGCTGATGAAGCGGGTCACCGTGATAAGAATCATGAATTCGCAGACCAAATCTAATCTATTTGATTGCGACAGGATTTATATACATTTGAACTGCACCTCTTACCTTAGCTTGTCCCAAAATAAATAAAAATTCGAAAGTCTCATCATCAGCAAGTGGTCCAGTGTTCATGGCCTCTAAAATATAAATTCCATTTTGTTGCAACAAGATAACGTGTCCTTGAAAAGGTTCCTCAGGATCTACCGGTGGGATGACATCCAATCCATAAGTATCTGAACCTACTGCAATAACCTCTAAATCCGCTAAGTGTTGCGCTAACTCCGGCGTCAAACCAGGAATTTCTGCGCCCCATTTTTCTGGAAATTTTTCTAACATTGCATCTGTCCAACCCGTATGAAAAAGCACAACATCGCCCTTTTCAACTTTTACCCCTTGTAATTTTTCTGCCAACTGTAATTCTTTAATTGAGAATGTTTGCCCCGCCTTAAGGTACTCCACGCCTAAAACTTTTGTCATATCAAAAAGCACCCCGCGAGCTACAATCGGAGGGACTTTCTCAATTCCTAATTTTGTAAGGCCTGTGATGGGAGCAATTTTTTTTCCATCAAAACAATTGTAAAACTTGCCATCGGGTCTACCGATATGACCCAAACCATCAAGTTGAGAGCCGATACCAAACCAACCTTGAAAGATATCATCGTTATAGGTCGAATTAGGAAAAGCCTTTTCACCGAATTGCTGTGTTGGCTGAACCACCTGAAGGCTTAAGCTTCTTGGTGGATAAGCTGGCGTATTTGAATCAAGTGTTAAACCCAGACTGTAAACTTCTCCAGTTTTTATGAGTTTTGCAGCGTTAAAAACAGACTTATCGGTAATTAGATTTGCATTTCCAATTTCATCGCCTTTACCCCATTTTGAATACTCACAAGATTCAGATGCTAATAAGTAGTTAAGGAAGAAGACGGAAGCAATTAAAAGATATTTCATAACGGCGCTCCTTAAATGGAGCGAGTAACGGGGTTCGAACCCGTGGCCTCGACCTTGGCAAGGTCGCGCTCTACCAGCTGAGCTATACTCGCAATAAATTCAATTTACTCTGAGAAATGAGTTATTTCAAGTTTGATAGAATTTTTTTTAAGGAAAACTTTTACTCAAGATGATAGATTAATTTTATGACCGATCTTGCAGAATTTAAAAAGCTTGTAGAGAACTCTTCTTACCCAGTATTCTTTACAGGTGCTGGCATAAGTACTGACTCCGGGATTCCCGATTTCAGAGGGCCCAATGGTTTCTGGAAAAAAAATACGCCAATTTATTATCAAGATTTTATGTCATCAGATGATATGAGAAAAAAATATTGGGAACAAAGTGTGAATTTCAAAAGTAATTTCTCAACATTCAAACCCAATAAGGGTCACGAAGCCATAGCGAATATTATTAATTCAAAAGAAAACGGACATTGTGTTACTCAAAATGTAGATAATTTACATCAGGCAGCGGGTCTCGCAGAAGATCAAGTTACAGAAATACATGGTAATGCTACTTACGCGGTATGCCTTAACTGTGAAAAGAAATTTGAGCTTGAGCCTATTCATCAAGCATTCAAAGAAAATCAAGAACCCCCCAACTGTCAAGATTGCAAGGGTTTTATAAAAACAGCAACCATATCTTTTGGTCAGCCCATGCCAGAAAGGGAAATGATGCGTGCTCAAAATGAGGCAGCCAATTGCGATCTTATGGTTGCAGTGGGTTCGTCACTTGTAGTTTATCCAGCTGCAACAATTCCTTTGATCGGTAAACAAAGCGGAGCGAAATTTGTCATTTTAAATAATGAGCCTACCGAATTGGATCAATATGCAGATTTAGTTATCAATGACAGCATCAGTGAAACTTTTGATGCCATTCTCTAAAGACTTTCTTCCTTATAATTTTTTTATTTTCTTTGACCGTTGGGGAAGAATTTTATATATTTTGATATTGTCCCTTGTGCTCTTGGGGGAGACATGTACAAGGGGCTCAAAAAAAAACCCTAGCTTTTTCAAGCTAGGGTTTTTATTTTAAGGCTGATACTAAGCTGAATCTGCTTTAGCAGCTGCCCAAATTGCTAAACCAAATGCTGTTTTGTTTATCAAATCAGCAAGGTTGTAAACAATGTTTAATGCTTCGTTATTTACTCCACCTGCGAAGTAACCAAGCGCGTAACCAACTGGATAGATAGCCCAACCAACTGTTACGATCCATTTAATCGTATTAAATGCGCTTTGACTTGCAGAGTTTCCACTAGAGGCATTGGCTGCCGCAGTCTCACCAAGAAATATTTCATAGATGATGTATATCCAAGCAATCATTCCTACAGCAAAACCTACTGAAGGTGCCCAGAGTCCTGTTTCACCAAGATAACCACCAACAAGCATTACAATTGATGCGATAAGTAAACGCCAGAATATACCTGCGCTTACTGCTGTTACAGCAGCAACAATCAAGTAAAACTCAATGATTTGAAGTGGGACTGTGATTAACCAGTCAATGTATCTAAATACCGTAGGAGAAGCTCCCATATCTGACCACATTCCTCTCATGTATAAGTAGTGCCAAAAAGCAATACCAGTTACAAGACCAGCAACGGTAAGAGAAGTTCTCCACTTACCAGAGACGTCTTGTCTTTCTACAAAGAAGAATACTGTCGACGCTAACATAATAGCAGTCGCAATCCAGAACGAGATACCTACGTAATCATTTGTAGCTAAATAGCTCATAAATCCTCCCAAAAGTGATTTAATTTATAAATTAACTCTCCTAAATGAGTTATCTTTAAATAATATACGGATTTTCTGAAAAACTCTAGGTTTTAAGTTTTATCCACCGACCAGATTCAAAGCGATATGTAAAGAGAATTCCTTTAACAATATAATCAATAATTAAACTTGCAAAAATGTATTCAATTGGAAAATTCAGCCAAACAAAAAAGCCAGCGAAAGTAAGTCTGAAGAAAATAAGGCTTATTGTAACAATGTAAAGGGGTGATTTAGTATCTCCAGCACCACGAAGAGCTCCTCCCAAAGCAAATTCCAAAGCCATCAATGGCTGCATAATCCCAAGGAGCCAGACAAACAAAACCGTCAAACGAATTACTTCAGGATCATCAACGAAAAAACTGGCAATTGGACGAGATGCTAAAGCTAAAACAATCCCTAAAATTCCCATAGAAACCATTGTCAGTCCCGCGGAACGCCACCCACTTCTTTTTGCTTCTTTAGGATTCTCTGCGCCGATGAATTGTCCAGTTAAAGTTGCACCAGCAACAGCAAAGCCGTGTCCAACCATAAAAGAGAGCATCAAAATATTTATCCCGACATTGTAAGCAGCAATTGGTGCGTTTCCATATAAGGAAATAATCCAAAAATAAAGAAGAAGACCCAATTGAAATACGCCTTGTTCTAGTCCAGCTGGAGTAGATACATGAATCAATTCTCTAAACCTAGAAAAAGAAAAACTAGCAAGTTTTGGAAGAGGAATAGTAATGATTCTTGAAACCCAAACTAACATTCCCAATACTGCGCCAATAGCGAAAGATATACCACCAGCGTATGCTGCTCCAACAACGCCAAGTTCAGGAAAACCAAACCGGCCATTAACAAATCCAATCAAAAGAAAAATATTTATTACGTTTTGAATTAACCCTAAATACAGAGGCGTTTTTACATCTCCTGCAGCTCTAATTGCCGCACCTTGAACAATCGAAACTCCAAAAGCAGGAGAAAATAATATAAGTACTTTTAAATAATCTACAGCAAAATCTTTTGCCTCTGACTCCAAACCAAAAAGACTCATTAAATCTTCCCCAGCGACCCAAATGACAAAAATAGAGATAAAGCTTAAAAAGATACTTATTAAAATTGAGTCATATAAGACTTGGCTTGCTTCTTGGTATCGTCTTGCACCATAAGCTCTTGCAACCAAAGCAGTAGTCCCTGTTGAAATCGCCATCATGATAGATTGAATTACAAAAAAGATTCGACCGCCTGTGCCCACAGCAGCAACAGCATCTGTGCCTAAATTTCCTACTGCTTTTAATGCAACTACACCAACAGAAGCATAAAGAATATTTGCTAATATAGATGGCCATGCAAGGCCCCAAACTGAAAGTGTTTCAGGACTAGCTACCTTTTCGGTTGATTCATCGTCAATATCTGTAGGAGCAGTAGATTCTTGCATGCTAAAAAAGTGTTGGATATGAGTTATTTAAAAAGAATAACTAAATCCGAATCGCCATTGTAACGGAAGACCTGGAAAATATCTTTGTCCAGAAAAAGAGGAGTAATCAGCACGTTCGGCATAGCGCTTATTGAATACGTTGAGAATACTAAAGTTGATATCAAGCTTTGAAGTCAAATTGTAAAAACCTCTAAAGTTGGTCAAATAATGTCCGGGATAGCTATATTGGTTTGCAGGATCGGTAAAGTATTTACCTAAGTATTCTTCTTCGATTTGAAGGGTCAGCTTATCAAGCGGAAAGATGTTTAAAAATATACTGCCTTGCACTCTAGGTGCCGTATCAATTAAGTTACCCTCATAAACCCCAATGGATGAAAAAGAATAATCATAAACATGTTCAGCGAAACTCCAAGCATATTTAATCATGAGCATAGGAGTTACATCCACAGACCCGGAAATTTCAATACCTTGGTGCTTTGACTTTCCTCCAGTTACGGATGATGCATCATTATCTTTAAAGATATAATTATTTTTATTGGAAGAAAATAGAACAAATTTGTTTAAAAAATTATCTCCATTTGAAAGAATTCCAAATTCTAGGGAATCTATTTTTTCAGAACTTAAATCTGCCAAAGTTTGTGCTTTTTGTAGTCTAAATAGCTCATTTATTTGAGGCGGTCTAAAACCTTTGCTGTACTGCAAAAAGAATTCGTTTGTCATTACTTTCTTAGAAAAGCCAAACCTAAACGAATTATCGGAAAACGAAATGTCAGTATCGGCAGGTCTTGAGTAATAGCATCCGCCAAATCCGCATGCCGAACCATCGGCTTTGGTTCTGCCGTCAAGCATGAGATTATCGTAATCGTAGTTGAGTTTTTCAGTTCTTACATTAGAAAATATTTTAAAATCGTTATCAATTGTGAATTCATGAGATAAAAACATAGCAATTAAATTTGTGTCGACTTCAAAGTCGTAATGCAGGCCTTGAGGTCTTACCGCATTATTAAAAGCTGAGCTGGTTGTTAGTTTATTCTTTTGAAATTCTTCTAATTGAACTCCAGCCATTTCAAAATTAATTCCAAAAGAAAGTTTGTGATCAAGAAAGCTTTTCACGTCCATTAAAAAATTCAAACCGGAACTGGTTTGGCTATTTTTTTCTACAGGCTTGCCCGGTAAATAGTGCTGGATGAAATCCATCTTGCTATACCTTAGGTAGGGTCTTAATTGAAATTCGAAATTATCTTTTATTTGAGTTAAAAGGGTATTTAAGCGGAGTGACTTGGCATCACGATATGCTTCTGGATTTGCGTTCGTTAATCTTAAATCTGATTTATAAGAGCTGATATAGCCTGCCGTTTCTTGATTGATGTTGGTAAGGTTTAAATGTGTTGTAGCTTGCCAATTCTTAGTGTTATTTTTTGATTTAAAAGCCAATTTTTGTTGGTCAAAGCCACTAGAATCTCTAAATCCTCGATCTCTATCCAAAGCAACTCCCAAGGACCAGTCGGTTGTTTCATGATATTGAAAAGAGGCTTTGAAAGACTCATCATCATTTACTTCTGTCTTTAGAAATTTATCTGCATCAACTTTGAGAGATTGAAAATTGATTGCCCCATGCAAAGCATTTCCCCCAAATCTAGCACTAGATGGACCTTTTAAAATTTCAACCTTAAAAGCTAAATTTGTAGAAACTTCAAATAAATTATTAACATTGCAAAATCCAGCCGGTCTGATTGGCAAACCATCCTCCAAGATCAAGAAAGAACCGCACGCTCCTGAGCCGGTTAATACTGGAGATCTCAAAGAAATTAAACTTTCTTGACCAGATCCTCTACTAATCCAGCTACCTGCAGATGCATTGAAAAGCTCTTTATTGTGAGTGACATTTAAAAATCTAATTTCGTCAGAGGAGATTGTTTCTGAGGAAGGCTTGAAATTCCAATTCTGAATGGTAGAGACAGTTAATTCTTCGTTCGTTTCTGTAAGAAAGGAAAAACTAGAAAAAAATACCAATAAATAGAAAACGAAAGGCATGAGAGATTATATAAAAAAAGCAGGTAAGTTTCCTTACCTGCTTTTAGAGGGAGGATAATTAATTAATCTGCAAATTCAGGATAAGCCTCCACTCCAATTTCTGAAGCGTCTAGTCCTGAAGTTTCTTCTTCCTCTGAAGGTCTTATGCCTACAATTGCATTTAGCACTAGTAAAGTGCCTGCAGTACAGATGAAAGCCCAAAGGAAAATCGAAATAGCTCCAATTGCTTGAGTACCAAATGCTCCAGCACCGGATAGAGGTGTCGCCATGATTCCCCAAATACCAACTGTACCGTGAGCAGAAATTGCACCTACAGGGTCGTCTATTTTAAGAACTGTGTCTAAGAAGACTACTGAGAGGTAGACGATTATTCCACCGATAAACCCGATGATTGTAGCTAATCCGCCTGAAGGAGTGTCTGGTGCTGCTGTAATGGCAACCAAACCCGCAATGGCGCCGTTAATGGCCATTGTTACATCAGCCTTACCAGTTAAAACTTTTGCTATTAGCAATGCGCCTATTACACCGCCTGCAGCAGCAGCATTTGTGTTTAAAAAGACTTGAGCAACAGCATTTGCATTTGCAGCGTCGTTGACAGCTAATTGAGAACCACCATTGAAACCAAACCAACCTAACCAAAGGATTAGTGCACCTAAGGCTGCGATTGGAATATTTGAACCTCTCATAACTTTAACGGATCCATCGGAACCGTATTTTCCAGTTCTTGGGCCAAGAATAATTACCGCAGCAAGAGCAGCAGCTGCACCGCATAAGTGAACAACACCCGATCCTGCGAAATCAGAATAACCAATAGCGTCTAACCAACCGCCACCCCATTTCCAGTAACCTTGAACTGGGTAGATAAAGCCCGTTAAAACTATGGCGAATAAGAAAAACGGAATTAACTTCATTCTCTCTGCAACTGCTCCAGAAATAATTGACATTGCTGTCGCAACGAAAACTACCTGAAAGAAAAAGTCAGCAGCATCTGAATAACCCAAATCGGTATTGAAAGTTAAGCCTCCTAAAGAAATACCCCAAGTACTTCCTATCATTGGGAAGTATGCGTTGTACACGCTATCACCTGGGTACATTAAAAAGAAACCACATACTAGGTACATGACACATGCGATAGAGTAAAGACCTAAGTTTTTTGTAACAATTTCTGATACATTTTTAGATCTAACTAAACCGGCTTCTAACATGGTAAATCCTGCAGCCATCCACATTACGAAGGCTCCAGAGATTAATAAATAAAAAGTATTCAAAGCATACTCTAATTCACTCATTGCTATTCTCCTTTATAGCGTCCTCACCAGTTTCACCTGTTCTGATGCGAACGACATCGTTAAGTTCTGTTACAAAAATCTTGCCATCACCTATCTCACCGGTATTTGCAACTTCTCGCACGGCTCGGATGATGTTTTCGACGTCATCGTCTTTACAAGCTACTTGAAACATCGTTTTAGGTTTTGTATCTACTTCATAACTAGCACCACGATAAGTTTCAGAATGTCCTTTTTGGGTTCCAAAACCTTGAGCAGAAATGATTGTAGCTCCACCTGTACCAATGGTTGATAAAGCACGCCTTACCCCATCGGATCTGGACGGCTTAACGACTATTGTTAAAAGTTTCATATCTTCACCTAATTAAAGATTAATCTATGAAATTATAGAGCGTTGTAAACAAGCTAAATTAGAAGTTAAAAGAACAAAAATATGGTGTTTTGCACTAAAACTTTTCAAAAAGAGATATTTAGATAAACCATTTGCACCAATAAAAAGCAATGCAGATGTTTTTGCCAAGAGAAAATTCTTGGCGTCCCCTAGGGGGATCGAACCCCTGTTGCCGAGATGAAAACCCGGTGTCCTAACCGCTAGACGAAGGGGACACAGAAAGTGGATGATTTTATCAGACTAATTTTTTTTGTTAAGTATTTGTTCGATTTTAGCTAAAAATCCTCTAAGGATCCCCGTTTCTAATTTATCAGGTTGAAGCCGTTTAATAAGTCTTCGCATTCTTGTTTTTACTTGCTTAGGATTTTCTTGATCGTAAAAATCCATTTTTTTCATGACTTCATCGAAATGGTCTATTAAGTATTCATTTTCTTGAAACGTTGGAGATTCGTTTTCCATCTCTGGTGGCAAATCGATGCTATCTATTTCCATCTTCAACACATAAGAAATAATTTGAACTGCATGAGACAAATTTATAGATGAGAAATCCTCATCAGTTGGAATCTTGATATGATAATCACACATTTGTAGCTCTTCATTACTCAGACCGCTGATTTCTCTTCCAAAAACAAGACAAACTTTTGCATTGCTGCTCTCCAAAGCTTTCTTTAAAACAATACTCAATTCAGATGAAATCTTCGTTGGCCAAGGAATAGTTCTGGTTCTTGCACTTGTTCCAAATATCAAAGTTGAATCCTTCAAAGCATTGGATAAATCTTCATAGATTTTTACATTTTCTAAAATGTCTTTTGCACCTTTGGCCCTATAAAAGGCATCGTCATTTGGAAAATCCTTTGGATTGATCAAAGAAAGATTTGTGAACCCCATGTTTTTGATTGCTCTTGCAGCAGCTCCAATGTTTCCAGGATGAGAGGGTTCAACCAAAATGAAATCAAATTTATTTTTAAGTGAAGAATCAGACACCTTTATAGTTTACAATTCTTTCCTTAAAAAAAACCATGGAACCAAAAGTTACTATTGCGATCAATGCCGCTAGACTAGCAGCAAAGGAGATACATAAATTTTCTCGACGCAGGGACAAGATAAATGTTTTTGAGAAAGGACCTACTGATTTTGTGACTCAAGTAGATACTATTGCAGAAAATATAATCATTGATACTCTGAAGACCTCCTTTCCTGACCATTCATTTGAAGGTGAGGAATCTGGTCGTCGAGGTAATAAGAATGCGGATTATCATTGGGTTATAGACCCTTTGGATGGAACCACAAATTTTATCCATAATTTTCCCTTTTACTCAATTTCTATTGCGTGTTTTTATAAGGACTCAATAGAGCATGGATTAATTTATGATCTTTCTAGAGATGATGAATATTATGCCTCGAAAGGAAAAGGAGCTTTTCTTAATAAAACTCGTATTAGAGTTTCTGAAATTAAGGGTTTAAAAAATTCTTTAATATGTAATTCTTTTCATGGCGGACCTAATCTTGAACCAAAATTTGATCAACTTACTTTAATAAGAAATCTTTATTCAAATTCTTTAACGCTAAGGAGAACTGGATCAACAGCGCTAGATTTGGCTTTTGTTGCTTCTGGGAAGCTTGATGCATTTTTAGGATATGGCATGAAAGCTTGGGACTTTGCTGCTGGCGCGTTATTAGTTATGGAAGCTGGAGGCTTTGTAAATGATTTCAACGGAGATGAGAACGTCTTCTCGTCGCATAGTATAGTTGCCGGTAACATGTCATGTGTGAAAGCAATCAATAAAGAAATTGAAAAATCTTTTATCTAGAATATTTACAAACTTCTGCTTTTTTTGATAAAATGCACTTAAATCGTTCATTCAGTGCCCTTTTTTAGTGCATTGAACGGAAGTAGGAAAACCTGAAAACCTCTATCTGAAAAGATAGGTAAGCAAGTACCCGTAAGGGGAAAGAGACCGAAAGTTTTACCGAAGGAACGCGTTGAGAAGGGTGTACGCTGGGAAGCGTATGTACGAAATCGAAACGAAAACTGGAGGTCAAACCGATGTACTACAGAGGTATCAAACAAACTCCACAAAATGTTGCGAAGGAACAAAAAGTTATTTCTTCAGGCATTTACCGTGGAATAAGGCATGATGCAATAGATTCTGAAAACAGAAAGACATCTACTACTGTTTATCCTAAATGGTATCGTGGTGTCAGAGATGTATAAAGCAAGACATCAAAAGCTTGGTAAAATCGACGCAATAATTGGATTGTTTTTAATCTCAACTGTATTGATTTTACTTATGTCTTAGAACCCAAAGGGAGGTCTTCGGACCTCCCTTTTTTTAAGGCATGCCATCATCATAAGTTTCGCTCTTTTTAATAGCGAGATCTTCAAAATTTAAATTCATTAATATCAAATTATTACAAAGAACATAAATTGATGAATAAGTACCAACAATGACGCCGCAAATCAAAGCAATCGCAAAATTTTGAATGAAATCACCGCCCAAAATAAGAAGTGCGAATAAAACTAGTAAAGTTGTCAAAGAAGTAATCAAGGTTCTTCCCAACATCTGATTTAGAGATCTATTGATCACATCAACGTTATCTGACTTTCTTTTTTTTCTATAATTCTCTCTTATTCTATCTGATACTACGATTGTATCGTTCAAAGAGTAACCAATTACAGCGAGAATGGCTGCTAAGACTGTCAAATTAAAACCAATATAAAATATCGAAAAAAAGCCTAACACAATCAAAACGTCATGAATCAAAGCTAAGAGAGCACCGATGGCAAACTTGAATTGAAATCTAAACATGATGTAGACCATCATTACCAACATAGCTGCTAGTATTCCCAGACCTCCTTGATCTCTTAACTCTTCTCCTATTTGAGGGCCAATAAAATCTTTTCGTCTTAAATCGAACTGAAATGAATTTTTTAATGCAGTAACTATCTCATCCGATAAATTATTTTCTGAACCACCTGGAATCTTAATCAGAACATCTTGCTCTGAACCAAAATAAGAGACCTGAAAATCATCTTCTATTCTAGAACCAAGCACTTCTCTAATTTCTTCTAAATTGGTTGATTGTGACAACTTGATCTCAATCAAAGTGCCGCCGGTAAAATCCAATCCAGCATTCAATCCTTTAAAAGAAAGAGAAAAAACTGAAAGGACAACTAATAAAATTGATAACGTTGATGCTATCTTCCTTGGTCGCATGAAATTTATTTGCATTTTATATCCATAGCGTTTCGAGATGTTTTCTATTTCGATAAATTAACCAAACTAAAAATCTTGTAACTAAGATAGCGGTAAACATCGAAGTTAAAATTCCAACCGATAAGGTTATCGCAAAGCCTTGCACGGGTCCTGTACCAATCGTATAAAGAATCAGTGCAACTATCAAAGTAGTTAAATTTGCATCTACAATAGTGATGTATGCACGATCATATCCTGCGTTTATTGCATCTAAAGGTTTAAGTCTATTTTTTAATTCTTCTTTGATTCTAGAGAAAATTAAGACATTTGCATCAACCGCCATTCCAATTGTTAAAACAATTCCTGCAATGCCAGGCAGCGTTAAGGTTGCTGATAAAATTGACATAATGGCGCTAATCAGAACGATATTTAATGCGACTGCAATATTGGCAATGACACCAAAAACTTTGTAGTAAAAAATCATGAAAATCAGAACTAAAGACAGCCCTAGTACCAAAGATTGAACCCCAACGCGAATGTTGTCAGCCCCTAAAGATGGGCCAACTGTGCCTTCCTCAACAAAATTCATTGGTGCAGCTAATGCCCCTGCCCTCAAGAGCAAAGCCAATTCAGAAGCGGCATTTGGACTATCTAAGCCGGTAATTCTAAATTGGTTTGCAAGAGCGGATTGAATAGTTGCTAAACTGATGATTCTTTTATCAAAGTAACTTTCTATTTCATCGCTTGTATTGGATGTTTTGATTTTGCGTTCAACAAAAATTACTGCCATCTTTCTGCCTACGTTGTTTCTGGTTGAACGATGCATTTTTGTTCCGCCCTCGCCGTCTAAAGAAATATTTACTTGTGGAAACCCACTTTCATCATAGCCAACGCTGGCATCTGCTACTTTGTCACCGGTAATGATGACCTGCTTCAATAACCTCACACGTTGTCCAGAAAAATCAAATTGATCAGTTCTAGATAGCAAACTATTTGATTCAGCCTCGAGACGAAATTCTAAATTTGCAGTTTTCCCAATGATTTTTTTAGCTTCAGCAGTATCTTGGACACCTGGCAGTTGAACAGAAATTCTATTTTTTCCCTGACGAACTACAACAGGCTCGGAGATTCCAAGCTCATTGACTCTATTTCTTAGAGTCACTAAATTTTGGGAAACAGCGTAGTCAATTAAATCATCAAGGCCTTGCTCGTTGTACTCGACAATAAATTGGTTATTGCCTTGCTTTCTATACTCAAGATCGATGTTACTTTCTAAATAGTCGTCTAACTGATCTGTAGCATCCGTTCTTGTGGTGAAAATTATTCTGTTTTCAGCAATTTCAGAACGACTAATTCCAATTCGCTCTTCTCGAAGTTTTCTTTTGATATCAGCCAAATAGGATTCCAAGCGAGTTGAAATGAGTAACTCGGAGTCTACTTCCATTAAAAAATGAACTCCTCCCCTAAGATCTAAGCCTAATTTCATTGGCGAAGCTTGAATATCTGACAACCAGGTAGGTGTATTTGGAGCTAAATTCAAAGCTATTATAAATTCTCTCTCTAAATTTTGTTCTAAATATTCTTTTAGCTTAACTTGATCTTGATAATTCTCTGCCTTAAATAAAATTGAGTCGTAACCATCAAGCTCTTCAGTAAGATTGGAGGAGAAACTGATTTCTGTGTCTATTGCTAGTTGTTCAATTCGCTTTGCAATATTAGGAGATATTTTTCCCAAAGAACTATCCAAAGTGATTTGAACTGCTGGACTTGGCGGATAAAAATTAGGTAAAGCATAAGTAATGCCAATGGTGACGACAAACACTATGATTAATATTTTCCAGAGCTGAAATCTGAGCACTTTTTAGAGAGATTTAATTGTTCCTTTTGGCAAAACGTTACTTACAGATTCTCGCTGGATTGTAAGAACTGTGTCATTGGCTCGTACGGTTAAAAAGTCATCATTCATCTTTGTAATAACGCAGACCATACCGCCCGAAGCAATCACTTCGTCTCCCACAGAGAGTGACTCAATCATTTCTTTTTGAGCTTTGAGCCTTTTGTTTTGGGGCCTGATGATTAAAAAATACATTATGGCGACAAAACCAATTAATAAAATTAATTGAGGGCCAAAAAAACTTGGCGTTTGTTGAGCCATGACTATTTCGGTTTCTTTCATATTAAATTCTCCTTTGGTGCCGGAGGAGAGACTCGAACTCTCACGCCTTGTGGGCACTCGATTTTGAATCGAACGCGTCTACCAATTCCGCCACTCCGGCTATATTACAGAGTAAAATTCATTAAAAATAAGATTTGTTTTGTTAAAATTCGCATCTTATCACTATAAAGAAGGAATGACTTCTAATGTTTAATTTTCTAATCAAAGCTAATCACGAGAGTGAATCGAAAAAAACCGAATTACTTTTGAAAAATGAAGACATTATCTACGCACTTTCCTCAACCTCAAGAATAGATTATCAAGCTTTAAAAATCCTTACTAAGCAAAAAAATTTAACTGGACTTGATTTAAAAAATGAAAAATCTCCAATTAAAAAAAATTATTTTCAAATTAGAAATCCAAAAAGAAAATTTCCATGGCAGACTCCAAAAAGAATGCACCCAAAAGAATTGGGAATCCTTGCTGAAAATAGAAATTTTTCAAAAAAAGCAATCATCATTCCGGTAGACGTTTTTTGGGGAAAATCACCGGAACGACAGGATAACTGGCTAAAGCTTTTGTTTAGAGAATCTTGGGAAGGAACTAGTTTTATCAGAAACTTATTCAAACTTTTATTTAATGGTAGGAATGTGAAAATATTTTTTCACAAACCTCTTGAAGTGGATGAAATTTTCAATAGTCCAGAATCAGATAAAAATCTTGTTTTAAAAACTGAAAGGCTTTTGAGAGCTAGATTCAGACAAAATCGAAAAGCTCATTTAGGACCAGATATTTCCAATAGAAGAACATTGGTAACTAGTATTCTAAATTCTAATTCGATTAAAAGTTTTATTGAATCTGAATCTGAAGGCAGTCCTAAAAAAATAGCTCAATTAAGAAAAAAAGCTAGTAAATATGTATGGGAAATTTGTTCGGATATGTCTTATCCATTTATTTATCTTTACGATAGAGGCCTTAGTTGGTTCTGGAACTCGAGATATGAGAACTTGGAAGTATTGAATTTCGAAGAAATTAGAAAAATTGCGCCCAGCACCTCTCTAATTTTTTCACCTTGTCATCGTTCTCATATTGATTATTTAGCTTTATCTTATTTGCTTTACTACAAAGACTTGATGCTGCCTCAAATCGTCGCTGGTAAAAATTTAAATTTACCGCTGGTAGGCCCACTTTTGAGAAAAGGAGGTGCTTTTTTTATGAGGCGGTCTTTTAGCAATAATCGTCTTTACTCTGTTGTATTTTATGAGCATCTAAGAAAGTTGATGCAAAGAGGTCATTCGATTGAATTTTTTCCGGAAGGGGGTCGATCTAGGTCAGGAAAATTAATGCCGCCAAGACCCGGGATTATTTCGATGATTCTAAGATCCTTCTTGGGTATGGATGAAAAACAAGTTAGTTTCGTACCTATTTCTATTAACTATGAAAAAGTCCTTGAAGGAAATTCTTATATTAATGAAGTAATGGGTGCAGAGAAGAAAAAAGAAAATTTAAAAGATATTTTTTCGGTATTTAGAGATTTTAGAAATTATCTTGGAGAGGCTTATTTGCAATTTGGAGAGCCTATAAATTTGAATACCCTTTTAAAAGAATATCCACTGAGTGATTATTCATCTGAGAAGGATTGGCTCTTCAAAGTTACTCCTGTTCTTGGTAAGAAAATCATGACAAATATCAACGACTCAACTGTTGTGACATCTACTGCGTTATTTTCTTTGGCAATTTTGAACAGTGATGGTTTCTCTATCTCAAAACGAGAACTTGTTTCAAGTATTAAATTATTGAAGTACTTGCTTGAAGAGGATAAATATTCTGCCAAAACTTTGATTTGTGAAAAAACTGGAGAGGAAATAATTGATCAAATGAGAAAGTTGGGTTTCCTTTCTAAGGAAGACATAAACGACAGAATTTCTTTGACAAATTTAGAGGCGGCTAAACTTAGCTTTTACAGAAATAATATTTCTCACTTGCTTATTTTTGAGTCACTAATATGTGGTTTTTTTCAGTATCAAAAAGAAATAATTAAGGAAGATTTATTGCAGTCCATAAAAATGATTTATCCGTTTTTAAAAGAAGAATTTTTTCTTAAATGGGATGAGGACGATTTGGATCAAATAATTGAGTTAAAACTTAACAAACTTATAAATAAAAATCTCATTCTTGAAGATTCCAAAGTTTTTAGAAGGCCTGATTTTAAATCAAAGGAATTTTATGAAACTCAATCGCTGGGAAGACTTGTTCAACCATCCATTGATAGATTTTACGTTCTGATTTCCCAATTATGGAAAAATTCAGCTGAACATATTTCAAAAAATGAATTGGAAAGAAATTCTCTAGAAGTACTCAAAAATTTAGAAAAAACTCAAGCAAGACTTACGCCAGAATTTTCAGAAAAATGGATGTTTGATGTTTTCTTAAATCGGTTAATAGAAAATAAATATGTCCGCGAGGATGATAAGGGAATGCTTTATCCCACAAGAATAACTCAACGATTAGAAAAAGATGCCAATAAGTTTTTAGAGCCAAATTGGCTGAAAGAACTTTCCAAAAACACTCCTTAAAGTCTTGAAAAGATAAAAAATACCCCCATATAAATATTGAGAAAGATTGCCGTGATGGGATCTTTCCATGGGTTGACATGCTTGAATGAGGTGTCTTTTTATTAACTTGCTTAAATTTTAAGGAGTTTATTATGAAAAATAGTTTATTAAATTTATCAGATCCTTTTTTCTCAACGAGGTTTTTAGGATTTGATAGTTTGTTTGATTCATTGAGAACATTCAGTGAAATAGGAGAAGATTCAAGGTCTTATCCGCCTTACAACATCAAACGCGAAGGGAATGATATTACCATCGAGGTAGCAGTTGCAGGACTTAGCGAAGACGATTTAACCGTCGAAACTAAGGAAAATAACTTGAGCATAACTCACGAAGGTTCTAAAAATTCTTCTGGAGAAGTCTTACATCAAGGTATTGCTGCGAGGGCCTTTAAATTGCAATTCTCTCTTGCGCCTGAAGTTGTTGTAAAAACAGCCGATCTAAAGAATGGTTTATTAAAGATAAATCTAGAAAGGATTATTCCAGAGTCAGAAAAAGCAAAAGTTATTCAAATTAATTCAGGAGAATTAATTACAGAATAATCTCCCCCAAAACATGCCGCCTTCAAGGCGGCATGAATTATAAACCCAAAGCTTTTTTGATGTTTGGTTTGAAATATGTCTCTGGCTTCATAATCTTCCCAGCGTCATTTTTAATGAATTTTCCATCAACAAATTTACTCATATTTGAGCTTTTCACCTCTTCCCAAATCTTATCAAAATCTATGCCCGCACTATTGCACATACCCATAATGACCCAAACCATATCTGCAAGACCATCAGCAACCTCAATCAAGTCTTCTTCATCAAATGCTTTCGCGGTCTCTTCAAACTCCTCTTTGATCAAATTCATATAAAGCTGAGTTTGCTTATTATTAAGATTAAGATCTGAAGATATTTTTTGTTCTCCTAAGATCATAAAGTTAGATACATCTTTTTGATAATTCATTCGTTCTCCTGGTCTACGGTAAATATATTGTATTTAAATGCTTTGCCTTTGATAACACGGGAAGGCTTTAAATTAATAAGCGTGCTCATGTTGCTATGCAGAGCTGATTTGTAAATAATTTTCTTGAAATTGTTATGTTTCAGAGACTTTTTAAATCTCATTAAATCAAATTCTTCAAAATCTAAATTTCTTAAAAATTGTATTTCTTTTTTGGCTCTTGCATCATTTTTTTGTTCAAACATTTGGTCCAGATAGACAATCTCATGATCTGAAAAATTTTTTATGAGATCCAAAGAATCGCCGTTTAGAAAATCTATTCGATTAATGGAATGTTTCAAATCTTTATGCTTTGAATTTTGCAGACATTGATTTGTAAATTCATACAGCCAAGATTTTTTTTCTATAGCAGTGACTGAATAACCAAGGAAACTTATTTCTAAAGCATCTATGCAAAATCCTGCAGTCATATCAATAACCTTTCTCCCAATATCTTTTTTGGAAAAACATTTCTTTAGCAAAGATGATTTGGCCATAATTTTTTTAAAGTCCTTGTAATCGATGACAAAAGGTTTTGAGTTCTTTATTGCCAAATCTTGCAATGCAAGGTTTTTGGCTGATGCCCATATGACTTGCTTGTGTATATCGGAGATCCTTAAGTTTCTCGGTGTGATAAATTGCAAACCATGTTTTGAAGCAAATTGTTCTGCAAATCTGATTTCACTTTTCGAAAGATAAGATACAAATGGCTTTCTTTCTGTAAAATTATTCATGTTAGTAAAAAAAAATGGTTAAACTCAGACAAGAAGATATTAAAACAAAAGAAGTCCTTTCTTGGAAAGGAATCCATCTCTTTCATTTCACTTTTTCTGCTTGTTCAATGAAAACAAGAATTTTTATGGGTCTAAAAAATATAGATTACACAGGCCATCATATTAATCTTCAAAAAAAAGAAAACTTTTCTCCTTACTTTCAAGGCATTACTCCAAGATCGTTGGTTCCTGTTTTGGTTGATGACGGAGAGGTTCATATCGAGAGTAATGACATCCTTAAGTATTTAGACAATAAATTCCCTGCCATGACTTTGATACCTGCAGAAAAAGAAGAAGAGATAAATCAGATGATGATTGAAGAAAATGACCTTCATTTAGATATCCGAAATGTTACTTTTAAATTCTTAGTTCCAAAATTTTTGAATAACGTAAAAATTCAAGAAAAATCCGAATCAAAGGCTACCTTGCATGGGAATCAGGATTCAGAAGACGACGCAAATAGAAAGTTTTGGGAGAATTATAAAAAAGTAGGGATCACAGACGAAGTTGCAACCAAATCTTTACTCAATCTCAAACTGCATCTTGATGAAATCAATGAAAAACTTACTCACCATACCTACATTTTGGGCAACGAACTAACCTTGCCCGATATTGCATGGTTTATTTATGTTTCAAGACTTAAGGCTGCAAGATATCCAATACATATTCTTCATCCCAATGTTAATGATTGGTATGAAAGCTTATTAAAAAGAGAAGTTTTTGCAGAAGAAACAAAGATTCCTGGAATCGTTAGATTTATATCCTATATCTTTTATGTGGTTCAAAAATATAGTGGGTGGAGCATCAAAAGACAATTAGTAGGCTAAAAAAAGTAAAAAAATCCCCAGCAAAACTCTATAGACGACAAAAGGTGTAAAGCCTATTCTTTCGATAAGATTTAAAAAAATTCCGATGCATAAGTAAGAGCTCAAAAAAGAAAAGGTTGAAACCAAAAGAACATCAAGCCAATTTATTTCTGATGAGGTAAATCCTAAGGCGATAATTTCAGAAAAGAAAATAAAACCCAAAGTAGGTATTGCAAGCATAAAAGCAAACTTTGAGGCAACCGTTCTAGAATAGCTCAAAAATAAAGCACAAATTATTGTGATCGCCGAACGGCTGGTTCCTGGAATCAAAGCCAAGCATTGAGCTAAACCAATGAAAAAAGCATGTTTAAAAGTTACTGATTCATAAGCCATTTCTTCTTTTGAGTCTCTATCAGCAATCCAAAGAAGAATGCCAAAAAAAATAGTTGATAGCGCAACAATGTCTAGTGTCCTTAAATTTTCTGAAATGAAATCTCTTAATAAAAATCCTGTAATTAATATTGGCAAGGATCCAAGCAATAATTTATTTAAAAAAGAATCGCTTGAAGATAATTTGTAATCTTGTAAAGCGTCAGTTAGTTCTGCTCTAAAATAAATAATTACTGCAAATAAACTGCCACCATGAGCAAAAATATCAATAGTAATTGATTGGGTCTCTTGACCTAAGATTGAGGAAGTTATTATTAAGTGCGCAGAGCTAGAAATAGGCAAAAATTCAGTCAAGCCTTGTATGATTGACAAAATTAGAATTTGCAAAACTTCCATTTATTTAACTCTCTTCCATTGTTCGGTGCCTGAAAGATAAGTAGGATATACCTCTTCAGGATTTTTCAATCTGGTATCTAAATCATCGAGATTACAGGCTAAGTGTAATAAACCTTTTGCATGATTATTTGTTTCTAATAGGCTAGGTTTAATTAAGTAGTCAAAAAACTCATGACAATCGCTACAGATGACTTCCTTGTTATCTGAAGAAATAAAATCAGAAAGTTCTGTTTTCTTAATAGCAGTATCGTTAATTAAAGGAAGAGCTACATCATTATTTGTTCTTATAAATTTTCCAACATATAAGTCGTTCATATGTGCTTCTTTGACAATAAAAAGTTCTTTGGCTTTGTGTTCTAAAAAAACAGTTTGAGCTAAAATCACAAGACTAGAAAGAGGTAAAATTTTCTTTTGCAAACCAAAAGCAAGGCCTTGCGCTACAGAACACCCTACCCTTAACCCTGTAAAAGATCCTGGGCCGACACTCAAGGCAATGAAGTCTAGGTCTTCTTTTTCAAGTTGAGATTTTTTAAGGAGGTTATCGATAAAACCAAAAATATTTTTACCGTGAGTATTTTCTTCCTGAGAATGCTCGATATATATTTCTTTATTTTTAGCTAAGCCAATTGAACAATAAACCGAAGAGGTTTCAATAGCTAAAATGTTGGTCATTTACTGAGATAAAAAGTCTTTAATATTATTTTTAATTTCCTCAACGGATAAAGTGCCATCAACAGTAAGATACTTGAAATCTGAAACGTTTTTAAAGTTTGAATAATATTCAATCAACGGTTGAGTTTGAGTCCAATAGACTTTAAGACGATCTTTGACTGTTTCTGGCTCATCATCTTTTCTAATGATAAGTTCCTCGCCCGTTTCATCGTCCAGTCCAGGTTTTATGGGTGGATTGAAATCAACGTGGTATGTTCTACCTGACGCTAAGTGGATTCTTCGACCAGACATTCTTTTGATAATTTCTTCATCTGCAATAACTAATTCTATGACTCCATTTATGTCAACGTTATTTTTCTGAAGTGCTTCAGCTTGAGGTATTGTCCTAGGAAAACCATCAAATAAAAAACCATTTTTACAATCGTCTTGTGAAATCCTCTCTTTGACCAATTCGATGATGAGCTCATCAGAAACCAAATTCCCAGCATCCATTACTGCCTTTGCCTGCAAGCCTAATTCTGTTCCATTCTTAATGGCTTCTCGTAACATATCACCTGTAGAGATATGCGGTATTTTTTTTTCTGAGGCAATGAAAGCTGCTTGAGTTCCTTTACCAGCTCCAGGTGGGCCTAAAATAATGAGATTCATTCTGTGATTGCTACAGCCATCGCAGTCGCGTGTTCTTCGGTATCGCTTAGGCTAAGGGAAATATCTTTAAGCCCTTGCTCTTTTGCTAATAATTTAGCTCTTCCATTGAGTTTTACTTTTGGGCTGCCATATTTTCTGAGTATCACAATGTCTTTTGGCCTGACGCCATTGGTAAAGCCATAACCTATGACTTTTGATACAGCTTCTTTACCAGCAAAGTTTTTTGCTAAAAAGAAAGGTTTAGCTCTAGAAGATTTTTTTTGAAATTGTTCGATTTCAAGGTTGTCGTATATTCTGTGCAAAAATCTAAGACCAAAGTTTTCATAAGCCTTTGCTAGTCTTGAGACCTTTACCAGATCTATTCCGCTTCTTAATTTAGTCATTATATATTGTTCCCGCATTCATAGGTTTTTCAGCAATATAAGAGATAGCAAGTTGCATGATTTTTTTTATTTTACTTCTTGCTGAAGCAGAAGTGATTTTTCCATTGGTAAAATTTATGATATCAATTCCAGAGACTTTTAAAAAATTATTTAAAGGTTTTTCTGAAAATCCTTGAGCTGGATGAAAATAATAGATTCCATCTTTTTGTATCTCTTTGCCTTTGTCATCAACCTGAAAATTAAATCCATAACCTAGTTCACAGATTAAAAAATATTCAAGCTCTCTTAAAGATATCTCAATATTTTTAGCTTCTCCTAATTCTAAGATTTTGTAAAAATCAATTACGGCATTAAAAATTTTTTCTTGTTTTGCTTCCTTTTCTATTAATTTGAAAATCAATTCGTTGAGATAAAGTAAAATTTTTAAATTTTTTCCAAGTATTTGAAAGTATTTGATTTCTTCCCAAGAAGTTAAGGTCTTTAGTTCGCTTCTACCAGAATAATTAACGTTAGCTAGAATATTTGGAGCGGCAACATTTTGAAATTTATTCCTTTTTGATCGTGCGCCTTTCGCTATGACAGAAACTCTGCCATTTTTTTTGGTAAATAGCTCGCAGATCAGACTGGTTTCTGAAAACTTTCTACTAAGTAAAAGAATTGCTTCTGATTCATTAGCGCCTAAAGATTTCAAAAATCAACTCCAAGCCCAAATTTTTTTAACTTGTTGATGTCGTTTGTCCAATTTTTGTTGGCTTTAACCCAAAGTTGAAGGTTCACTTTTTTTGAAAACTTTTTTTCCAATTCTTTTCTAGCAGCTGTTCCGATGGCTTTAATCATAATGCCCTGCTTGCCAAGAATGATCCCTTTTTGACTTTGAGACTCAGTGATGACGGCTGCATAAATGGTCTTAAGCTTTTTTGAATCATCAATTTTTTCAATCACGACATTTAGTCGATAAGGTAATTCGTCGCCTAATCTATTGATTGCTTTTTCTCTAATTATTTCCGAAATAAAAAAATTATCTGAAAACTCTGTTACAGAGTCTTCTGGGAAATGATGCGGACCAGTTTCCAGATTATTTAGAATAACTTTTTTTAATTCCATCAAATTATCTTTTTTCAATGCGGAAATCGGAACAATAGATAGAAAATTAAATTTTTCACTGATATCTTTAACAAATGCTAACAGCCTAGTTTTATCTCTTAATCTATCTATTTTGTTGATGACTAAAACAACAGGCTTATTGAGGTTTTTTAAACTTTTGAGAATATTTTCTTCTTCCTTTTGCCACTTAAAACGATCAATCAAGAAGAGAACAAGATCTACCTCTTCATAGCAATGAGAGGCGATTTTATTCATGACTTTGTTAAGCTGCCTTTTAAATCCAAGATGTACTCCGGGAGTATCTAGAAAAACGATTTGAGATTTTTCTTCTGTGAGTATTCCTAAAATACGATTGCGCGTGGTCTGTGGTTTTCTCGAAGTAATGGCAATCTTTTTTTGAAAGAAAGCATTAAGCAAAGTTGATTTACCAACATTTGTTCGGCCTGATAGCGAAACAAAACCAAATTTATTTTCCATCTTTATTCAACATCATTAAAACGTTAGAAGCGGCCTCTTGTTCTGCTAATTTTTTACTTTTTCCTTGTCCTTCACCAAAAACATTATGTATTGGCAAAGTTACCTTAGAGACAAAATAAATTTCTCCGTTTTGTTTTTTTTCAGTAGTTATGTAATCAGGCAAATCTTCGTCTAGAGACTGCAAAAATTCCTGAAGAAGAGTTTTTGAATCTTTCTGTTCTTCTAGTAAAAGTTTAGAAAAATCTATATCTAAAATAGACA
>CACOQX010000005.1 GCA_902629465.1 uncultured SAR86 cluster bacterium | reverse complement strand
ATTCAATGATTTCTGGATTAGATAAAGTCATAAATTTAGACGATCCAGTAGGTCAAACGGATCAACCCCACACTTCGCCATCTGGTTTCGAAGTATCAAAAATGCGTGTTCCTCTTGGTGTGATAGGGATTATTTATGAATCTCGGCCAAATGTTACTGCAGACGCATCTGCATTATGCTTGAAGTCTGGTAATGCATGTATCTTAAGGGGAGGATCTGAAGCAGCTAATTCTAATGCTGTAATTGAGGAGTGCATGCAGGATGGTTTGGATAAAGCATCATTGCCTAAATACTCTATACAGCTTATCAAAAATCAAGATAGGAAGCTTGTAGGAGAAATGATTAAGCGGGAAGGAGATATCGATTTATTAATTCCTAGAGGCGGAAAAAGTTTAATTAAAGTTGTTTCTGATGAAGCCAAAATTCCTGTGCTCAAACATTATGAAGGTTTGTGTCATGTCTTCATAGATAAGGATGCTGACTTAAAAAAAGCCATAGAAATATCCGTAAATGCAAAAACATATCGTTACGGAATCTGTGGAACGATGGAGACTTTGCTAACTTCAGAAGAGGTAGCAGCAAAAGTTTTGCCAGAGATTAAAGCTGAGTTGGATAAATTGGGCGTAGAAATAAGAGGTTGTGAAAAAACTAAAAAAGTTATCGATGTTAAATCTGCTTCAGATGATGATTGGATTACAGAGTATCTTGCTCCAATTCTTTCTGTGAAAGTTGTTACAGATCTTCAAGCGGCAATCTCGCATATAAATAAGTATGGCTCTGGTCATACCGACTCTATTGTTTCTGAGAATTTTTCAGCGGTAGAAATTTTTTTCAATGAAGTTGATTCTTCATCGGTTATGCATAATCTGCCAACTTGTTATGCAGATGGATTTGAGTATGGACTCGGAGCTGAAGTAGGCATATCCACGGATAAGTTGCATGCTAGAGGACCTGTTGGATTGGAAGGCTTAACAAGTCAGAAATTTGTAATTAAAGGCCAAGGACAACTTAGATCATAATTGATGATAAAAAGATTAGGTATCTTTGGTGGAGCATTCGATCCAGTTCATAAAGGCCACACTCAATCTCTAAAATACATCAGCGATCTAAAAATTATTGATGAAATCCAGGTCATTCCAAATTATGAATCACCTCACAACAAAGATATTCAAACTGACGAGAAGCATCGTCTAAAAATGCTAGAAATAGCTTTTAAACAAAATAAAAATATTAAGCTGAATGATATTGAATTAAAAAATAAAACCAAATCCTATACTTACGAGACGCTTAAATACCTCAAAGACATTTATCCCAAAAAACATCTATCTTTAATTATAGGTTTGGATTCTTTATATAGCTTTACAACTTGGAAAAATTGGGAAAACATTTTGTCTTTGTGTTCGCTTTTAGTTTTGGAAAGAAAATTGAATGACAGTTTAGGACTTAATAGGGAGTTAGAAAGTAAAATATCACCTGATTATGAAGATTTTTTTTCTGGTCATGGAAAAATTCTCATTTTAAAAAACGATTTGATAAACATATCTTCAACAGACGTTAGACTAAAATTAAAGAATAATGAAAACCTAAAAGGCATAGTTGATGATCAAGTATTGGAATACATCTCAAGTAAATCTCTTTATTAAAGTTTAAATGCCCAAAAAATCAAAAAAAATTATTCAAAATAGTTTAGAAGAGATAAAGGCACAAAATACAATATTCTTGGATCTATCAAAATTAAACAGTTTTACAGATTTTTTGGTCATAACTTCAGGAACTTCTTCCCGTCATATGTCGGCTATAAAAGATAAATTATTAGAAGATTTGAAAAGTAATAAAATATCAATCAGCGGGGTTGAAGGCCAAAACTCTAGTGAATGGATTCTTTTAGACTTGGGTGATTTTGTAATAAACATTATGTCTAAGGACTCAAGAGCATTGTATGATTTGGAAAGTCTTTGGGATCCTGCTTTGAATTGAAATGAATAATTTTTCTAGAGAAAGATTCAAAACAGGAGAAGAATATTCTAGGGCTTTATTTTTTTTATCACCTTTTATTTTTCTTTTTTCAATATCACTTTTTCAAGTTTTGAATTTAACTTTATTTCAAGGAGATAAATATCAAACAATAGCTGAGTCAAATAGGATTTATCAAAAACCCATTAGTCCTGTAAGAGGTTTCATATATGATAGAAATGGGACTTTATTAGCAGAAAATATTGTCCAGCGAGATCTTTACGTCACTCCAGCCTACATTGAAGATTCTGCCGAAACCATTTTAACTTTGTCTAATTTATTAGATGTGCCTTATGAACTTTTGGAGGAAAACTTCTCTAGGGGTATAAAAAAAGTAAAGAAATTTGATTCCTTTCCTTTGGTGAAGGCTCTTAATGAAGAACAGATTGCTAAAGCCAAAGTAAACCTAGACTCAATTTCAGGTATCGAAGTAAAAGCTACTCTTAAAAGGTATGTTCTTCATGAAGAGACCTTGGCTCACGTGTTAGGTTACGTTGGAGATATTTCGTCCGATGATATTAAAAGAGAAAAGCTTTTAGCTGAACTACAAAACACTCAAATTGGAAAAACAGGTATTGAAAAAGAGTTTGACTACGTTTTAAGAGGCAAACCTGGTATTCAAACTCAAGAAAGAGATGTTGAAGGAAAATTGGTAAGGATTTTAGACACTCAAGGAGCAGAAGACGGTAAAGATATTTACTTAACTATTGATCAAAAATTGCAAGACTATCTCTTTAAGCTTTTTGAAAATAGAAGAGGTGCGCTAGTAGCCTTGGAGCCAAAAACCGGCTTGGTTAGAGCTTTGATTAGCTCTCCCTCATTCAATCCAAATATATTAAATTCAATTGTGGATACCGATGAGGTAGAAAGTTTATTTTCAAATAAAGAAAGCCCAATTTTTAATAGAGCCATTTCTGGGCAATATCCTCCTGCATCAACTTTGAAGCCTTTTGTAGGTCTAGCTGCGATAGAAAACGAAGTAATAAGTTGGGATAAAAAAATTAAAGACGATGGTGAATTTTATGTCGAGGGAGATCCAAGGCCTTATCGGGGCTGGAAAGAGAATGGACACGGAAGAGTAGACATGAGGAAAGCGATTGCAGAATCCTCTGATGTATATTTTTATACCATCGCTTTTGATTTAACTTTAGCGGGGATAAGGCCAATGCTCGACAGTTTTGGATTTGGTAAAAAAACAGGTCTAACTGACTTTGAAGCCAATGGTCTTCTTCCTGATAAAAAATGGAAGTTAGGTTACAAAGGAGATTTTTGGTTCAAAGGCGACACAATAAATTTAGGAATAGGGCAAGGTTATATTTTAGCCACACCAATTCAATTAGCGATGGCTTATTCAGGTCTAGCAAACAAAGGAGTAATTTATCAGCCTCAATTTATACAGCCGGAAGACGAAAAATCCTTTGAACCAAAAAAAATAGCTGAAATTCAACTTTCTGACAATAAAGCTTGGGAAAAAATGGAACAAGCCCTAGTTGATGTGATTTCTGCAAGAAATGGAACAGCTCATAAAATTTTTGATCCCAATTCAGCTGTTATTGCAGGTAAAACTGGTACTGCACAAATCAAAAGTATTCTTCCGGGTAAAGAATACGACGCAATTCGTGAAAACCCCGCATTACGAGATCATGCTCTTTTCGTTGGCTATGGACCATTAGAAGATCCAAAACTAGTTGTAGCGGTCATCATAGAAAATGGTGAATCAGGAAGTGAAGTTGCAGCCCCAATCGTTAAATCAGCAATAAATTTTTACACAGGAGGATTTGATGCAGAATAAGCCATTAAGTTTTTCAGTAGATATCAAATTAAATCGAAGGAGAAATTTATTAAATTTTGATTATTCTATTGTTCTTACGGTTTTTCTTCTGGGTTTTTTTGGGTTGGCGATGATTTATAGCGCTAGTGGGTCCTATACACTGGTTTTAAGGCAAGCAATGTACTTTTTTCTTGGAGCAATCTTGATGATTACTGCGGCAATGTCTAATTTTAGAAAAATGGAACCTTTTTATTTGAACGCAGTCTGGATAGGTTTCTTTTTTTTGGTTTTAGTTTTAGTTTTACCCAATTCTGGAACTACGAATCGATGGATAAATTTAGGTTTCATTGGGTTTCAACCTTCTGAGCTAATGAGATTTTTATTACCTATTTCTGCAGCAGCATACTTAACACGAAATCCACAGATAAAATTATCAGACTGGATAATTGTCCTGGTTACGACATTGGTAGCCTTTATTTTAGTTTTCCTTCAGCCAGATTTTGGCACCTCAGCTATAGTTTTGCTCTCCGGAATAATGCCAATAATTTTGTCTGGCCTACCTTGGAGATTTATTATTTATAGTTTTTTAGGAGGCATTGGAACTCTTCCTTTCTTGTGGATGAGCCTGATGGATTATCAAAAAGAGAGAATATATACCTTTATTAGTCCCGAAGCTGATGCTTTAGGTTCCGGATGGAATATTGCCCAATCAAAGATTGCCATCGGATCTGGGCAATTTTTTGGAAAGGGCTATATGGAAGGAAGTCAAAGCCAACTGGATTTTATACCCGAAAGCCACACTGATTTTATTTTTGCAGTAATTGTTGAGGAGTTTGGATTTTTAGGTGCTCTTGGGCTTTTTCTTCTTTATGCTTTTTTAATTCATCGTCTCTTATATGTTGCTAAAAGCAGTAATTCCAAATTTGCAAAATTGGTTTCAGCAACGCTTTCAATTATTTTAGCTGCCTACATAACATTAAACATTTCAATGGTAGTTGGTATCTTTCCTGTAGTAGGCATGCCTTTGCCATTTATAAGCCAAGGTGGAACAGCATTAGTGGTTAATATGATTACTATCGGTATAATTTTATCTTTAAGGAGAACGACTTGAAAAAAATAAGCTTGCTTTTGCTTTTAGCCTTTTTTGTGCCTCTAATCCATTTAGATTATTCAAAAAGTTCTGAAACTCTATCTTTCATAGATGAAATGGTTCTTAAACATAAATTTGAAAAATCTTATCTGGTAAAAATTTTTAAAAGTGCTGAAAAAAGAGAAAAAATAATTAATTCCATGAATAGGCCTGCGGAAAAAAAATTTTCTTGGGCTCAATACAAATCTAGATTAATTTCGCCCATAAGAATTAACAATGGAGTTAGTTTTCTCCAGAGATTTTTACCGGAGTTTGAAAAAGCAGAACAAGAATTTGGAGTTCCTAAAGAAATTGTTGCAGCTATCATCGGTATTGAATCTAGTTATGGTTCCATTACTGGCAGAGAAAGAGTAATAGACTCGTTATCTACTCTTGCCTTTGATTATCCTAGACGAAGTAAATTTTTTACTAAACAATTGGAGCATTTTCTCCTACTTACAAGAGAAGAAAAACTTGATCCTCTGATTATGAAAGGATCTTATGCTGGAGCTATGGGCTATGGCCAATTTATTCCAAGCTCTTATCGATCTTATGCAATTGATTTTGATGAAGATGGAATAAGAAATATTGTTACAAACCCAATTGATGCAATTGGTAGTGTTGCAAACTATTTGAGTAAGCATGGTTGGGAAAGAAATGCGACCATAGCAGAGGCTCTTACAAAAAATGATGTGAACTCAAACTTCAAGACATCACTTTCATTAAAAGAACCAGATGCCCTAGAACTAGCATCTGAAATCGATTTACCTAATAAAAAATACTTACAAATAAATTTTGAAGATAAAGAATTTTGGTTGGGCCATAAAAATTTATATGTCTTATCACGTTATAATAGAAGTTCCTTTTATGTAATGGCCGTCTTTCTTCTGAGTCAGGAAATTGACTATGCGTATAGAATAAAAATATGAAAAAAATTCTCTTAATAAGTTTTATTTTCTCTGCCGCAGCTTTCTCACAAACGTTAATTCCTAAGTTACCGCAAATTACTGCCTCTAGCTTTCTACTCATTGACGCTGAAACAAATAAAATAATTGCTCAACAAAATCCAGAAGCTTCAACAGGGTTGGCTAGTATTACAAAAATAATGACAAGTTACATAGTAGCTGACTATTTAAAGCAAGGATTTTTAAACATTAAAGACGCCACAACAGTAAGTGAAAAATGTTGGCGTATGGAAGGCTCAAGGATGTTCATCCAAGAAGGCAAAAAGGTTCTGATAGAAGATTTGATGCGCGGCATGATTATTCAATCTGGAAATGATGCAGCTTGTGCCCTAGCTGAACATATTGCAGGAACCCAAGAAGATTTTGCAAGTCTTATGAATGACTATGCACAAAAAATGGAGTTAAAAAATACGAACTTTACCAATCCAACGGGCTTGCCAAATATTAATCACTACTCAACGGCTGAAGATATAGCAAAATTAAGTATAGTTTTAATTAAGGACTTTCCTGATGAATATTCGATCTACAAAGAGAAAGAATTTACCTACAATGATATAAGGCAACCAAATAGAAATAGCTTGCTTTGGCAAGATGACTCAATAGACGGTATTAAGACAGGCCATACTAGAGCGTCAGGATATTGCTTGGTTGCTTCATCCAAAAGAGCAGACATGAGGCTAATTTCGATAGTTCTTAATAGTGCTTCGGAAAAATCAAGACTTCAAGATACGAGAAGATTACTGGATTATGGTTTTAAGTATTATCAAACAAAAAAAATAATTGCCAAATATCAGCCAATATCTATAGTCGACGTCTGGGGTGGAATGGAAGAACAATTGGAACTTGGTCCCGAGAAGGATATCTTCATTACTTTAACTAAACCTACTTTTGATAGGCTTACAATTGAGGCATCAAAAAATTTAGGTGTAAAAGCACCTATCAGAAAAGATTCAGTTATAGACAGATTAGACATCAAAGTTGATGGGGAAACAATTAAATCTGTAGATCTAGTAGCAGTAAATAATGTGCAAAGAAAAGGGATTGTCATTGCAACTTTAGAGTCTTTGATGTTCTACGTTTATAGTTTCTTCATGCAAGATGAAATAAATTAATGTCAATTTGTTTTTTAAACGACAAATATTTAGATATTCAAGAAGCAAAAATCTCACCACTGGATAGAGGCTTTCTTTTTGGAGATGCTATTTATGAAGTAATAATTGCAGTAAATAAAAAACCCTTCGAACTTGGCGCTCATCTAACTAGATTAAAAAAAAATACATCTTCCTTAAAATATTCGTTATCAAATCAATTTGATTTAAAAGAAATAATTTTAGAAGTAATTTCCAGAAATAAATTTATCAATCAGGTAATTTATGTCCAAATTTCCAGAGGCACAGACACTATAAGAGACCATATTCCAAGTAATGGTCTAACACCAACCATATTTGTATCTTCTCATGAACTGAAAACAGATTTTTCTCCAAGTTCTGGCGAGAAGGCAATTTTATTAGAAGATTTTAGATGGAGAAAAAGTCAGATAAAGGCAACTTCTTTATTAGCCAACGTCATTTATCGATCTGAGGCCAAACATCATGAGGTTTTTGAGACAATTCTTTTTGAAAATGGATTCATTACTGAAGGCGCGGTAAGTAATATTTTTTGCTGTATCGACAATAAAATCATCACCCCACCTTTAACTGAAAATATTCTTCCTGGAGTTACAAGAAAAGTAATCTTAGAGATAATTCAAGATATCTCTCTGGAATACGAAGAGACTAAAATTCCAGTAGATTCTTTTCTTTCGGCAGAAGAAATCTGGGTTACGAATTCAACCAAAGGAATTATTCCAATTGTTGAGCTTGACGGTAAAAAAATAGGTTCTGGATTACCTGGTGAAAAATATCTTCAAATTTCTAAAGCTTTTAAGAGTAAACTTTCAGGTTAGATATAACCAAAATTTACAATAATTTTTCTTAATTCTGTCCAAAATTCTGCGTTACCTGTTTTAAAGTCTTTATCAAGATCTGCAATTTTTTTTCTTAAGCTTTTAATTTGTGGAGGCGATATTTTTTTTGCTTTTATTTTAAGCTTGGAAAGGTAGTCTCTTGGAACACCTTTTAGAAAAAAATTTGGATTCTTTTTGTATTGTTCTAATCGATCAAGCTGTTGGTGAATTACGGCAATTATACCTGGCTCATTTTCTTTATTTAATTTCATAATTTCCAAAATTTCTAATGATTTTGAAACCTGGTTAGACAAACAACTATTTATTAAGCTAAAGACATGATACTCAGAGCTATCTTTTACAAATTCATAATCCGTATGTTTTTGGTCCAAACATTTTAGAAATTTTAGCTCCTGATAAGCAGATAACAAATTTTCTTCATTTCGGGAGGCAATTAAATTGATTCCTTCTTCCCTTAAAAGTAAATCTAAATTTTTTGCCTCGTTCTTGATCCAATCTTTGAATTGATTTGAATAGACCGGCTGAATTTCGGAGATTTCAAGGTATTTTGATATTTTTTTAAACCAAGCAGATGTTTTTATCTTTTTATTCAACGAAGAAATAACAATTATACGATCTGAGTTATCGTCTCCTAATAAGCTCAAAAAAAAATCTAAATCGTCTTTAAGGATACTTTTTTCTTGAAGACGCAAATCTATTATTTCTTTTTCACTGAATAAACTACCTTGTTGATTTTCAATATTTATTTCTTCTTTAATTCCTTTTTTGTAAAAGAAAATCTTTCTACTTTGGAAGCCTTCTTTTTTAAGATTGGTAATAAATTCGTCTCTCAACTTAGAGTTAAGTAACTCGTCATTGCTTAAAATTAATTTATGCTGATTCCGCATCACTTTTTTCTGAAAAGAAAATCAGTAACTCGTTTACTGCCTCACTAAAGAAATCTAATTTAATTTCATCTACTTGTTTTTCATTTGAAAGAATACTTTCGGTATCATACGAAAAATCTTCCGATGTAAAGATTGGAATCTCATGGATAGTACTAGTATTTGTTTCAAAAATAGTTAACTTAACTTGATAATCTAGACTTACCACAGCAGGGAAGAAATTTTCATCGGTAGCCTCCAGAAATTTACCCAGTCTATGGTTACTGATTTCAATTATAAAATCTGCGGTATCTTTTGTTTCCGCAATATTCGCATTCATTAAGAAAAAATTCTTTTTTAATTCTTGCACAAGAGAAAAGTTTAGAGGAGTTTTCTGAAACTCAAAAAAAATTGCAACCTTTTCTTCAGAGTAATTAAGTGGTTTAAAACCACATGAGGCAATAAGAAAAAACAATAAGGAATTTAAGAAAATTCTTTTTAAATTAAATGACAAAATTAACGAGTTTTTTTGGAACATATATTATTTTTTTTATATTTTCTTTTTCTAAATATTTTTTTACATTTTCTAGTTCTTTACTTTCTTCAACAATTGCCTTTTCACTACTTGAAACATCTACTAGGATTTTTCCTCTTAATTTACCATTAATCTGAATTGCAATTGTCATTTCCTTTCCTTCTAATTGGTCTGCATCAAAAACAGGCCAGTTTTCATTATGAATAGGAGTTTTCTTATCTAACGCTTCCCATAATTCATGACAGACATGAGGAATGATTGGCGACAACATAACTAGACTTTTTTCAATTATTTCTCGAAAAACTTCATTACTATCTTTTGAAACGGAACTTCTCAATATTGCTTTCGGAATGGAATTTAATAATTCCATAATCGCTGCAATTGCGGTATTAAATTGATTTTTATCTTCAAAATCCATAGAAACTTTTTTAATTGTTTGATTCAATTTAATTTTGATATCGCTTAAATCCGATGACCGCGCTTTTTCGTCTACAGTCTGGTTGAAAAAAATTTGTGATAAAGACCAGAGCCTTTTTATGAACTTATGAGATCCATTAACTCCGGAATCCGACCACTCTAGAGATTGCTCGGGAGGTGCAGCAAACATCGAAAACAGTCTCACGGTGTCAGCGCCATATTTCTCAATCAATTCATTAGGATTTACTGTATTTCCTTTAGATTTTGACATCTTTGTTCCGTTTTTCAGAACCATTCCTTGACACAACAATTTTTTAAATGGCTCTCTTACGCTGATTAAAGATAAGTCATTCATGGCTTTGCAAAAAAAACGCGAATACAAAAGGTGAAGAATTGCATGTTCTATTCCGCCTATATATTGATCTACTGGCATCCAATAATCTGCTTCAGCATCAAGCATTGATTCTGAAGAGTTATAAGAAGCAAATCTTGCAAAATACCAAGATGATTCAACAAAAGTATCAAAGGTATCCTTCTCTTTGTAATAATCTATTCCATTCAATTCAATTTTTTCCTTAGCAATATCTTCATTACTTAAATCATTGAATGGCAAAACTTCATTTTCGTTATCTGATATAAACATGGGTATTGGAGCTCCCCAATTTCTTTGTCTTGAAACTCCCCAATTTCTTAAACGAAAATTTATTTTTTCTGTTCCTTTGAAACCAGAAATATTTTCTTCGGTTAATATCGAAAAAACTTCATCAAAAGAAAGTCCGTTCAATTTGTCAGAATTAATTAAAATTCCTTTACCTTCTATGGCGCTTTCTATTTTTTCTAACTTCCCCCTACCGTCGTCAATAACCTGAATTATTTCAATCTTCTCAGCTTGAGCGAACTCAAAATCTCTTTGGTCATGACCAGGGACACCCATTAGAGCCCCAGACCCATAATCAGCCAAAACGAAGTTTGCCACCCAAATATCTATCTCTTTATTAGAAATTGGATGAAATGCCTTAGTCCTTAATTTGTAACCCTTTTTTTCTTGTTTTGATAAATCAGCTTCTGCTTGTTTTACATTGGAGTTATTTTTTATCCATTCTGCTAATTCGTGATTATTTTCTGCTTCTCTTTCTACAATTTCATGATTGAAAGACAATGCCATGAAAGTAACT
Source organism: uncultured SAR86 cluster bacterium (assembly GCA_902629465.1). Classification (GTDB taxonomy): domain Bacteria; phylum Pseudomonadota; class Gammaproteobacteria; order Magnimaribacterales; family AG-339-G14; genus MEDG-81. Next base: position 38,263 of record CACOQX010000005.1, on the reverse strand, counting down.
CCCATAATGGTATCTGGCCTCGTAGTAAATACTTCAATAATATCTTCAGCGTCTGAAATAAATTGAAACAAAACTCCTTTGGATTTTCCTATCCAATTTTTTTGCATCGTCTTGACCTGTTCAGGCCAACCGTCTAAGAGATCAAGATCATTCAAAAGCTCGTCAGCGTAATCGGTGATTTTAAAAGACCACTGATTGATAATTTTTTTTTCAACTGCCGCACCGGATCGCCAACCTTTACCATCAATTACTTGTTCATTTGCGAGCACTGTTTTATCGATTGGATCCCAATTCACTTCAGCCTTTTCTCTAATAACCAAACCTTTTTCGTAAAGCTTACAAAATAACCATTGCTCCCATTTGTAGTAATCCTCACTGCAAGTTTTTAATTCTCTCCGCCAGTCATAAGCAAAGCCTAGTGATTTAAGTTGGAGCTTCATTTCTCGGATATTTTTCTCTGTCCAATCTCTGGGAGAAACTTTATTTTGAATAGCTGCATTCTCCGCAGGCAATCCAAAGGCATCCCATCCCATTGGCTGCAAAACATTTTTTCCTTTTAGTCTTTGATATCTTGAAATCACATCACCGATCGTATAGTTTCTTACATGCCCCATATGACATTGTCCTGAGGGATAGGGAAACATACTCAAACAATAAAATTTTTCTTTTTTGGGGTCGGGCTCAACCTCAAAAGACTTATTTTCTTCCCAATACTTTTGGGCTTTTTTTTCGATTAATTGAAAGTTATATTCAGTTTCTGACATTAGGAAATATTTAGAATTTCTTTTAGATAATTTATAGAAATATTTCCCTCAACAAAGTTTTTTTCATTAAAGATCTTGTCATGCAGATCAGTATTGGTATCAATTCCTTCTATATACATTTCTTCAAGAGCCACTCTCATTTTCCTAATAGCATCCAGTCGGTCCTTGGAGTGAGAACAAATCTTAGCGACCAAGGCATCATAATACTGTGGGACTTTATACCCCGAATACAAATGTGAGTCGGTTCTGATTCTAAATCCGCCTGGCGGATGAAATTCTGTAACCAAACCCGGCGAAGGGATAAAAGTCTCAGAATGTTCTGCATTTATTCTGCATTCGATTGCATGGCCTCGACAATTTATCTCCTCTTGAGAAAACCTTATTTCTTCACCCGCTGCAATTTTTATTTGCAACTTTACTAGGTCTATTCCTGTAATCATTTCGGTAATGGTATGTTCTACCTGAAGACGCGTATTCATTTCAATAAAATAAAATTCTCCATTTTCGTAAAGAAACTCAAAAGTTCCCAAGCCCTTATAATTTAGTTTTTTACAAGTATCCACTGAAACTTGTCTTATCTCTTGTAGTTTTTCTTCTGGTATCCCAAAAGCCGGCGCTTCTTCAATAATTTTTTGATTTTTTCTTTGGATAGAACAATCTCTTTCAAAAAAATGAATTACATTTCCTGCATTATCTGCAGCTATTTGAATTTCAACATGTCTCGGGGAGGTTAAAAATTTTTCTAAATAAATTTCATCACTTCCAAAACTATTTAAAGCCTCTCTTTGTGTAAGTTGTAGCTTGTCAAGCAAATCAGTTTCTTCCTCAACTATTTGAATGCCTTTGCCACCTCCACCAGCAGCGGCTTTAATTATTACTGGATACCCAATGTTTCTTGCAATTTCCATTGTCTCTCTATTGGTTGCAGAAATTCTTCCTGTCCCTGGAACACATTGCATGCCTGAACTTGAAACAGCTTCTTTTGCTGAAATTTTATTACCCATGATCTTAATACTTTCAGGGTCCGGACCAATAAAAGTATATCCACTTGCTTGGACTTGTTCTGCAAAGTGATCGTTTTCTGCTAAAAAGCCTACTCCAGGATGAATGGCATCACTGTCTGTTACTTCACAGGCACTTATAATAGCCGGGATATTTAGATAACTCTTTGCTGACTCTGCCGGCCCAATGCAAACAGATTCGTCTGCCATTTTTACGTGCTTTAAGTTCTTATCTGCTTCAGAGTAGATAGCAACTGTAGCAATTCCCATTTCCTTACAGGCTCTTAGAACTCTAAGAGCTACTTCTCCTCTGTTAGCAATGAGAATTTTTTTGAACATTTACTCTATTACAAATAAAGGTTGACCAAACTCAACTGGTTCAGCGTTTTCAATGAGAACTTGCTTAATGGTTCCAGAAGAGTCCGCCTTAACTTCATTCATCATTTTCATAGCTTCAATGATACAAAGAACATCTCCCTCTGAAATTTTGTCGCCAACCGATACAAAGTCTTTTGCTCCTGGATTAGGCGCTGCATAAAAAGTTCCAACCATTGGAGAGTCAATGGTTTGTCCAGATATCGTTTCTTCTTCGGCTGATTGACTTGTATCTGAATCTGCAGAGACATTATCATTCACAACTGCTGACTGTGGAGCAGGGGCAACAGCATTGGAAGTTACAATTTGTTCTTGAACAGGAACAGAAATTGCTTTGACTAGCTTTACCGATTCTTCGCCTTCTTTAATTTCTATTTCATTGAGTTGTGACTCTTCTAACATTTCTATTAGTTTTTTTACTTTTCTAATATCCATAGTTTCTCCTTTTTAAAATCTTTCTATTGCTAGTTCTAAAGCAGCTTTGTAACCCTGCTCACCAAAACCAGAAATTATGCCAACAGCTATGTCAGAAAAATAAGATTTTTCTCTGAATGCTTCTCTATTAAAAATATTGCTTATATGAATTTCTATAAGTGGAATGTCTACACCAAGAATAGCATCTCTCAGAGCAACGCTGGTATGAGTGAAAGCTCCTGGATTAAACAAAATACATGAAACTTTTTCTTCCTTTCCTGCTTGAATTCTATCTACAAGTTCATGCTCTGCATTACTTTGAAAAGTCATAAGCTCAACTTTATTTTTTTTAGCAATTGCAACTAATTCTTTTTCTATTTGTTCTAAGGTATGTTTACCATAGATATCTGTTTCTCGCTTGCCAAGTAAATTAAGATTAGGTCCATTTAAAAGAAGAAAACTTTTCATTTCTTAGATTTTAGCCGAAATTTAATCGATTTTCACAGAAGATATGCTTTTTTTATCGTATTTTATAATGATATTTTTGATTTTGCTGGGATAGCAAACCTTATTTTTATAACAACCTTGATAGTTTAAGCTTATTTTCTCTTCATTTTTGGAAGCAAATTTGATTTTAAAGTCAGAATCAACAATTTCAATCAGACCAAAAAATATATCTTCTTTTTCTTCCTTCTTACCGAGAAACTTAAAATTTATTTTTGAATCTTTTGAGCCTTTTAAAATGATCTTATCTAAATATATATAGGTCGAAGGTACCAATTTGAAACTTACAAAAATACTTTGATTTTCTATGTCAGTAGAAAGCGTAAAAGCTTCATCAGCAGAAGGAATAAAATTATTTGAGTCAAAAATTTGTGCATAACTCAGGATAGAAAAAAAGCTAACTATAATTAATTTTTTTTTCATGTAATCTTCTTAATATGAATATTTTGGAAGTAAAAAATCTATCCATCTATTTTAATACAAATAAAGACAATCAAATTTTAGCAGCCTCGAATATTTCCTTTTCCATTTCGAAGGGCGAAACACTTTCTATTGTCGGAGAATCGGGTTCTGGAAAAAGTATCATTGGCTTGTCAATTATGAAGTTACTTCCTTATCCTTTGGCTGGTCATGGATTAGAAAGCAAGATCTTTTTTAAAGGCGAAGACATTCTTCAAAAAACAAAGTTACAAATGCGTAAATTGCGAGGAAAAAAAATATCGATGATTTTTCAAGAACCTATGACTTCTTTAAATCCTTTTTTGAAATGTGGAGAACAAATCAAAGAGAGTATTTTCTCAAGTTCCACTAATCTCGATAGTAAAAGTAGAGTCATGAAGCTTTTAGAGGAAGTTGAGTTTGAAGATCCAGAAAAAATCTTTAACTCCTATCCTCACCAAATTTCAGGAGGACAAAGACAAAGAGTCATGATTGCAATGGCTATATCAAATGAACCAGATTTGTTAATTGCCGATGAACCCACGACAGCTCTTGATGTTAGTGTCGAACAAAGCTTATTAGTGTTGTTAAAAAAAATACAAAAAAAAATGGGGATGAGCATCATTTTCATTTCTCATGATCTTAATATCGTAAGAAAAATATCAGATAGAGTTTTGGTTATGCAAAAAGGCAAGATAAAGGAAGAAAACTTAATGAATGAAATTTTTCAAAATCCTAAGGATCCATATACTCAGAGATTAATCAATTCTTCCCCAGAACCTAAGCTAGGGACTAAAGATCTTAATGACGAAATTCTAAAAATTTCTTCTTTGAATTTAACTTACTCAAAAAGAGACTTTATTGGAAGAACATCCAATTTTTCTGCTCTCAAGAACATCAACTTGTCTATTAAAAAAAATTCCGCTCTTGGCTTAGTCGGCGAATCCGGATCAGGAAAATCGTCTCTTGCGAGATCGATTTTAGGAATTGAAAAATTCTCTGGAGAGATATTCTTTAAAGATAAAAATATCTTGAATTACAGTAATAAAGAACAAAAACTTTTCAAAAAAAATTGTCAGCTTGTTTTCCAAGATCCTTTTAGTTCACTTTCACCAAGACAAAAAATATTCGATATTGTTAAAGAGGGACTTGATATTCACGAATCTTCATTAACCTTCCTTCAAAAAAAGGAGAAAGTATCAAAAGTTCTCGAAGACGTAAAAATGGAAGAAAGTTGTCTTAATAAATACCCACATATGTTCTCCGGCGGACAAAGACAGAGAATTGCCCTTGCAAAAGTTTTAATTTTAGAACCTGAGTTTCTTATCCTAGACGAACCAACTTCAGCGCTTGATATTTCCATCCAAAAAGAAATTATCAACCTTTTATTAGATTTGCAGTCAAAAAGGGGATTAAGTTATTTATTGATAAGTCATGATTTAAAGGTTATTAATGCCATTGCAGATGAAATAGTTGTTTTAAAGTCAGGTAAAATAGTTGAACAAGGCAAACGAGATGACATTTTCCATGGTGCTAAAGAGCAATACACGAAATCTTTAATTCAAGCAGCTTACAATTAATTTTTTAAATGACAAAGATAAATAAAAGAAAATATTCGGCTCCTTTAGTTGATGGTCCCGAACAAGCCCCTTCTAGGTCAATGCTCAGAGCTGCAGGCTTTGAAGATGATGATTTTAAAAAGCCACAGGTGGGGGTTGCTTCTACATGGTCCAAAGTAACGCCTTGTAACATGCACATCAATGATCTTGCATCTTTAGTTTGCGATTCAATCGATCAAGAAGAGTTAAAGGCTGTATTATTTAACACCATCACAATTTCTGATGGAATCTCGATGGGTACCCTAGGAATGAGATATTCATTAGTCTCAAGAGAAGTAATTGCTGATTCTATTGAAACAGTAGTTGGCTGTCAGTCTTTCGATGGTGTCGTTGCAATCGGGGGCTGTGACAAAAACATGCCTGGCTGTTTAATTGGCTTGGCAAGATTAAATCGTCCATCTATTTTTGTCTATGGTGGTTCAATTAGGCCAGGAGTAAACCACACAGATTTGGTAACTGTGATGGAAGGAGTGGGAAGTTTTTCAGGCAATAAAATTTCTGAAGAAGAATTAATTGCAATAGAAAAAACGGCTTTACCAGGACCTGGCTCTTGTGGGGGAATGTACACTGCTAATACTATGGCTTCCGCAATTGAAGCTTTGGGTATGAGTTTGCCTGGAAGCAGTTCACAAGACGCAGTTTCAACCGATAAACAAGAAGATTGTAGGAAGATCGGAAATGCAATCAATAATCTTCTCGAAAAAGATATCAAGCCTACGGACATCATGACTCGGAAGGCTTTTGAAAATGCCATTCGAGTTGTAATTGCTTTAGGTGGATCAACTAATGCTGTACTTCATTTGTTGGCAATGGCAAAAAGTGTAGACATACCACTGAATATTGATGATTTCGAGGAAATTGGCAAAACCAGTCCATTACTAGCTGATTTAAGACCGTCAGGTCATTTTCTTATGTCTGAGTTGAATGAAATAGGCGGTATACAACCATTGATGAAAACTCTTTTGGATGCAAAACTTCTTCATGGCGATACTTTGACAGTAACTGGTCAAACCATGGAGGAAAACCTAAGGGATGTAAAACCATATCCGAAAAAGCAAAAAATCATAATGCCTTTGGATGAGCCTATTAAGAAAGATAGTCATCTGAAAATTTTAAAAGGAAATCTTGCGAGTGAAGGAGCTGTTGCAAAAATTACTGGAAAAGAGGGACATAGTTTTTCAGGACCAGCACGTGTTTTTAATTCTGAAGAAGAAACTTTAGATGCTATTTATGGCTCTAAGATTCAAGAAGGCGATGTTATTGTGGTTAGATATGAAGGGCCAGTTGGCGGTCCGGGTATGCGAGAAATGCTTAAACCAACTTCAGCAATTATGGGTCAGGGTTTAGGAGATAAGGTAGCTTTTATTACAGATGGAAGATTTTCTGGAGGATCACACGGTTTCGTTGTGGGTCATGTTACTCCCGAAGCTGCTAAAGGAGGATTAATTGGCCTTCTAGAAGATGGGGACAAAATTACTATAGATGCTGTTAAAGGAACAATTGAAGCTGATATAAAATTCGAGGAAATCGAAAAAAGAAAGAAAAATTGGAAAAATCCAAAACCGATACCCAAAAAGGGTGTTTTGGCAAAATATGCGAAGACAGTTCAATCGGCTTCTGAAGGAGCGGTTACAGATTAAAAGAGCTTGTTTTATTTGAATACACCCTCATAATAAAAGTATGTCCAAACCCATCGAATTAACAGATGAAAACTTAGAAGATACTTTATCAAGTTCTTCAGTACCAGTTCTAGTTGACTACTGGGCTGAATGGTGTGGGCCTTGTAAAATGGTTGCTCCAGTCTTAGAAGAGCTTGCAGCTGAACTTGATGGCAAATTAACCATCGGCAAGGTTGATGTTGATTCCAATCGGGACTCAGCAGCCAAACAAAATGTCATGAGTATACCTACTCTCATATTATTTAAGGATGGAAAGCCAATTGATCAAAGAATTGGAGCTTTAACGAAAAATCAACTTCAAGAATTCATTAACGAACATATTTAATACTTAAAAAAACTAGACTCATAATTTCTATAGTGGTAAATTGCAACCCTACTTCCAGTAGAAACACTCTTAATCTTTAATTTATAAAAACGTTTAGAACAATGCATTTAGGGGAACTTAAAGCAAAACCAGTCGAAGAATTACTCACTATCGCTGAGGGTATGGGTATTGAAAACTTGTCTCGTCAAAAAAAACAAGACGTCATTTTTAACATCTTAAAAACCCATTCCAATGGTGGAGAAGATATTGAAGGAGAAGGAGTTTTAGAAATTTTAAACGATGGGTTTGGATTTTTGAGATCCCCCTCATCCTCTTATCTTGCTGGTCCCGACGATATATATGTCTCACCAAGTCAAATAAGAAGATTCGGTTTGAAAACAGGAGATTCTGTATCTGGAAACATTAGACCTCCAAAAGATGGTGAAAGATATTTTGCTTTGCTCAAAATAGATCAAATAAATTTTGAGCCTTCCGATAAAACTAAAAATAAAGTTGCTTTTGAAAATCTTACACCCTTATTTCCAGAAGAAAGAATCATCATGGAATCTGGAAATGGAACCACTGAAGATCTTTCTGCAAGAATAATTGATTTGGTATCTCCAACAGGAAAGGGACAAAGAGGACTGATTGTTTCACCTCCAAAAGCCGGAAAAACCCTTTTAATGCAATCAATTGCTCATTCAATTGAAAAGAATAGTCCTGAAAGCAAATTGATGGTCTTACTTGTTGATGAAAGACCGGAAGAAGTTACAGATATGAAAAGATCTGTCAGGGGAGAAGTTGTTGCAAGTACCTTTGATGAACCTCCTTCACGTCACGTGCAAGTTGCAGAAATGGTGATTGCTAAAGCCAAAAGACTTGTCGAAAAGAAACACGACGTAATAATTTTGCTCGATTCCATTACCAGATTGGCAAGGGCTTACAATTCAACTCAAGCAGCTTCAGGAAAAATATTAACCGGAGGTGTAGACGCCAATGCTTTGGAAAAACCAAAAAGATTTTTCGGAGCAGCCAGAAACATAGAAGGCGGCGGCAGTTTGACGATTATTGCAACCGCATTAATTGATACTGGTTCCAGAATGGATGAAGTTATTTTTGAAGAGTTTAAAGGAACTGGTAACCAAGAAATTCACTTGGATCGGGCTATTGCTGAAAAAAGAATTTTCCCTGCAATCAATATCCGTAGGTCAGGTACTAGAAGAGAAGAACTTATTACTGATGATGCCGAACTTGCCCGGATTAATATCTTGAGAAAACTCCTTCATGAGATGGAAGATATTGATGCTACCGATTGGTTAATTGATAAGTTAAGCAAGCATAAAACCAACAGTGAATTCTTCGATTCTATGAAGAAAGGCAAGTAACCTCTGCTAGAACATAACTTTTTTTCCCATAGCTTTTTTTCTTTTTCAAACTCAAAGATTTTGGAATTTCTAGATCCAATTTTTTTTCGAATTCAAAATAAATTTGTCCATTTTTAGATAAGAGTTCTTTTTCTAAAATAGCAGTAAGCAAATCATGAATTAAATTTTTGTTAAATGGTGGATCTATGAAAATCAAATCATATTTAGTTCCAGAATTATTTTTTTGTATCCATTCAAAACACTCCGCACAAAAGAAATCGCAATCTGCTTTTTCACTCATTTCTAGATAAACTTTTTTAATTTTTTGCAGATACTCTTTATTCCTCTCTACAAAAGTTACTTTTTCAGCTCCTCTTGAGAAAGCTTCAAAACCTAATGCTCCTGTTCCAGAAAAGAGGTCCAAACAATGCATCTTATTTAAATCCTGCCCCAACCAATTAAACAAAGTCTCTTTTGCTCTATCCGGAGTTGGCCTTAAGTCGTCATTCAAATCGAAGTAGATTTTCTTACCTTTCCACTTTCCTCCAATGATTCTAATTTCGCCTTTTTTTTCTTTCTTCATTTCATTTATGATAATACATGACATAATTTGGTTTTAAATTTACCTGCAAATCTACTTTGAAAGAAAAATTTCTAGAAGTACTCAGAACGACAAAACAAAATGTTTTTGTTTTAGCTGCTGATAATGGTGACCAGCGGCATACAATGACTGTATCATCAGTCTTTTCTGTATCTCTTGAACCAATGTCCATGGCCGTAAGTGTCAATCAAAGCGCGAGCCTGCATGACCTCTTAGTGAAAGAAAGTAAATTTTCTTTAAATCTATTAACTGCTGATCAGGCAGATATTGCCGAGATCTGCAGTGGTGCTGAAGAGGGACAAATTAGATTCAATCATCCTGACTGGAATCTAGAAAAGATTCCATATTTACAAAGCGCGCAATCAAATTTATTTTGTACTTGTAAAAAAATAATTCCTTTGTATTCTCATTCTTTGGTAATAGGTGAAGTAGACGATCTATTTCATTCAGGAAAAACAAATCCACTGATCTATCAAGACGGGAAATATGAATCTTAAAAAAACTTCTCTCTTGATTTTTTCGATATTTTCGAGCTTTTTGTATGCTTCCATATCCGTTGACGGAAAGTTAGATGAACCGGAATGGCAAAAGGCTCAGTCAATAACTGATTTTGTAACCGTTTATCCAAATGACAAATCAAAGCCAAAGTTTAAAACCGAAGTAAGGGTTTTCTCTGACGATAAAGGAATATATTTTGGCTTTACAAATGAACAACCTATTGAAACACACACACCCCTAAAACATCCAAGAGACAAGTGGTTTGTCGATGCTGATAGAAATTTCATCATGATAGATTTTGATGGCAATGCAACTGTGGGATATGAATTTTCTGTAACTCTTGGCGATACATTAAGAGACGCGATTGTAACTAATGAGAATGAAATGTCAGATAGTTGGGATGCTATTTGGTATGCAAAAACATATCAAACAGAGTCCGCTTGGTTTTCTGAATTCTTTATTCCTTGGGAGGTAGCTCCTATGAATGTGGTTGAAGGAAAAAAAAGAGAAGTTAAAGCAACCTTTGTCAGAAGGCATCATAAAGAAAATAGGTTTTATAATGTTCCTGGATTATGGGCCGAACAATCTCCATTTTTATCAAGATTTTCAAGCATAAAGGTTGATAACCCTTCGACAATTAAAACATCTAGGGTTGATTATTTTCCTTATGTGAGCTTTACCAATAACTTTGTTGAGAATAATCGAAACATAAATTTTGGCGGGGAGATTTTTTGGGATATAAATTCCGAATCAAAATTGGATGTTTCACTAAACCCAGATTTTGGTCAAGTTGAAAGCGATGATTTAATTGTAAATTTCTCCGCAATTGAAACTTACTATGAAGATAAAAGACCTTTCTTTACTGAAAATCAAACTCTTTTTGAAATTACCGGTTGGAATCTCTATTTTATCAATACAAGAAGAATTGGTGGAGTACCTGACAAATGTTCTCCAACAAATGAAACTCTTAAAGGACAGTGTAAAAATAGCCTTATAGATTCTTCTGATATAGATCTCGCTTTGAGGTACTCTCAAAAGTCACAAGAAAATGAATTTGGTTTCTTTTCGGCTTTTGAAGCGAATAGCGTTTATTCATCCGGGAGAGACTATTTTGCAGGTCGTTACCGTAGAAATATTTCAGAAGCCAACGGTAAAGTTGGTTATATGGTTACCGCAGTGGATAAACCATCTATCAATAGAGAAGCATACGTTCATACTGTTGATTTTGACTTCAAACCTTCTGCTCCAACCAGAGTTTATGGTTGGTTAAGCCAAGCAAGTATTAAAGATAACGAAAATGACACAGTGGGGACTGGAGCTCGGATAGTAGTCACAAAGGGTTTTTCAGATCAGTTATTCGTTCTTGGTGCGATCAACTATCTTGATGAAGATTTTAATATCAATGATATGGGTTACATTGAGGAATATAACAAAATCAGCATAGGTGGTTTTCTTCAATACATTCGTCCCATAAAAAATAAAACATCAAAAGTTTCTCAAACTATTTTCAAAGTAAACGGTGGACACAATAGATCCACAGAAGGATATGGAAATGGTATTGGCTTCAACACAGAACTTGAATTGTACATGCGTGATAACTCTTACATTAGCCTAAAGTGTAACTGCACTGTCAAAAGAGGTAAAAATTCTACAGAAACAAGAGGATTTGCAGCTGCTCCATACATAGAGAGTTTAGCAAACTATGATCTTCAACTTGCCTACTTCACTCCTAGAACAGACAACATCAGACCATATGTTAAGTTTGGATTGGCTACTGGCGGATACCGAGTTAACGATCAAGATTCAGATTTACAACATGAAACAATCAATTTTGGCCTGGGCTTGATTTTGACTACCTCAAGCCAATTTAGAACTTCATTGGATTTCTTTGAATTTCAAAAAGAAAATAATTGGGAAGTTTGGCAAAAGGAAAACTTATTTGGTTACTACGATAAGGAAATGGTTTCCTCTGGGATAAACATAGATTGGTTTCCTGGCAGCAATCAAGAATTTAGATTGAAAGCATTCATCTACGGTATCAAAGCAAATAATGCCAGAGCCTATAGGGTGAATTCAGACGGCTACATGACACCATCTTTGGATGACATCAATCCTTTTCAACTTTCTGAAACTGCTTTTCAAATTAGATATAAATATGAGTTTTCACCATTGTCTAATTTGTATGTTGTATACACTCGAGGCGGAAAGTCTTCAGGACCTTTAAGAGATTCTTTTGATGGTCTTTATTCCAATGCTTGGAACGAACAAACTTTAGACAAATTTATAGTCAAAATAAGATATAAATTTTAAGCCTTACAGTTTTTGCAAAACAAATTTCCCGAAGAGATAATAGATAAGTTTTTCGGTAAATAATCTCCGCAAGCAGAGCATTTCACCAACTCTTTATTTTCATTATCCAGATCAATTTCTTCTTGTTTGAATAGTCTTGCTAAACCGGAAAGAATACCCACAAAGGCAAGGACAATTAATACTTTCAAAAGCATTTCTAGGAATTAGTAGCTGCTTTTTTTTCAGAAGCTTCGATAAATCTTTTCAAAACTTCAGCTGCTTGATTTTTTAATTCTTCTTTACCCATGAGTTCGTAGGCTTGAACTTTAATTTCTAAGGCCTTTTGCACTACTTCGGAGTTTGGGAGATTCGAAATTATGTAATCTGCTCGAGAAACAGCGGCAATGTATGCTTTTCTTTCGATGTAAAACTCTGCAACTTCTATTTCTTGTTTGGCTATTAAACTTCTAAGGAACAGCATTCTTCTCTTGGCATCTTCAACATAGGAGCTTTCTGGAAATCTAGAAATAAACTCAGTTAATTCATCGAAGGACTCTTTGGCCTGAGTCAAATCTCTTTTATAGGTGAGTTCTCCCAATACCGGTACAGTACTCAGTAATTCCTTTTCCTTAGAAAATTTTGCCAGACCTTTCATGTAGTATGCGTAATCTGTGTTGGGGTGTCTCGGATGAAGGCTGATAAATCTTTCTGCAGCAACCACAGAAGACTCATAGAGCCCATTTTCGTAGTAAGCATAAATCAGTTCTGCTTGAGCTTGTTCTGCGTATTTACCAAATGGAAATCTTCTTTCTAAAGATTCTAGAGCATCTATAGCCATGGAAAAGTTTTTGGATTTTATTCTTTCTTGAGCCTGATCATAAATTTCTTTTTCTTGCATCGCAGGTGTCATTGGCTCTTCTTTTTTTTGGGTAGCGCAACTAACAAAAAAGATTAAGAAAACAGTAAAAAAAAGATTTGAATAAAATTTCATGAAATAAGTTTATCATTCTGTCATGACGATTAAGAAGGAGAATTTAATTACGAGAGAGATAAGTGAAGCACTTTCCAGCAAACGTCTTGATGTAGCTTTGGCTGAAACTTTTCCAGAATTCTCCAGAAGTAGATTAAAAAAATGGTTAGAGAACAATCTAGTATCTGTAAATCGAAAAGTTATTAATAAACCCAGTCATAAAATCATTTTTCCAGCAAAACTGGAACTCAATGTCCCAAATGAAAACCTGACTGAAGATTTACCAGAACAATTAGACTTAAATATAGTTGAGTCTACTGAAGGATATGTCGTAATAGACAAAAGTCACGGAATGGTAGTACATCCTGGTGCTGGCAATAAATCTGGCACGCTGTTGAATGCCTTATTGCATGAATATCCTGAATTAAAACAATTACCAAGAGCAGGAATTGTTCATCGTCTGGATAAGGATACTTCGGGACTTATGGTAGTCGCCAGAAACGAACCTGCCATGCAAAGCTTATCAGAACAAATTTCCAATCGTTCCATCAAAAGGATTTACCAAGCTTTCACAGTAGGAAGAATAGAAAGATCCGGAAAAATTGAAGCGCCGATAGCAAGACACCCCAAAAATAGACAAAAACAAGCAATTATTGAATCTGGTCGAGAAGCCATCTCACACTTCAAAGTCATAGAAAATTTTGGCTCTTACTCCCATCTTGAAGTTTCCTTGGAAACAGGAAGAACTCATCAAATTAGAGTTCATATGAATCATTTGGGCTTTCCTTTAATTGGAGATCCTCTTTACGGTAGGCGCAGAAGATTTGCAAAAAATACTCATCAAAAACTTAGAGAAATAATAGAAAGGTTTCCTAGACAGGCGCTTCATGCAGCTCAATTGAGGTTTATAGATCCAACAACATCTAAAGAAGTAAGCTTCCAATCAAAACTACCATCTGATCTAGTCGAATTGAGGGAAAACCTTTTTAATCAGGCATAATTTCCTTGACTTGCTTACTGGTACTGTCAAAATTCGCTCCCTTAAGAGATTTCTTCAAATTTTTTTAGAAAAATGGCAAAAGTTATGACATCTGGCGGCGAGGCTTTAATTAAAGCTTTAGCTGACGAAAATGTAGACATCATCTTCGGTTATCCTGGAGGTGCTGCTTTGCATATTTATGATGCCATCTACCAACAAGATAGAGTGCAACATATCTTAGTGAGACACGAACAAGCCGCTACTCATGCAGCTGATGGCTTTGCTCGAGCTACTGGTAAACCTGGTGTATGTTTAGTTACTTCTGGACCTGGAGCAACCAATGCGATTACCGGTATTGCAACTGCTTATATGGATTCCATTCCCTTGGTTGTCATTTCTGGCCAAGTACCAAATCATTTAATAGGTACGGATGCTTTTCAAGAAACCGATATGATGGGTATTTCTAGACCCATTGTTAAACATAGTTTTCTTGTGCAAAAGCCAGAAGAAATTCCAGTTATTGTCAAAAAAGCATTTCACATTGCAACCAGTGGTAGACCTGGACCAGTCGTAATTGATGTTCCAAAAAACTTAACCGATCCAAATGAAAAGTTTGAGTATAAATTCCCTTCAGATTTATATTTAAGATCATTCGCGTTATACGACGAAGCAGAAAATAGTGAAGTAAAAAAAGCTGTGAAATTGCTTACCGAGGCAGAAAGACCTGTTATTTATGCTGGTGGTGGAGCTATCAACTCCAATGCTGCAGAAGAAATATATGAATTTGGAAAGTTGATGGGTTGCCCTGTTACTAATACTTTAATGGGTCTTGGTGTTTACCCTGCTTCTGATGAGCAGTTTGTCGGTATGTTAGGCATGCATGGTACCTATGAAGCAAACATGGTGATGCATGAAGCAGATTTGATCATGGCAATTGGTGCAAGATTTGACGATCGAATCACCAACAATCCAAACAAATTCGGTCTGCAAGCAAAAAAAATACATATTGATTCAGATCCATCTTCAATCGATAAGATCATAGACGTAGATGTTGCGATGACTGGAAATGCAAAAAAAGTTATTTCCCAAATCAACAAAGAATTAAAAGCTATGAATTTTGACAACAAAAAATTTGATGGTTGGATGAAAAAAGCCATGCAGTGGCGTGCGGAACACGGACTCAATCACAATATGTTGGATCAAAAAAATCCGGACGATATCATTTTGCCCCAACAAGTTATTCAGTCCGCTTACAAAGCAACTCATGGCAAGGCTTTTGTTACTTCAGATGTCGGTCAGCACCAAATGTTCGCGGCACAGTACTATCACTTCAACGAACCCAGGAAATGGATTAATTCAGGTGGCTTAGGCACCATGGGGTTTGGGTTGCCTGCTGCAATGGGAGTTAAATTTGCTTTTCCTGATGAAACAGTTGCATGCATTACGGGAGAAGGCAGCATTCAAATGTGTATCCAAGAATTATCTACATGCGGACAATATGGTTTGCCTATCAAGATTATCAATCTCAACAACAGAGCACTTGGGATGGTTAAACAATGGCAGGACATGCAATACGGTGGTCGATATTCCAGTATCTCTTATGAAGACTCCTTACCGGACTTTATCAAACTTGCAGAGTCTTATGGACATGTCGGCATGAAAGTAGAAAAGCTTTCAGAACTTGAGTCTGCAATGGAAGAGTGCTTTGCTTTAAAAGACAAATTGGTTTTTCTTGATGTCTATGTTGATCCTGATGAGCATGTCTATCCAATGTTGAAAGCTGGCGGAGACATGTCAGAAATGTTTTTAAGCAAAACGGAAAAAACTTTCGAATGAACCACATTGCCTTGTTAATGGAAAACCAACCCGGAGCTTTATCTCGGGTGATAGGGTTATTTTCCCAAAGAGGGTACAACATCGATTCTTTATCGGTAGCACCAACACAAGATGAAACGCTTTCCAGATTGACCATGACCATCGGTGAAGAAGGTGCTGATATCAATCAAATTCTTAAACAGTTATATAAATTGGTTGATGTGGTAATGGTACAAAATTTAAGTGAAGCTGACGCCCTAACTTTGGAACTTGCCATAATTAAGTTAAATAAAGCCAAGACAGATGTCGAGGACCTATTGAATAATTATGAATTTGAAAGAGAAATTTTAGATGAAAAAGATAACTACACAGTTTTCAAAGTACTGGGCGATACTCAAGAAATTGAACAGTTATTGTCTGAATTGAAAAAAGAAGAATTTTTAGAAGTGACAAGGTCTGGTACCTTAGGAATGACCAAAGGCAATGAGTCTTTGGCAACTAATGATCAGACTAAAATTTCTTATGATTAATTAGAGGAGAAACAAATGGAAGTTTATTACGATAAAGATGCAAAGTTGGATCTTATAAAAGATAAAACCATAGCAGTTATTGGCTTTGGTTCCCAAGGACATGCGCATGCAAACAATCTAAAAGATTCCGGGATGCAAGTCATTATTGGCTTGCGAGAAGGTTCAAGTTCAGCTGATAAAGCCAAAGGCGCTGGTTTTGAAGTTATGGATAACACAGCAGCAGCAGCAGCAGCTGATTTTGTAATGATGCTAATTCCTGATGAAAAACAAGGAAAAACTTATGCTGAAGAAATTGAGCCAAATCTTAAAGAGGGCGCAACTTTGGCTTTTGCACATGGTTTTAATATTCATTATGGTCAAATCAAACCCAGAGCTGACTTGGATGTGGTGATGATTGCACCTAAAGGACCTGGACATACCGTTCGAGGTCAATATCAAATAGGAGCAGGGGTACCTTGTTTGGTAGCTATTCATCAAGATGCATCTGGCAATGCACTAGATAATTCTGTGGCTTATGCTTCTGCAATCGGTGGAGGAAGAGCTGGAATCATCAAAACCACTTTCAAAGACGAAACTGAAACCGATTTATTTGGTGAGCAAGCAGTTCTTTGTGGCGGCTTAACTTCCCTCATTCAAGCTGGTTATGAGACGTTGGTTGAAGCCGGTTATCCACCTGAGATGGCATACTTTGAATGCGTTCATGAAGTGAAACTTATCGTTGATTTGATCTATGAAGGCGGCTTAGCAAACATGCGTTACAGCATCTCAAATACTGCAGAGTATGGCGACTATACCTCTGGTCCTAAAGTTGTGACTGATGAAGCCAAGCAAGCGATGAAAAAAATTCTAGACCGAATTCAAAACGGTGAGTTTGCCGATGAGTTTGTGACTGATGCTAGAAAGAGTAATGGTCCTGAAGGCGGACCCGAAATGGAAAAGTATCGTCGCGAATCAAGAGAACATCCTATTGAGAAAGTTGGTGCAGATCTCCGAGGCATGATGCCTTGGATTGAAGCCAATAAATTGGTCGATAAAACTAAAAACTAGTTTTTTTAGTTTTCTTCTTCAGAGAGATTTTTAAGTTGCTTCATTAAATTGAAGTGACTGTCATCTCTCATAGGGAGAAAATCATGATCGTATGCTTTTTCCGGATTCTCTCTGACCCTTCTATCCAATGCTTTTGCATCGGGGCCGATAAGAATTCGCCACTCTTTGGCTTTGACGCCATCCAAAATTACTTTCGCAGCAGCTTCAGCAGAAGTAATGGCTTTTTCTTTGAAATCTCTTTGTCTATTCATGACCGACTCTCGAAACATTTCTAAAGATAGGTTGTGAACTGGCGCACCAACTTTAATCCATCTATCTTTCATTTCTTGCAGTTCTTCGTCATTAAGATCAGCTATGTCTTTTTGACCCAAAACTTTTCCAGAATTTTCACTAATCGAAGTTCCAATATGTCCTGGCATGACGAGAGATACACCAAGGTGTGGCGCATTGATACGAAAGTCGTTTATTAATGCTTCAGTAAAACCTTTAACCGCAAATTTAGCTGCAGAGTAAGAAGTGTGGGGTTGGGAATGTCCTAGAGTTGCCCAAAAACCATTTACACTACTGGTATTGATCATATGACCTTCTTCGCTTTTAATTAGGGCGTCCATAAATGCTCGAGAGCATAAATAAACTCCGTCCCAACAAATCTTAAAAGTTCTTTCCCATTCTTCTATACCAGAAAGAACAAAACTGGCACCACCACCAATACCGGCATTATTGAAAAGTAAGTTGATATGCTCGGTTGCTTGTTGTTCTAAAACTTCATCTCTAAAACGCAAGACATCCTCTTCAGACGATACGTCGCATAAGTGTTTTGTTATTTTTACATGAGGATATTTTTTTGTTGCTTCTTGGAAGGTCTCTTCCATATTTTCTTCAATGACATCGCAAATAGAGACATGACAGCCTTCTGCAGCCAATTGATAAGTGAGCTCTCTTCCCATGCCGGTTCCACCACCTGTGATTACCGCAATTTTTCCATCAAAATTTTCCATCTTTCTCCCAAAAAATAATTTTTTAAACTTTTTTTACTTTACATAGTATCTACTAGAAAAAAAACCTATAATCCTTTTTCCAAGATCAGCAAGATAAGATTTTACTTCTAATTTTGGGTCTGTAGCTCAGCTGGTTAGAGCGCACCCCTGATAAGGGTGAGGTCGCAGATTCGAGTTCTGCCAGACCCACCAGAAACTCTTATTTTGACAGTAAAACTGTCATATTCTATATTCTTTTCTCAGAGATAGATTTCAAAATGCTTAAAAAGACGCTTTACTCACTTATTGCAATTTTTCTCATTGGGATTATTGCTTGGGAATACAAAGTAAATATCTTAATTTGGTCTATACCGAAAGTAGCCGCTATCTTTATGCCGGTTCAAGAAAATATTCCTACTTCTTGGTCAGTGGGCCCAGAAGCTACGAGTGAAGATGAAAGACCAAACATCATTTTAATCTTGGCAGATGATATGGGTTACAACGATATTTCCATGCATAACGGTGGAGCAGCAGACGGTTCTTTAAAGACCATCCATATAGATTCTTTAGCAGAAAGCGGAATTTTGTTTTCTCGAGGTTACGCAGCGAATGCGACTTGTGCGCCTTCCAGAGCGTCCATCATGACTGGAAAATATCCAACCAGATTTGGTTACGAATTCACCCCAGTACCTGCAACCGGACGATTGATCTTGTCTTGGCTTGCTCAAGAAGACGATGCAGTACTCAAAGCAAGAATTGATAACGAAGTTTCAAGAAATTTGCCTCCTGTGTGGGAACAAGGAATGCCTACCGAGCAAATTACCATTGCTGAAGTTTTGCGCGATGCTGGATATTACACAGCTCACATTGGAAAATGGCATCTTGGTCATGCCAATGGCATGGACCCATTGAGTCAAGGATTTGAAGATTCTTTATCTCTAGTTGGTCCCCTATATGCTCCTGAGGACGATCCAGAAATAGTTAATGCTAAGTTCGATACTGGAATTGATCGAATGATTTGGGGAATTGGTCAGTATTCAGCAAGATTCAATGAAGGCGAGCTATTTGCCCCAGATAAATATGTCACCGATTATTACACCGATGAAGCATTAAAAGTTATTGAAAAAAATAAAAACAGACCATTCTTTTTGTATTTAAGTCATTGGGCAGTACATAACCCACTTCAAGCCTTACGAAGCGATGTTGAACAAATGAGTCATATGGCTGGTCACAATCTTCAGGTTTATTCTGGCATGATTGCGGCACTCGATAGAAGTGTTGGAAAAGTGGTTGCAAAACTTAAAGAGTTAGAAATTTATGGCAAAACTATGATCATTTTTACCAGTGATAATGGTGGAGCAAATTACATTGAATTGGAAGACATCAATAAGCCCTATAGGGGATGGAAAATAAGTTTTTTTGAGGGTGGAATTAGAGTTCCATATATTGTCAGCTGGCCTGATGAGATTAAACCAGGACAAAAATCCAATAGCGCTGTACACCACTTTGATATTTTCTCCACAGTTACTTCTGCCGCTGGAATAAAATTTAAAGGAGCAGATTTAGACGGGGTTAATCTTCTCCCTTATATTAAGAGAGAAAAATCTTCAGAACCTCATAAAACTCTTTTCTGGCGCTCGGGAAATCACCAATCCATTTTGCACGAAAATTGGAAGTACATCGTAAGCAAAAAGGAAAATTTTCGTTGGCTTTTTGATACTTCCGTCGATCCTACAGAGAAAAATAATTTAATTGAGTCATATCCAGAGAAAGCACAATTACTTGAAGACTTAATTGCTAAATTTAATTCTGAGCAAGCAGAACCTATTGTGCCATCAGCTTATGAAGCACCAATAATGATCGATAAATATGATGGACAAGAATACGAAGCAGGGGATGAGTATATCTATTGGTCGAACTAAATAAACCTAAATTAGGTAGAGGCAAGATTATGAAAGTATTTTTAAGAGTCTTAATTTTAGTAGCTTTGGGATTAGCTATTTTTAGTTTTTATATAACTAGAGATGGAGAGCTTTATACTCCCAAAGGCGAGGGTGAAGTGAAACTAAATTCTGGAACTTATGAAGCATTCCCTTTACCTGAATATGCTTCGAAAATGATTGATCAGAACTATAAAAGTTACTTTGTTGAAGTAGAGCCGGGTTTGAAAGTTCACGTCCTAGAGACTGGAGAAGGCTTTCCTGTTTTTTTAATGCATGGAAATCCTACTTCAGGATTTTTGTATAGAAAAGTTCTGGAATACCTCCCTTTAGACAAGGTCAGAGTTATTATGCCTACCAGTCTTGGACTTGGTTTTTCTTCAAAAATCCCAGCGAGTATGCACACTGCAGATAATCATATTCGATGGATAAATAAAGTCCTTACAGAACTGGAACTTACTGAATTAGTATATGCCGGCCAAGATTGGGGTGGCCCAATTGGAATGGGGGCTTTAGCTTTATCGCCTAATCTTCTTAAGGGGGCAGTTTTATTGAATACTGGATTTAATGCACCAACTGAAGAAATGGATCTTTCTCCAGCACATGCAACTGTAAAAACTCCACTTATCGGAGAAATGATTATCGAAGTAGTTTTTTCAATTTTTGAAAGATTGAAGGGAGTTCAAGGAGATCCAAACTCTTGGACTCCAGAGGTAGCTGAACTGTATGGCAAGCCTGTCTATGACAGCGGCAATTACAAAGCTCCTCTTGCAATGATGAGGATGGTTCCTGATGGACCAAATCATCCAAGTGCTCCAGCTTTACGCAAGATAGAAGAATATATTCAATCTTTAGAGATTCCAGCAGAAATAGTCTGGGGAATGAATGATCCTATTTTAGGAAAAGGACTTCCCATAATGAAGGCAAACTTTCCAGATGCACTTGTGACAGAAACACCTGCAGGACACTTTTTGCAAGAAGAAGTCCCAGTTGAAATTGCTGAAGCTTTATTAAGAGTGGTTGCTAAAATTAACAATTAGAATTTTTGGGAACACCCCTTCCAGGATTGAAGGGGTGCTCTAGGGGGATTCTCTAACTTAGAAGTTAAAGTTCAGTTTGATACCGAAGTTTCGACCAGCTAATGGCACTTCATTTTTTACGTAAGAAGTGTGATTTCTAGCTTTTTCGTCCATAAGGTTTCTTCCAAAGACAGATAAAACCAGTTCTTCGTCATTTCCAATAGCAATTGATCTTCTGATATCGAAATCAAACATGGTGTAACCATCCGTTACAGATTCACCAAAACCAATGTCATCTTCTTTTTGCACATCCATAATTTTGATGTCATAAGTGACATCTCTTTGTTCAAATGCAAAGCGATAGACATTCTTAATTGGAGTGATTCTTGGCACGTTTCCACCACTGGCAAAGGTTCCAACCACTTCTTCTCTACCATAAGAGATTTGCAGTTCACCGTTGTTTGTAGAAAAAGATCTACCTACCTCAAATTCGTAACCGTTGAAGTCAGCATCGGCTTGAGCATAATCAACATTGGGTCTGCCTTTAGTTACTGTTCCTCTATTTTTTATGTAAATATAGTCGTCTACTGCATTTGCATACACAGAAGCATTAACAAAGTAGCCATTGTTTTCATAACCAACACTAAAATCTATATTATTGGATCTTTCAGATTCTAAATTGACATTACCGAATTCGTTTCTTGCTGCAGCTAAGTGAGTTCCATTCATGAAAAGCTCTATTTCAGACGGAGCTCTTGCAACACTTGAAATACCAAGAGTAATGCCAACGTTGTTTGCTACATCCCAACCCATTGTAAGTGCAGTACTCAAATTACTTTCGCTTATATCATGAAGTGTGTTGCCAATTGCACCATCTCGGTCAACTTGATCCAGACGCACGCCAAAATCAACATCCATGACTTCTAATTCTCTGCAAATGAAGTAACCAAAGCTCAACATTTGAGAATCGACTGGTTTCATGAATGCTTCTTCTCCAATAATTGCTACATCTTCTTGGCTGAGATTGATTGTCACATTTTGTCTATCACCGCTATCTTGATTACCGATATCAAATTTCATACCAAATTCAAAAGATTCATTGGTAAAAGTAGTTGGACCATGTTCTTCCTCTTCCTCTTCTTCACCTTCATGTTCTCCTTCTACATGTCCCTCAGTGAAAGAATAATCATTAGCTTGAAAGAAGTAGCTGAGTTTATCTAGCCCGCGTAGATTTGTTACCGCTCCTTCAAGGGTTAAGTTTTCGGATTCAGTGTCAGCTTGGATTCTTTCTTCATGCTCTTCTTCCCCATGTCCTTCTTCCTCTTCCTCTTCACCATGGAAAGCTATCCCATAGGTATTTTCAATTTTCCCTACAGAAAAACCAAAGTAACCCCAGTCTCTGACAACCGAAGTACCGAATTTATGACTGAAAGTAGCTAAATCAGAATTTGCTAAAGTTGTATCTGCTTCGGGTGAACCTTCGTGAATGATGGAGCCACTTGGCACATCATAACTTTCGAAATTTACTTCTTTCAAAGCATAAGTCAGATTAACATCATTGATGTTTCCCTTATAAGAAAAACTTCCTGAGGTACCCATGTTGGTCGACTGTCTTTCAAGACCGATATTAAAGTCATTACCTTCAAAGTCTTTACTAGCAATGGTTTGATCAACGATATTGATTATTCCACCCATGGTTCCATTGGAGTACAACAAAGACGAAGGACCGCGAACCACTTCTATTTGCTGCAGATCGTTCATATCCACGTCGTTTAAATGGTCAGAACCTAGACCAGAGACGTCTCTTACTAACTTACCATTAGAAAGTATTCTCACTCTTGTACCGCCCATACCTCTAATGACCGGCTGACCAACGCCTGGACCAAAGTTTGAAGAATTCACTCCGAGTAAATAATTCAAGCTTTCTCCAAGATTCGTCGAACCCGAATAATTAATGTCGTCTCCTTTGATCACAAAAACTGGTGAATCTATTTCTGCTAGAGTTACACCACCCAGAGATGAAGTAACGACAATTTCTTCATCCATTGTGTGAAGCACATTCAAAAATGCGAAACATAAAATAAAATACAAATATTTTTTCATAATTTCCTCCTAGAAATTAAAAAATTAAAATTAAAAAAGTTTAAAGGTTATTTTTATTGAGGCGGAGCTCTAGAAAGAAAGTAAGACTGATTCTTTTTTTGATGAAAACTGAAGAGTTCAGTTTCAATTTGGCCAGAGGAAAAGAGATGATATGAAATAAGTTCAAGTTCATTACTTACTTGATCACTTATACAAGTAAGACATTCATTATGAAACTCAATTTCGTGATGCTCAGCATCATGAGTCTGATGAGAATGATTGTGAGAAAGCTCTCCAAGTAAGCCGCTTGAAGCCAAAACTAAGCTAAAAAGAATTGCTAGTTTGTTTCCTTTCCCTAACACGCGAGAAATTGTATTATAAAAAAAGATTTTTTACACATTTAATAAAAATTTTTTTGGGAGAAAAACTATGAGATTGTCACTTATTTTACTACCGTTTCTTTTGATTTCTTGTTCTCAAACTTCTCATAATTCAGCTGAGTGGCAAATTGAAACCTATTCTTCTGCTGCACCCTCATACATTGGAGATTTTGCTACTGTGATAGGTGGTAATGGAGAAATACTCAGAGAAGGAACAAATGGTTGGATTTGCCAGCAAGGCAATCCAAGACCTTATCCAAAAGACGGATGGAAATCTGCGCATGAAGCCATGCCAGCGTGTCACGATGAAGAAGGAATGAAATGGATGATGGCTTATGCTGCAGGAAAGGCTCCAAATTTAAGCAGAGACACTTACATGTGGATGCTGCATGGCGATGTTGGTGAAGACAATTTAGTACCAGGTGTTTTGAATGAAAGTAACTCAACTCCCGGGCAATGGATCGAATCAGGTCCACATTTGATGCTGATGCCAAAAGATCCAAAAAGTCTGAAAAATTTCACTACTGATTTTACAAAGGGAGAGCCTTACGTCATGTTTCCTGGGACAGTTTATGCCCATTTAATGATCCCCGTGGAAGGGTATTACGATTACCAGCCTTCAGCTAAACCAGACTAACTTATAAAGAGCCAAAGAAGTTTCTTAGTTCTTGGATGTAGAGTTCTGGCTTCTCTAAGGCAGCAAAGTGTCCGCCTGAATCTAAAACATTGTAATACTTTAGATTGCTATAACGTTTTTTAAGCCAACGTTCGGATGCTTTGAAGATTTCTTTAGGGTAGATACTTACTCCGGTAGGTGTTTTAACTTCGCCTCCATTGAATTCACCGAAACTTTCCCAATATAGTCTGGCTGAGGATGTTGCGGTTTCCGTCAACCAATAAAACATAACATTAGTCAGTAACTCATCCCTTGATACGGCATTTTCTGGATGACCATCGCAATCCGTCCATTGATAAAATTTTTCTAAGATCCACGCTGCTTGACCTATGGGCGAATCGGTCAACCCATAGCCTAGGGTTTGTGGCCTTGTGGATTGTTGTTTGGAATAGCCAGAGTCCCACTCTTGATAGAATTGAAATCCTGCAAGAGCAGTTTGCTCGAATTCAGTTAAATCATTCATGGTATCCATATCAGGAGAAACTACTGCCATATTTAAATGAATAGCTTTACAGTCAGGATCTTGTGTGCCAAGAGCAGTTGTTACTGCAGAACCCCAGTCACCACCTTGGGCAAAATATTTTTTGTAACCGAGGTTTTTCATGAGTGTAGAAAAAGTATCTGCGATTTTTTCCACACCAAACCCCGGTTTTGTAGGTTTTCCTGAAAATCCAAATCCAGGCAAAGAAGGGGTTACCACATGAAAAGCATCTTTAGGATCTCCACCATTGATTGTTGGATCTGCTAAAGGTTTAATCACATGCAGAAATTCCACAATGGAACCTGGCCAGCCATGAGTGATAATTAAAGGTTTGGCTTCTTTGTGGGGAGAGGGGTAATGGATAAAGTGAATATCCATGTCATTTATATTTGTTATGTACTGAGGAAATTCATTAATGTTTTTTTCATGTTTTTTCCAGTCATAATCATTCAACCAATATTCGTGAATTTCTTTCATGTAAGACAAAGGAATTCCTTGAGTCCAATCTTCTGGGGTCTCTTTTTCGGGCCATCTTGTGAGTTCCAAACGTTTTTTTAAGTCTTCAAGCTTACTTTCAGGTATAGCTATTGAGAAATCTCTTATTTCTGACATGGTATCTATGAATACAAATTTTATGTTGTATTATTTCTCCTCAAGTAAGAAAATATCATATTTAGTTAAAAAACTTACGACTTTTTATCATGGAAAAATTCGCTGAGCACTTTTCAACCCATCTTGCGAATTGGGGACTAGTTTGGTTTTGTTTGATTTTTTGGGGAAGTATTTTCAATGCAATATTTCTTAATTTTTTTAACTTCAATTCAGAATTCTATCTAAATTATTTAGGCTACTTCGCAGGACTTATTCTTGGGGTATTCGCTAAATACAAAGCTTGGGGTTGGTTGGGATGAACCAATTCACCTTAGATAACCAAAAACTTCTCTCTATAGACGAGGAACGTTTGGTTGCCAGAACTTTCATGGGCAGAATAGAGTGGGAAATGATTGTCATTGGCTTGGGACAATTTCTTGTCTGGTTAGGAATTTGGACGATGGTTCTTTTAGGTTTTTTATCGCTTTGGGCTGGATTTCTGCTGAGCACATTATCGACCGCATTCTCTTATCTACCGTCTCATGCCGGCCAACATGGCCACCTTTCCGGAAAGAATAAAAAATTAAAATGGTTAAATGCATTCGTTGGTCAGATTTCTCTAATTCCACTTGCCCAATCGCACCATATTTTAAAAGCGACACATATGAAGCATCATGCTTACACCAATAACCCTGAAAGAGATCCCGATTTTTTTCATACACATGTTGATCATTGGTGGCAGGCAGCTATAAACGTTCATGGTCAGACGAATGGCGGAGACTCAAGACTTCAAAAAATGGTGGAGATGTTCACTGAAGAAGATATGAACTTTAAAGCCGATATAGAAAAAGGAACTACATTTGCATTGATATTTTTTTTCGGCCAAATGATTGCAGCCTTTTATTTTCCTCTGGAGACTTTATTTCTCTGGTGGCTTCCTAGAAAAATTGTTACTTCATATTTAGGAGTTATCTTTTCTCATGAACCTCATAAAGTTCTACCTCAAGGTAGGTACAAAGATACGAGATTTTGGGTAAACGGGATTCCTAGATTTTTCAATCACTCGATGCAAATCCATGTGATGCACCATATGTATCCAAATATTTGTCATTTTGACGAACCAAAAGCGATAGAGGCATTAAAGCCATATATGATAGCTAGAGGCATTCCAGGGGCTGAAGATCTTCCTGATAAGATTTCCTACAAACTTTTATCCTTTAAATAACTTTGGCTTATACATTAAGCATTGGTGAAAATGCTCCAGACTTTGACTTGGTAGGGACTGACTTAGATTATTATTCTTTGTATTCCTTTCAAGAATACGAAAATCTCATTATTTTCTTTACTTGCAACCATTGTCCATATGTAACAGGATCAGACGAAGTCACAAGAGCAACGGTAGAGAAATATCAGGGACCTAGGTTCAAATTTGTTGCAATTAATTCAAATAGTAAAAATACCTATGAAGAAGATAGTTTTGAAAATATGGTAAGAAGAATAGATAACTTAAAATTTCCATGGCTCTACCTATATGACGAGACACAAAAAGCAGCTAAGGATTATGGAGCCTTAAAAACTCCTCATTTTTTTGTTTTTGATAAAGAAAGAAAGTTGGTTTACACCGGACGAGGAGTTGATTCTCCAAAAGATTCATCTAATATTAAAGTTAATGATTTAGAAAGAGTTCTAGAAGAACTTAAAGAAAAAAAAGAAATATCAGTGCCAGTTACCAATCCCATTGGCTGTAACGTCAAATGGGAGGGTAAGGAAGCACATTGGATGCCTGCAGAAGCATGCGATTTAACATAGGAGATAAAAAATGTCAGAGCTAGCAACTTTAAAAACAGAAGGAGATGTTTCGATAATCACTTTGGATGACGGGAAGGCAAATGTTTTTTCTTATCCAATGTTAGAAACCCTTCAGAAAATACTTTCCGAGATACCTAAGGACAAAGGTTCAGTAATTATTACCGGCAGAGACGGAATGTTCTCTGGAGGTTTTGACTTAAAAACTTTCTCATCTGGTGACGTTGATCAAATTAAAAACATGTCGGCTTTAGGTTTCAAAACTTTATTTGATTTGTATACCTTTCCAAGACCTGTTGTAGCTGCAATTTCAGGTCATGCTGTAGCGCTAGGTATTTTTGTAGTTTGCTGTTGTGACTACCGAATTGGTATAGATGGAGAATTTGTGGTTCAAGCAAACGAAGTAAGAAACAATATGGATATTCCAGTGCCTATTATGGAAATAGCAGCCAGTAGGGTAGACAAACAACACATTTATAGAGCTCTTTTTCATGCAGATCCTTATAAAATGTCCGATGCAGTGAGCGCAGGCTGGATAGATGAAGTTGTTTCTTCTCCAGACGATCTTATGACAAGAGCAATGGAAAAAGCAGAAGATTTAGCAACTTTAGGACATCCGATGTACCAAAAAACAAAAGAAGTTTTTCAACAAGATATTGTAGAAAAAATTCAAGCAAATTTGCCTAATCCTTCAGATAGTCCAAGTTTCGTATCTGTTTAGTTATTTGTAAACTTCTTATATAATCCAATTCCTTTGGGGCTATAGCTCAGCTGGGAGAGCGCCTGATTTGCATTCAGGAGGTCCGCGGTTCGATCCCGCGTAGCTCCACCAAAATATTACATTTCTTTACTTTTTATTTATATAATCCAATTATGAGAGCATTACACGACTTAGTTATTAGAAACGGAAAAATTGTAGATGGCAGCGGAAAAAAACCTTTCCATGGTGACGTTGCCATTGATAATGGAAAGATATCTGCAGTAGGGATTGTTGAGAATTCTGGTAAAAAGGAAATTGACGCAAAAGGTAATATTGTCACTCCTGGATGGGTAGACATTCATACTCACTATGATGGTCAAGTTTGTTGGGATCCATATTTGACGCCATCTAGCTGGCATGGTGTAACAACAGTCGTGATGGGAAATTGTGGAGTCGGTTTTGCTCCAGTAAAACCTGGCGATGAGGAATTCCTAATTCAATTGATGGAAGGAGTTGAAGATATACCAGGAACGGCTCTTCATGAGGGGGTTGATTGGAATTGGGAAACTTTTCCAGAATTTTTAGATGCGATAGAAAAAAAAGATTTTGTCATGGACCTTGGTTTTATGATTGGACATGGTCCTTTGAGAAGTTACGTCATGGGATATGAAAGATGTCAAAGTCAAGTTGATGCCTCAAAAGAAGAAATTTCTAAAATGTCAGATATCGTCACTGAGGCTATTGAATCTGGCGCTCTAGGGTTTAGTACTTCTAGAACAATTTTACATAGAGATGTTCACGGAGTTTATGTTCCCGGAACAGAAGCAAGCTCAGAAGAAATGAAGTCTTTAGCTTTTGCGATTGATAAAGCAGGTGAGGGAACTCTGGAAATTGTTTCTGATTGGCTTGATAAAGAAATCGAAATGTCTTGGATGAGAGAATACGTTGAAAAAAGCAATTGTGGACTGACAGTGCTTCAGACAAGTGGTGATGCAGTAAAAACAATTTTATTCTGTGAAGAACAGTTTTTAAAAGGTAAAAACGTTAGACCTCAATTTCCAGGGAGGAATGTCGGAATGATGTTTGGTTTAGAAAGTTCTTTACATCCTTTTATTGGCCATCCTTCTTATCGTGAAATAGCAGACCTTCCCTTATCTGAGAGGGTTCAAATTATGAAAGATCCTGCTTTTAAGGAAAAACTTCTAAATGAAAAACCAAATTTTGCTTCGGAGATAGAAAAATCAATGAATGATCAAGGCAATACAAAATCTCAAGAAGAGATCAAAGAAGCAGCTAATCTAGGTCTTAAACTTATTTCTAACTACGATACTCAATTTATTTTAGGAGATCCTCCTAATTATGAGCCTGGAAAAGAGGACAGTATTGCAGCTTTAGCAAAATCTAAAGGAATAGCTGAGCTTGAAGTCATTTATGATGAATTTCTTAAAAACGAAGGTACTAATTTAGTTTATGCTTGTTTTACTCCATACGATAATCACAAATTAGATTTTGTAGAACGAGCTTATAGTCTTAAATCCTCTGTAGCAGGCGGAAGCGATGGTGGAGCTCATTGTGGATTGATATGCGATGCTAGTATGCCCACTACTAACTTATCACACTGGGCAAGAGACAGAGAGGCTGGCAAAAAAATTCCGATTGAATTAATTGTTAGAAAACAAACTAAGGATACTGCCGAAACTTATGGTTTGTTTGATCGAGGGGAAATTAAAACAGGAATGTTAGCAGATTTGAATATCATTGATTTCGAGAAGCTTAATGTTACTCATCCTAAAATGGTATACGACCTGCCTTTGGGAGGAAGAAGATTAATTCAAACCTCTTCAGGTTATTTAGCTACAGTTAAAAGCGGTGAAGTAGTCTACGAAGCTGGTGAAGCGACAGGAATTCTTCCGGGAAGATTAATCCGAGGAAAGCAAACTTGTGAAGTAAAAACGGAAAAAGAAAGAGTACCTTTCATTGACCGAACTCTTCGTTTAATGTCTGTTAAAGCCTTTAAATTACTCTGGAATTTAAGAAATAGCTCAGTTAAAACTACAGTTGTTTCTGATGACTAAACTGAAATTTCCAGATTAGCTTTATCTTGTGCATATCTTCGCCCTGCAAAGTAATAGCATGGGATAGCCAGTGATCCAATAAAACCAAAGATTAATAAAGCCCAGGTATAAGGCTCTGCAATGGCGCCTTTGGTTAAATCAATAAGAATTCCAGCTCCTAGGGAACCGATAGTAAGACCAATTAAGTTTATACAAAGAATATAGAACGCAACGATTGTCGCTCTAATTTTCTCCGGAACTAGCTCTTGAACAGTAGAAAAAGTGGGACCATAAAAACATCCCAACTGAAAATAACCAACGACTACACCAACCCAAAAAATTACCGTCGTTGGTTCCACAAATCTATAGATTACTCCTATTGGTAACAAAATAAGAGATAACCAAAATAAGAAAATTGGTCTACCTTGATTTGTTTTCTCTAACCACCAGTCACTCACTAGCCCACCAAACAAAACTCCGGCCAGTCCCGCAAAGACAGCGATAATTCCAGATATTTGAGCGATTACACTTCTATCAAAACCTCTTTCCTCAACCAACCATATTTGCTCAAAGGCGGCTGCACCAAGAATAATATGGTAGAAAACCCCTCCAGAAATGGTGAGCGTTAGAGCAGGTGATTTTTTTAAAGCATTAACCAAGATTGTCATTACTTCCGAGAAAGATAGTTTTTCTTCTTGGGCTTCGATTAAATTTTGACTTTCAACTCTTTTTTTATCTTTAAAGAGCAACATGCAAAGTCCTAAAAAGACACCTAGGATTCCTAACATATAAAAACATCCACGCCACCCAATCGTTTCTCCTAGTAAGCCTTCTAAAAAAATTGGAGATTTTATATCCGCAACAAATCCAACCAATAAAAGACTTATCGCAACGCCCAAAGGAACTCCTAAGTAATAAAATCCAGCAGCAAAACCCATCCTTTTTGGTGGGAAGGCATCGCCCAAGAGAGACATTGAGGTTGGGGTTATAATTGATTCACCGACACCAATAAACATTCTCGGCAGAGCTAAAGTAATAAATCCTTTTGCTGCACCTGAGGCCATTGTAAAAACACTCCAAAGCACTACTCCAAAAGCAATCAACTTAGATCTATTTACACGATCAGCTAGAGCTCCCATGAACAGACCCATTATTGAGTAAAAGAAAATAAAAGCTAAAGAGGTAAGTAGTCCAAATTGCCAACCTGTAAGCTCCAGTTCTGGAACAATGTAGTTGGCAAAACTTGCGATTAATTGTCTATCTGTAATATTGAGAAGATTTAATACAGTCAGAAAAAAAAGAAGTCTATATGGATTCATACTTATAGGATATTGTGAAAGAATTACCATAGTATAGGATTTTTAAAAAAAATATAAAAAATGTTTGTTTTGGGCGTAACAGGTGGAATTGGGTCTGGCAAATCAGCAGCAACTGATATTTTTTCATCTCTGGGAATTAAAATTGTCGATGCCGATGTTCTATCTAGAGTCCCCGTTCAAAAAGGAGAAGTAGGCCTGTTTGAAATAGAAAAAAGATATGGTTCTAAAATTCTTCTTGCTTCAGGCGAACTGGATAGAAAAAAATTAAGAGAAATAATATTTGAAAAAGAAGAAGAAAAAGATTGGTTAGAAAATTTACTTCATCCTCTTATAGCGGATTTAATTAAAGAGGAATTAAAATCATCTTCTTCAAAGTATACAATCCTTGCCTCGCCATTGTTGTTCGAAACTAAACAGTCGGATTATTGCGATGAAGTACTTGTTATTGACGTATCTGAGGAAACACAAATCTTAAGAACAAAGACGCGAGACGATGTTCCTGAAGAACAAGTGAGAACTATTATTCTTTCGCAAATCAATCGTTCTGAAAGACTCAGATTAGCAACTCATATCATAGAAAACGAAAATACTTTAAATGATTTAAAAAAAGCTGTAACAGAATTACATCAAAAAATAATTACTCAAATTGAAACCAAATGAAATGTCCAAGTTGTAAAGAAGAAATTTCAGAAAGTGCTGATAAAAAATTTAGACCTTTCTGCTCAGAAAGATGCCGCTCCCTGGACCTGTCAGATTGGCTTAACGAAAGAAATGTTATTTCTTCGGACTTATCTCATTCAGAAGATTGAAAAAATCCACTTATACCTGCAATACCTTGAGCACCATTTTTTTTGCAATTGTAAGGTCTTCTTGTTTTAAACCTCCTAAAGCAAAACTAGGTCCTGGAAATAGCTTGGCCAGTTTAGAAAATTTCTCCCAGCCCAGTGCAGGATTTTTATTAACAACATCTTTTATTGGAGAGATAAATATATAATCCAGCCCAAGTTGTGCAGCTTTAATAACTTCTTTTTTATTATGACATGAGGCACCTGTCAAAGAGGAACTCAACTGATTTGTTTCTATCAAATCTCTAGAGGTTAGATGTAGGCTTTCATGATCGGAAATATTTTTTTCCAAGCCTGAATTCAAAATTACTTTGCCTCCCTTATTTTCATAAATTTCTTTGGTTTTATTCCAATGCTCTGATGAAAAATCGATTACATCCACCCTGTAGATCAAGTAATTTGAAGTATCAGATAGTTTTTCAATCAGAGAAAAAAAGTTTTCTGGAATTTTTTTTGGAGTTATTGGAATAAAACTAGCTTCTGTAATCACTATTGATTGATATGTACTCTGGGGATAGGTCTGATGTCATGACAAGTGCCGATTGTTTAGATTTTCCAAGATTGATTTCGATATTGATTGTTTTTTTTCTGAATTCTTTTTTGCCTTTTGCTTCGTTATATTTTGGACTTAGATTTCCATTGACTAGAACAGGATGACCTCCAATTTTTAGTGATAGATTTTTCATGTCAAACTCTTTTTCATCGGCATTTCCTGCAGCAGTAATAATTCTGCCCCAATTGGGATCTTCACCGTATGCGGCTGTTTTAACCAGAGGAGAGTTTGCAACTTTTAAAGCAACTTTCTTAGAAGCTTTATAAGAGCTTAATCCCGAAACTTTAATTTTAATGAGTTTGGTAGCACCTTCTCCATCTAAAACCATCTTTTCAGCTAATTCTCTAAAGACCTCAAAAAAATTATTCTTAATTTTTTTGTGATATTTCTTAAAGTCACTTTTTTTCTCGGAGGTTGTTGCAAAAATACTTGAATCACTCGGAGATTGATCTCCATCAATTGAGATGGCATTAAATGTTTGATCGCAAATATCACTGTGTAATTTCTTCAATTGAATTTTTGAAAGTTTTAGATCCGTAAAAATAAAACTCAGGGTAGTTGCCATATTCGGTTCAATCATCCCGACTCCTTTTGCAACTCCAATTACATTAATTTTTTGATTCCCTAGTTTAAATTCCTTTTTTACTACTTTATGTCGAGTGTCTGTAGTCATTATTGCATTAGCAAAGTCTTCCCAAGAATTTTTACCTAACTGTTTAGTACATTTTTTAAACGCTTGAGCAAGCTTTTTAGTGTCCAGCAATTCTCCTACCACGCCAGTAGAAAAGGGGAGGATATTGTCTCTGGATACATTTAGTGAAGAGGAAACATCCTCAATGAGTTTTTCAGAGTCTTTTTTTCCTTTCTTGCCAGTTGCAGCATTTGCATTTCCAGCATTGACCATCAAGACCTTTGGTTCTGCAATATTTTTATTAATTTTTTCCAAACATATTTCAACCGGTGCAGACTTAAACTTATTTGAGGTAAACAAGCCAGACCAAATTGCCTCTTTCTCAAGTTTTACTATTGAGGTGTCCAATCTACTTCCATACTTCGTCTTGGAGGATGCACAACCAATTTTAATATCTTTCAACATTATCTTTTTTTCTTTTTTCTGTTAGCTTTTGCTTGCAGTCTTCTTAAACGTCTATTTCCCTCTACTGGTTGATCGTTATTAGATGCTTGTTGGTTAGACACAGAGTTATCCATAAATGCTGATGGAGAATTTTCATGCACTGTTTTAGTTTTTTCTAAGACCTCTCTAGATTTCATCTTTTCAATTTCTTGTTCGTCTTCAGGTTTTACTTCAACACGACAGAGGAATCTTGTAGATTCCTTTTTTATTGTTTCAAGAAGTTGTTCAAACATCTCAAACGCTTCTCTTTTGTATTCAAGACGCGGATCTTTTCCTGCATAACTTCGAAACCCAATGTTTTGTCTAAGCGAATCAAGTTGATTGATATGATTCTTCCAACTTTGATCAATGACCTGCAGGATGATTTGATTTTCCAATTGAGAATAAACGCTTGGAAATTTGTTTCTTTTTTCTAAGTAAATTTCGTCAGCAAAATCCAAAAGCTTATTCAACACTTCTTGCGTGTTGGATTCACTATTTTCTAATTCAGCTTTTAAATTAAATTGCAGATTAAATTCAGATTCTAAGATGTTTGTTAGTTCATCAACTTTCCAATTGGTTTCTATTTCATATTCAGGAATATGAGCTTCAAAAGTCGAGCTCAAAACATCAGCTCGCATATTTGAAATTAAGTCGTCTAAATCTTTATCTTCTAATATTTCCTTTCGTTGCTTATAAATTACCTGCCTTTGTTCATTCAAGACGTCGTCAAATTCTAGAATTCTTTTCCGTATATCAAAATTCCTGCCTTCAACTCGCCGTTGTGCTCGTTCTATAGAATTGGTTAACATCTTATGTTCTATTGATTCTCCTTTTTTCATTCCACCAAAGGATTGCATAAGAGCTTTCATTCGGTCAGGAGCAAATATTTTTAGCAAGCCATCATCGAGTGATAAGAAAAACTGGGAAGAACCGGGGTCACCTTGCCGTCCTGACCTTCCTCTAAGTTGGTTATCAATTCTTCGAGACTCATGTCTTTCGGTACCGATGACATGCAATCCTCCCAATTCAACAATTTCCTTTCTGGCTGTTTCAGATTCAGGGAACCCTCCAAGGACAATATCTGTTCCTCTTCCAGCCATATTTGTAGCTATAGTCACAGCTTTTTCTTTTCCAGCTTGAGAAATTATTTCTGCCTCTTGTTGATTTTGTTTGGCGTTTAAAACACGATGAGGAATATTTAACGTATCCAGTTTTTTTGATAAAACTTCAGAGTTTTCAACAGATATGGTGCCAACAAGAATGGGATTGCCTTTTTCGTGGTAAGTCTTTATCTCATCGATGATGGCATCATTTTTTTCTTCCTCTGTGAGATAAATTTTATCGTTTTTGTCTTCTCTAACCATTGGAAGATTTGTGGGAATAGAAATTGCCTCCA
Source organism: uncultured SAR86 cluster bacterium (assembly GCA_902629465.1). Classification (GTDB taxonomy): domain Bacteria; phylum Pseudomonadota; class Gammaproteobacteria; order Magnimaribacterales; family AG-339-G14; genus MEDG-81. The sequence goes on along the minus strand of CACOQX010000005.1, from coordinate 3,136 downwards.
AGGAGTAAATTTCGTCAAATTCTCTAGCCTCAGTTTTTGCAGTTCCTGTCATTCCTGATAGCTTCTCAAACATTCTAAAGAAGTTTTGAAAAGTAGTAGATGCGAGTGTTTGACTTTCAACTTGAATGTCCAGATTTTCCTTTAATTCTAAAGCTTGATGCACTCCATCAGAAAGTCTTCTGCCTGGCATCGCTCGACCTGAATTCGTATCAATTAAGATGACTTTTCCATTTTGAACTATGTAATCAGTATTTTTTTCAAACAGAGTTTCAGCCCTAACAAGAGCTTGAACCATATTCAGAAGTTTTAAGTTTTCACTGGCATAGAGACTCACAGAATCCTCGAGGAGGTTATTTTGCTTGAGATAATTTTCTATTTTTTCATGCCCATTTTCGGTAATTTCAACCGATCTGGATTGTAAATCTATAGTAAAGTCTCCTGCTTTTACGACTTCTTCTTTTTCAAAATCAAACTCTTCCTCAGTGAGACTTTTTGCGACCGGCTTTAGCTTTTTGTAGAGAGGCCCATTATCTTCTGCAACGCCACTTATTATTAGAGGAGTTCTGGCTTCATCGATTAAAATCGAATCCACTTCGTCTACCACCACAAAATAAGGATCTCTTTGAAGACGATCTTCCTCTCTTAAAACCATATTGTCTCTAAGGTAGTCAAAACCTAGCTCGTTGTTTGTGGCATAAACGACATCTTTGGCATAGTTTTCTTTTTTCTCTAAAGGATTAAGTTCTGGAGTGATATATCCAACATTCATTCCCAAGCCCTCAAAAATTGGAGCCATCCAATTTGCATCTCTTTTGGCTAGGTATTCATTTGCAGTAACTACGATGACACTTTTTCCAGTAAGCGCATTGAGATAACAGGGTAGGGTTGCAACCAATGTCTTTCCTTCTCCCGTTGCCATTTCAGCAATCATGCCTTGATTTAAAATAGCACCGCCAATTAATTGACAATCATAGTGACGAAGTTTTAAAAATCTTTTACTTGACTGTCTAACTGCCGCAAATGCCTCTGGCAAAAGTACTTCTAAGCTTGAGCCTTCGGAAAGTCTTGCTTTTAATTTGATGGTGGTATTTTTTAGCTCTTCGTCCGTTAAAGAATCGAAATTTTGTTCTAAATCATTTATTGAATTAACAACGCTTTCAAGTTTACGTAAAACTCGTTTATCTTTGCTCCCAAATAAGAATGACAAAAGTGACATTTTTATCCAAGACTAGGGTCAATAATTGGTTCTATGTAATCAATAATTGGATTATCTCCTTCTGAAGAGATTAGCTCCCAAGAATCTGGCACTTCAATTAATCTTCTTAAAAGTAAATTGTTTTGTGTATGTCCAGATTTATAACCTTCAAATTCTCCAATTAGATTATGCTGTAACAAGTACAAGTCACCAATAACATCTAAAATTTTGTGCTTTACCAATTCATCTTTAGATCGCAAACCCTCTTCATTAAGAACTTCATCATCTTTAATGGCAATGGCATTTTTTTGACTAGCTCCGAGCGAAAGAGAATTTTTTTTTGCTGCTTCAAGGTCTTCCATGAAGCCATAAGTTCTAGACCTGGCTATTTCCTTTAGATAAGTTGTTGAGTTAAAGTCAATCGTTGTAGTTCTTGATAAACCTTTTCTGACTTCGTCATCATAAACAAGCGAATGAGTCACTTTGAAACCATCGTAGGGAGAAAGTTTTGCCCAAGCACCATTATCTGTAAATATCGAAACTTCTTTTTTAATTTTTATAAATTTTTTTGGCTTCGTTTGTTCTTTGATTCCCGCTGATTGAATCAAAAAAACAAAAGGACTTGCACTTCCATCCATAATTGGTACTTCCCTATCGTTTATTTCCACAGTCACATTATCTATACCAAGCCCAGCGAAAGCAGACATCAAGTGTTCTACAGTAGCAATTTCTATATCACCAAATTTAAGTGTTGTTGCCAGAGTAGTGGGACCAACATTTTCTACAACTGCTTTGATTTCAACATGGGGTTCTAAATCCACTCTTTTGAAAACAATACCTTGATCCTCCTCTGCTGGAAGAAGATTAATAACAATTTTTCTTCCTGAATGTACACCAATTCCTGTCGCTTTTATTGGGTTTGTAAGTGTTCTTTGTACCAACATTACTTCTAGATTCTTTGTTTTCTTGCTTCAAATAGGATAACAGAACAAGCATTGGATACGTTAAGACTTTCTATCTGCTCATTCATGGGAATTCTTATCATTTCGTCTATATCTTTTTTTAGATTTGGTTTTATGCCGTCACCTTCGGATCCCATTATAATAGCCGTAGGTAAATTATAGTCACACTCGTAATATTTTTTTTTAGCAGTACCGTCGCATCCGAGAATATTAAAATTTAAGGTTTTAAGATTTTTTAGTAGATACTTGATGTTATTAACAATAACAAAAGGTATTATTTCTGATGCACCTTTTGAAACCTTTCTTACTGTTTCGGTAAGATGACATGCTCTATTTTTGCTGACTATTACCGCATCTACATTTGCAGCCAAAGCAGTTCTTAATATGGAACCTACATTTTGTGGATCCATAACATGATCCAAAATCAGTAGAAGTGAATTCTCTTTCTGACTTATCAATTTTTCTAAAAAATTAATATCTTTAATTTGAGATGGTTTGAAAGTAGCTGATAGTTTTTTATCTTTATTAAATGAGATAGGTAAATTTTTTTCCTCAGCAAGTGAAATCAATTTCAAAGTTTTTTTATTATTTTTATCTTTTGGAACAGAAAGCTCTTCAATATTTTGAGGAAGGTTATCAAGTAAAGTTTTGATGAAGTTTTGATCAATAGTTTCCAACTTTTTCATATCTAATTTAGAACTTTCAAATCTATCCTTTTTCTAGAAGTTTCCACAGATTTTATTTTAATTTTAAATTTATCACCCAAGGCGTAAACATTATTTTTATTTGCTGAAGTAAGAGAATGAGCTGTTGCATCATGAACATAATAAGGTGATCTTTTGAGATTTTTTATATGACAAAACCCTTCAATATTAAGTCCATCGATATGCACAAATACGCCAAATTCCAATACCGCCACAACTTCTCCATAAAATTCTTTTCCGATGTGTTGTTCGGCACACTTACAACTCAGATATTT
>CACOQX010000004.1 GCA_902629465.1 uncultured SAR86 cluster bacterium | reverse complement strand
GATTGTTACTTCGACAATAAAGTTTGAAAACTAGACAGTGGTGTTTTTTGAGTAATGTTAAATCACTGCTTTCGCCTACTCTACCGTGACAGACTTGGCTAAGTTTCTCGGCTGATCGATGTCTGTACCCCTAAGCAGTGCTACTTCGTAAGAGAGAATTTGCAAAGGCACTGTATACAAAATTGGTGATAGCAAGAAATCGCATTCAGGCAAATTTATGAGGTTCTTTTGTTTCAATTTCATATTGCCTGCGGCATTACCAACTACAAACAATTTGCCACCCCTGGCTTTAACTTCCTCTAGGTTTGAAATCAATTTTTCTGCCAATTCGTTTTCGGGCGCCAATGCAATAACAGGCATATTCTTATCTATTAAAGCAAGCGGGCCATGTTTGAGCTCTCCTGCAGGATATGCTTCGGCATGGATATAAGAAATTTCTTTGAGTTTTAAAGAGCCTTCTTTGGCTATTGGATAAAAAATACCTCTTCCTAAAAACAAAGCGTTATCTTTTTTAGCTATTTCTTTAGCAATTTTTACTATTTTAGATTTCAACTCAAGCGATTCAGTTATTTTCTCTGGTAGGGCTCGTAAAGCACCAACCACTCTCCCTCTTAATCTTGGGTTTAGGTTTCTGGCTTTTGCCAATGACAAAGTGAGTAACATCAAAGCGGTTAGTTGCGTCGTAAAAGCTTTAGTAGATGCTACGCCTATTTCAGGGCCCGCATTGGTCAATAAAACAAAATCAGATTCTCTAGCAAGCGAACTTGTAGGAACGTTGCAAATAGTAAGAGAGCCTAAATAGCTTCTTTCTTTGGCATATCTTAATGCGCCTAAAGTATCCGCAGTTTCTCCCGATTGAGAAATAGTTAATAGCAGGGTGTTTTCATCTACATACGGATTTTTATAGCGATATTCGCTTGCATAATCTATTTGCGTAGGCAGATTTGCTATTGCTGAAAACCAATTGGCTGCTACTCTGCCTGCATGCAGACTTGTACCTGCAGCAACGATTTGGATTCTTTCTACTTTTGAAAGCAACTCATTAGAACCTTCACCGAAAATATTTTCGAGCACGTCTTCGCCTCCAATCCTGCCGTCTAGAGTATTTAAAATCGCGGTTGGCTGTTCATAAATTTCTTTTTCCATGAAATGGCGATAGCCGTTTTTGCCCATCGCCTCACCTGAAAGATCTATATTTGTAATTTTTCTAATGGCTCTTTTTTGGTTCTTATCTAAAATCTTGTACTCTTTTGCAGATACCTCTGCGACATCGCCATCTTCTAAGAAGACAAATTCATTAGTTAGATCAGCAAGCGCCAAAGGATCAGATGCAGCGAACATGCCTGAATCGGATTGACCCAAAAGCAGCGGCGATTTATTTCTCATAAGATAAAAATGGGATTCGTTCTTCAAATCGATGGCTGCAACTGCGTAAGCGCCCTCTAGTTTTTCTTTCAATAAAGACATGGCTTCCAGCATCTCACTTCCTTGGTTTAAGAAAAAATCTAGTTGGTGAGCTATCAACTCTGAGTCGGTTTGTGAATTAAACTGGTAGCCTTTTTTTTCGAGTTGTTTTTTCAAGGTAACATAATTCTCAATTATCCCGTTGTGCACGATAAACACTCTGTTATTAGAGACGTGTGGATGGGCGTTCTCTTCAGAAGGTTTGCCATGGGTAGCCCACCTAGTATGGGCAATCCCAATTTTACCCTTAGGCTTTTCTTTGACCATTTTGGATTCGAGCTTTTTGACTTTGCCTAAAGATCTTAGGTGTGCAATATCGTCTACTTGATGCAAAGCCACACCCGCAGAATCATAGCCCCGATATTCCATCTTGTACAAACCCTGTACTAAGAGTTTGCCAACGCTTTTTTCAGTAGCTGCTGCAATTATTCCGCACATTATTTTTTCTTTATATTCCTTTGTCTTGATCTACTCAAAGCCAGTCTTTCAGCTGGAACGTCGCTCGTCACAACGGATCCAGCACCAATCATACTATTTTGTCCTATCCTTATTGGAGCTATCAAAGAACTATTGGAGCCAATAAAAGCGCCTTTGCCCACTTTAGTTTTGTTTTTATTTTTACCGTCGTAATTTACAAAAATGGTCCCCGCCCCAACATTTACCTTTTCTGCAACTTGCCCATCGCCAATATAAGCCAAGTGCTTGGCTTTCGTGCCTTTGCCAATTTTGCTGCGTTTTACTTCAACAAAGTTTCCAATCTCGGAATTTTCTTCAAGGTGAGCATCGGGTCCGATGTGCGCGTAAGGACCAGCAGAGACATTTTTTTCTAAAATCGCGTTTTCAATAAGGGTGTAAGGTTCAATTCTTGAGCCATTCCCTATCTTGGAGTTTCTTACGATCGCGCCTGGACCAATGATGACGTTTTTTCCAATCTCAACTTTTCCCTCAAATATACAATTGATGTCTATACTGGTGCCTTTTTGAATTTTGACCTCGCCTCTAAAATCCACTCTAGCCGGATCAGAGATAATCACTCCTTTTTTTGTAAACTCCTTGGCTTTCAAAAGTTGATAGTTTCGCTCAAGTTGATTGAGCTCTTCTAGATTGTTTGCTCCCAAAACTTCCTCCTTACTATCAAGTTTGACAGCTTTTACTGGTATTTTGTTCTCATTTGCTAGGCTTACAATATCGGTTAAATAATATTCTTTTGCAGCATTTTTATTTTTCAAGCCCTTAAGAAGCTCTTCAAGCTTATTTGAAGCAACTGCCATAATTCCAGAATTTACTTCAGTGATTTTCTTTTGCTCTGACGTTGTATCTTTCTCTTCAACAATTCCAAGTACTTTGCCTCTGGGACTTCTAATAATTCTGCCATAGCCTTTTGGTGTTTGTTGCTCAAAAGAAAGCAGGGCGAGACTGCTTTTTCCAGCTGCCTTAACTAAGTTGTTCAATGTAGAACTTTTCACTAATGGAACATCGCCATAAAGAATAAGGGCTATCGATCCCGCTCTTAAGCTTTTTAAGGATTGTTTTACCGCATGTCCTGTGCCCAATTGTTTTGCTTGTTTGGACCATTTGCTGTTTTTAGGAGCAGATACAGAAGCTTTTACCAAAGAGGCTTGATCGCCAACAACAATGTGAGGCTGGCAACTTCCTAATTCGAGAGAAGTATCTAAAACATGCTGCAGCAAAGCTTTTCCGGCAACTTGTTGCAATACTTTTGGCGAGGCAGATTGCATTCTCTTGCCTTTGCCGGCAGCTAAAATAATTGCGTCGATTTTCATGAACAGCCCAGATTAGAGCGTATTCTAGATTTTTAAGGAGCTTTTGACTATTTCTTTCGCATTTTGCGAAGCGTTTGCAATCTCGCAGCAACTTCAGCAAGCTCAGCTTTGGCTTTGGAAAAATCCACATCCGAACTAGCATTATCTCTTGCCCTTTCTGCCAACTCTCTGGCTCTCTCTGCCTCTGCCTCATCAATATCTTCCGCTCTTTCAGCAACATCAGAAAGCAAGGTTACTGCATCTGGCTGAACTTCAATGAATCCGCCAGACAGAAAAAACACTTTTTCTTCACCGCCCTCTAAAATTACCTTCACCGGACCTGCTTTAATTCCCGTTAGGAGTTGTGAGTGTCCTGGCGTTATGCCAAGTTCTCCCAGTGTTCCGGTTGCAACCACCATTTCAACTTGGCCAGAAAAAATTTCTGACTCCGCACTTACGATGTTACAAAGAATTGTCGACATGATTACAGAGCTTTTGCGTTTTCTACCACTTCCTCAATAGGGCCTGCCATCAAGAATGCTTGCTCAGGAATGTCATCGTACTCGCCATCAAGAATTCCTTTAAAGCCTCTCACAGTATCTTTGATAGAAACAAATTTTCCTGGTGAGTTGGTGAAAATTTCTGCGACAAAGAAAGGCTGTGACAAATATTTTTCAACTTTTCTGGCCCTATCTACCGTTTGCTTATCCTCTTCGGAAAGTTCATCCATTCCAAGAATAGCAATGATGTCTTTTAGTTCTTGATATCTTTGCAGCACTTGCTGAACACCCATTGCAGTATCGTAATGTTCTTGGCCCACAATATTTGGATCCAATTGACGACTGGAAGACTCAAGCGGATCTACTGCAGGATAAATTCCAAGAGCCGCGATTTGACGTGACAAAACGACAGTTGCGTCAAGGTGAGCGAATGTTGTTGCTGGAGATGGGTCTGTTAGGTCATCTGCCGGAACATAAATTGCCTGCACTGAAGTAATCGAACCTGTTTTGGTGGAAGTAATTCTTTCCTGTAAGACCCCCATTTCTTCTGCTAGCGTAGGTTGATAACCTACTGCCGAAGGCATTCGGCCCAACAATGAAGAACACTCTACTCCAGCTAAGGTATAACGATAAATATTATCAATAAACAACAAAACGTCTCTACCTTCGTCTCTGAATTTTTCTGCGATGGTTAAACCAGAAAGAGCAACCCTCATTCTGTTTCCAGGAGGTTCGTTCATCTGGCCATAGACTAGGGCCACTTTGTCCAATACTTGTGACTCGGTCATTTCTAGGTAAAAATCATTTCCTTCTCTAGTTCTTTCACCTACTCCAGCGAAAACTGAATAACCGCTTGTTTCGTAAGCAATGTTTCGAATGAGCTCCATCATGTTCACAGTTTTTCCAACACCAGCTCCGCCAAACAAACCAACCTTTCCTCCTTTAGCAAAAGGACACATAAGGTCGATTACCTTGATTCCAGTTTCTAATAATTCAGATGATTCTGCCTGTTCTTCATAAGAAGGAGGATTTCTATGTATTGGCATTCTTTCTTTCTCGCCAACTTCGCCTTTACCATCTATTGGCTTGCCCAACACGTTTAAAATTCTTCCTAAGGTTTTTTCGCCGACAGGTACTGTTACAGGTTCACCAGTATTTTCTGCCTCGGCCCCTCTCTTCAGCCCTTCAGTGATTCCCATGGCGATGGTTCTAACAACTCCATCTCCAAGCTGTTGCTGTACCTCTAAAATAAGGTCTGCCTCTTTTACGACGAGCGCGTCATAAATCTTAGGAAGCTCCTCTTTAGAAAACTCTACGTCGATTACCGCTCCGATAACCTGTACTACTGTTCCTTTGCTCATTTTTTTACCTCAAAAATTATTATAGTGCTGCAGCTCCACCGACAATTTCAGAAAGTTCCTGAGTAATTGCCGCTTGTCTGGCATTGTTGTAAATAAGTTGTAATTCGTCGATTAAAGTGCCGGCATTCTCGGTAGCATTTTTCATCGCAATCATTTTTGCCGCTTGCTCACAGGCTATATTTTCAATCACGGCTTGATAGACCAAAGATTCAATATAACGCTGCATTAAACCATCTAACAATTCTTTCGCATCTGGCTCATAGATGTAGTCCCATCTGTGTTTTAGTTCAGGTGTGTCTTCTGCTAAAAGCGGCAGAAGTTGTTTGATTTCTGGCTGTTGAGTCATCGTGTTTTCAAACTTATTGCTAGCTAGATAAACCTTGTCTATCTCTCCTGCTTCGAATTTTTCCAGCAAGATTTTTATTGAGCCAATCAAGTCCTCTAAAGCTGGAACGTCTCCAAGCTTTTCAGCAGCCGCAACAACGTTACCACCATAAGAGTTAAAGAATACCTTTGCCTTTGTGCCAACCGAACAAAACTGTTGACCAATTCCTTGATCAGCTTGTTCTTTTAAAAAGCCGACCAGACTTCTAAACAAGTTTATGTTTAAACCGCCACACAAGCCTTTGTCAGAACTCACGACAATGATGCCAATGTTCTTAGTTTCTCTTTCAGTCATATATAGAGGCTTATATTCAGGATTTGAATTAGCCAAATGACCGATAACGGAGAGCATGCGATCTGCATATGGTCTACCCATTTCCATTCTGTCTTGGGTTTTGCGCATCTTACTAGAAGCGACCATTTCCATGGCGCTCGTAATTTTTTGCGTATTCGAAATACTGGAAATTTGTTTTCTTATTTCTTTTGTATTTGCCATGCTACCAAGTTTGTGTTGATTTGAATTTTTCCAGTGCTTCTTTGAAACTAGTTAGTACTTCATCGGAATATTCTCCGGTTTTGTCTAAGTTGGCCATAAGTTCCTTGTATTCAGAAGCCATGAAAGATAACAAGGCAGACTCAAAATCAGCTACTTTGTTGAGGTCTACATCCTTCATATAACCTTCGTTAACGGCAAAAAGCATTACAGACATTTCCCCAACTGACATTGGTGAATACTGTTTTTGTTTCATAACTTCAGTTACTTTTTGTCCTTGTTCCAGCTGTTCTCGAGAAGCGTCATCCAAGTCTGAGGCAAATTGCGCAAATGCTTCGAGCTCTCTAAATTGGGCCAAAGCTATTCTTACTCCTCCGCCAAGCTTTCTAATCGATGGCAATTGAGCTGCTCCACCTACTCTTGATACTGAAATACCTGGATCCATAGCAGGCAAAATACCTTTGTTGAAATAAGACGTATCCAAGAAAATTTGTCCGTCAGTAATTGAAATCACATTCGTGGGCACGAAGGCCGATACGTCTCCTGCCTGAGTTTCAATAATAGGAAGCGCAGTCAAAGAACCCGTTTTGCCTTTTACTTTTCCACCGGTTTCTTGTTCAACATATTCTTCGTTAACTCGTGAGGCTCTTTCAAGCAATCTTGAGTGAAGATAAAAAATATCACCTGGATATGCCTCTCTTCCTGGCGGTCTTTTTAAAAGCAATGAAATTTGTCTGTAAGCAACCGCTTGTTTAGATAAGTCATCATAAATGATCAAAGCATCTTCACCTCTATCTCTAAAGTACTCTCCCATTGAACAAGCAGAATATGGAGCCAAGAATTGCATAGGCGCTGGGTCAGCTGATGCTGCAGCTACAACAATAGTGTGATCCATTGCGCCAAATTCTTCCAACTTTCTTACTGTTGCAGCAATTGAGGATTGTTTCTGGCCAATTGCCACATAAATGCAAGTCATGTTCTTGCCTTTTTGGTTGATGATCGCGTCAATGGCGATAGCAGTTTTTCCTGTCTGTCTGTCGCCAATAATCAACTCTCTTTGGCCTCGCCCAATAGGCACCATGCTATCTACCGCCTTCAGTCCGATTTGAACTGGCTGATCAACTGGCTTTCTAAACATTACCCCGGGAGCAACTTTCTCAACTGGCGAAGTTAACTTTGAACCAATGTCGCCTTTACCATCGATTGGATTTCCTAGCGCATCTACTACTCTACCGACAAGCTCATCACCAACTGGGACTTCTAGAATTCTGCCAGTACATTTTGCGGTATCTCCTTCAGAAAGCAGTTTGTAATCACCAAAAATTACTACTCCCACAGAGTCGCGTTCCAAGTTCAGAGCCATGCCAAATACTCCGCCGGTGAATTCGATTAGCTCTCCATACATAGCTTCACTTAGTCCGTGAACTCTGGCAATTCCATCAGCTAGAAATACAATCGTACCTTCATTAGATTCTTCAGCAGAAACATCCAATTTATTAATTCGGTCTTTTATAATCTTGCTAATTTCTGATGGGTTTAAATCTTCCATTTGTAACCTCTTAAGTTCTAAGTTGAGTTTTCAACTTTTCTAGTTTGTTTTTTATCGACAAATCAATTACTTGATCGTCATAAGAAATCTTTAGGCCGCCGATAAGGCTTTTGTCTATTTCTGTAACAATGCTTACTTCAGCTTTCATTCTTTTCTTTAATGCTGCTTCGATTTGTTTCAATTGTTCTTTGTCAATTCTGTACGAGGAAGCAACGGTAATGTTCTTTAGATTTTTTTCCTTGGCGACAAGTTCCTTAAAGTTTTTGCTAATGTCAGTCAAAAGCCTCAGCCTGTTCGCGCTTCCCGCGACAGAAAGAAAATTTACAAATTTGTCCTGAACTTCGTCTCTGAATAAATCACAAAAAATATTTGTTTTTTCACTTTGTGAAATGCTTGGAGTTTCTACTAGTTGAGATATTTTTTGATTTTCAAGAGCAAGCTCTATCAAAGAAAAATCTGCTGTCCACGCATCCAGAGTTTCATCCGCTAAAGCAACTTCAAAGGCTGCTTCAGCATAAGGTCTAGATTGTGTTCTTATTTCTGACATTAAATCTTTTTAATCAACGAATCGATGATGTCTTTATTGGCCTTGGCGTTTATCTCTTTATCTAAGATCTTCTGAGCGCCGGCAATTACAAGTGCAGCAACTTCGTCTCTTAAGCCATCCTTAGCCTTATTAGTGCTTTGCTCAATATCCGCTTCTGCTGAGAGTTTTATTTTCTTTGCTTCTTCCACGGCTTGATCTTTCGCCTCATCGATAATTTGATCTGCTCTGGAGTTTGCCTGATTAATTAGGGAGGAAGCTTCCGCCTTCGCTCCATCTAATATCACAGCCGACTCCTTATTTGCTTCTTCGAGTTTTCTTTGAGACTGGCTGGCGGCCTCGAGACCATCAGAAATTTCTTTCCTTCTGTCCTCAAGAAGGTTTTCCATACTAGGCCAGATGTATCTGTAAGTGATGAACACAAAGATACAAAAAGCTAGAAGCTCTGCAAAAAAAGTAGCGTTTATATTCATGTTTTTAGGTGAACAAGAATAGTAGCCCTACAGCCAAAGAAATAATTGGCAATGCATCTGTAAGCCCAAGAGCAATCAAAACCTGCGCAAACAATTGACCTTGAAGCTCGGGCTGTCTTGCCACAGCTTCAATATATTTTGAAGTTAGACTTCCGATACCTATCCCGGCACCTAAGGCACCAAGACCGGTAAGCAGTGCTCCTGCTATTAATCTACCTACTTCTACTTCCATATTAGTCTCCTAATTTTTAGCTAGTGTTTGGTACTAGCCAAGTTTAAATAAGCTATTGTAAGCATCATGAAAATGTATGCCTGCAAAGCAACAATTAAAATGTGAAATAACGCCCAGGATAAATTCAAAATCAATCCAGGCAAAAACCACAAAGTTTGGGAAAAAGACATTGCAAATTGACCAAACATAATGGCAATCAGGATAAAGATCATTTCTCCTGCAAATAAATTTCCGTAAAGTCTTAAAGCCAGTGCAACATGTTTAGAAACATAGCTTATAAATTCTAATGGTCCGAGCGGCACGATGAAAAGCTCTTTCAGGAATCCTCCTGCCCCATGAGTTTTTACACTGTAATAAGTAACAAGAATCATCACCACGATTGCAAGGGCAAGGGGGGCATTCAAATCAGCCGTTGGTAAAATTTTGAAATAGTTGAATCCGCCTCCAAAATGTCCAAAGAAACTGGCCATTTCTACCGGCAACAAATCCATTAAGTTCCATGAAATAATCCAAAGACAGCTAGCAAAAGCCAAGGGGCCAACTATTTTAGAAGTGCCGTGGTAACCCGAATTGACTGCGCTTGCAATAAACTCGTGAACAAACTCAGCAAAATTTTGTAACTTACTGGGGACGCCCTTTTTGGCTGCTCTATTGACTAAACCAAAAAAACCGAAGACGACAGCACCAAGCAGAATAGACATAAAGATTGTGTCTAGGTGAAAGGACCAAAAGCCCATTTCTGAAACCTTACATGCCGAGTCTAGTCCTTTGAAAAGTTCTTGCTGGTGATTAGCAAAGCCCCAAGAAGAAGTTTTTTCACACCAGCCAAAGGTTAGATTTACTAAGTGGTGACCTATGTAATCTGAGGTTTCGATTAAATTTTGTGCGTTCTCTTTAGCCATGTTTTTTTGGGCATTGCATTATAGTGATTACCCAGCCCAATTCTCAAGGCTTAGATGCAATTTATTTGCCGTTATTCTTTTTTAAAAGGCTTGATGATTTGTTCGAGCTGGTCGAGATCTTTATAAGAAAAAGAAATTTTTCCACTGCCGTTCTTTTTGTGAGAAATTATTACTTGCGAATTAACTGCATCGCTAATCGAATTCTCTAAGGCCACAATGTTTGGGTCTTTGGAAGAGCTTCTTGCTCTACCAGTTTTTTTGTTTAAGTACGAGCTCGCTAACTTTTCGGCTTGCCTAACAGAAAGACCAGAAGAAATTATTTTTTTTCCTATTTGTTCTTGATAAGCTGGGGGAAGAGGCAACAAGGCTCTAGCGTGTCCCATGGTTATCTGGCCATCAAAAAGCATCTTTTGAATTGGTTTTGGAAGCTGCAAAAGCCGCAAAGAGTTTGCAATAGCCGATCTTGATTTTCCTAATGCCTCTCCCATGGATTGTTGAGTCAGACCAAATTCCTTTTGTAACCTCAAAATTCCTTCTGCCTCTTCAAGCGGATTCAAATCCTCTCTTTGCAAGTTTTCTATCAAGCCTACAGTCAAAGCCGATTCCTCAGAGTCTTCTCTTATGAGAACAGGAACAGAGTTCAAGCCGGCTAGTTTTGATGCTCTCAGCCTTCTTTCTCCTGCAACCAGCTCATACCCCTTAGCAAGCTTTCTGACAATTAGGGGCTGAATTACGCCTTGAGTTTTTATTGAGTCGCAGAGCTCTTTAATGCTTTCTGGCGGGATGTTTTTTCTTGCTTGGAACCTGCTTGGTTTAATGCTGTTAATTTCAGCTTGAGTAATGCCAAGGCTGGGACTGTTGGTTGCCTCTGCTTTTTTGCTAGGCAAGGTTTCTTCAGAGCCAACAAAGGCGCCCATGCCTCTGTTTTTTTTCTTTTCTTGCTCAGGAGACAAAAAAGCTGAAAGCCCTCTTTTCTTTTTTTCAGGCGACATCTTTATCCTCAAACTTCATTATTATTTCTCCAGCAAGCGCAAAATATGCCAATGTTCCTTTGGCATCTGGGTCAATGTACATAATTGGTTTTCCCTCGGAAGGAGCTTCGGCAAGCAGGTCGCATCTAGGGATTATGGTGCTAAATACCTCTTGAGAAAGAGACTTTTCCAGCTTTTCAGATATTTCTCTGGCCCTTTCTTTTTCTTGATCAAACATGGTTCTTAAAATTCCATCAATCTTTAGATTGCTGCCTGTGGCTTCATTTATTTCGATTATTGTCTTCTGCATTGCAGCCAAACCCTCAATTGAAAAGTGCTCACATTGCAATGGGACGATTATTTTGTCTGCTGCTCTCAAAGCGCTAACTGACAGCATACCTAATGATGGCGGACTATCTATCAGGCAATAATCATATTTGTGTACCAATGAGTTAAGTTTTCCTTTCAAAATTGAAGTTGGGTCTGGAACCCTTGCCATTTCTAGCTCTGCAGATATAAGATCTGGGCTGCCTGGAATTACGTCAAAATTAAACTCAGGCTTTCTTTGAATTAAGCTTTCTAAGGAAGCATCTTCAAGCAGCACATCGGTGATGGTAGTTTCTTCGTATGTCTTCTTTCCGCCAAGCCCAGTCGTTAAGTTGGCCTGTGAATCTATGTCCAATAAAAGAATTTTTCTTCCTGCTGCTGCCAAGCTTGCAGCTAAATTTAAAGTTGTAGTGGTTTTTCCTACGCCCCCTTTTTGGTTTGCTACAACAAGAATTTTCACAAGCTTACTATAGCAGTTTTAGGACATTTGAATTTCCAAGAAACCTCTTTTTTTTCCAAGAATTTTAGATGCTTCTGACTCTTTATAGGCAATATCAAAACCCGCAGCAGAAAGGGTTTTCTTCTCAGAAACCATTAAAATTATTTTGTTCTTCTTCGAGATTTTGTTTTCCAATGTTTTTAACAAGGCAGCCGGCTCTTTAAATGCCCTGCATACGATATTTATTTCGTTTATCTGTTTAATTTCCTCCACCCTCGCATTCTTTATCGAGACTGAATTCAACCCAAGCTCGTTTTTTACATTTACTAAAAAGGAAGTTTTTTTTCTGTTTGAATCTAACAGGGTTAGATCTCTATTGGGGTCTATAATCCCCAGGCACATTCCTGGAAAACCCGATCCCGAACCCAGGTCTATTACCGATCCAGGCAAAAGATGTTTTTGCAAAACAGCACAGTCCAGAAAATGCTCTGCTAAATCATTCTTTTTCAAATTTCTGGATACTAAATTTCGTGTTTTGTTCCATTTCAAAATTTGGTTCAAATACTTGTCGGCTATACTGACTTGAGTGTCAGTTAGATTTAGGGTTGATGCAGCAACCAGGTCTTTAAGATCCAATTTTTTCTTTAAACACGCTTTGTTCTTTTTTGATATGGACTAATAAAAGAGAAATGGCAGCAGGTGTAATTCCTGGGATTCTCTGAGCATGAGCTATGGTTTTGGGCAAAACCTTTTCCAACTTTTGCTTTACCTCATTAGAAAGCCCTGTTATTTCAGAAAAAATAATCTCTCTTGGAATTTTTGCGTTTTCGTATTTCTTTATTTTTTTTATTTCTTTGTTTTGTCTTTCAATATAACCAGCATATTTTTTTGTTGTCTCTATATCTAAAAGCACGCCTTTGTCTGGAAGCGGTCTTTTTATTAAGTTGTAAATATCCTCTAACTTTGCTTCCGGCCTTTTCAAAACAGTAAGAACATGTTGTTTTGATTTGTTTTTTCCTCCAAATGCAGAAGGGTCAATTTTAATTTTTTCTAGTTCTTGTGTTTCTGCGTCTATACTGGACATTTTCTTTTGAAAAATATCCCACCTGTCATTACTTATAATTCCTAATGCATGTGCATAAGGAGTCATTCTTTGATCGGCGTTATCTTCCCTGAGAAGAAGCCTGTGCTCTGCTCTGCTTGTAAACATCCTGTATGGTTCTTTTGTGCCAAGAGTTATTAGATCGTCTACCAAAACCCCTATGTAACTGTTACCTCTAGATTCTATCCAAGGATCTTTGTCGTCTAAACTCAGCGCAGCATTTATTCCGGCCACCAACCCTTGCGCTGCTGCCTCTTCATAACCAGTAGTGCCGTTTATTTGTCCAGCAAAGTAAAGATTTTCGATACTCTTAGTCTCCAAGGTTTGAGAAAGGTTTCTTGGATCGAAAAAATCATATTCAACAGCATATCCAAATTGACTGATCTTAGCCTTTTCAAATCCCAAAATGCTTTTAACCATTTTTTCTTGAATATCTTTTGGCATGCTTGTTGATATGCCGTTTGGATAAACTTCATCAGATGTAAGGCCTTCGGGCTCTATAAATATTTGGTGTGATTCTTTGTCAGCAAATCTATGAATCTTATCTTCTATTGAAGGACAATATCTTGGCCCAACCCCATCAATTCTTCCTGAAAACATCGGAGATCTATCGAGTCCTGATCTTATAAAATCATGGGTTTTTTTGTTCGTACGTGTGATAAAGCAATTCATTTGTTTAGGGTGCATATCAGACGAGCCTATGAAAGACATACATGGTCTTGGCGAATCTCCAGGTTGAACTTCTAATGCTGAAAAATCTATTGAAGATGTGAGTATCCTGGGAGGGGTGCCTGTTTTTAATCTTGCATCTCCTAAGTCTAAAGACCTCAAACAGTTTGCAAGTATTTTTGATGATTTTGATTTCTTTCTTCCCCCTTCTTCTTCGTCTTCTCCAGTGAACAACTTTCCATTTAAAAATGTCCCTGCGGTTAAAATAATTTTTTTTGCACTTATTATTTCTCCGTTTTTTAGCTTTACCCCAGTGGCCTTGCCGTTTTTTACTTCTATATCAACCACCTCATCAGATACAGATGTTAGTAAGTCCTCACTATCAATTAAAGACTTTACTGCATTACTATACAAAATCCTATCTGACTGAGATCTGGTAGCCCTAACAGCTGGTCCTTTAGAGGCATTCAAGACCTTGAAGTGAATACCTGCTTTATCAGCACAAACTCCCATCAGCCCACCCATAGCATCTATTTCTCGAACAAGATGGCTTTTACCTAAGCCCCCAATGGCAGGATTACAAGACATCTGTCCTATTGTTGAAACATCGTGAGTAACAAGCAAAACTTTCTTTTTAAATCTAGAGGCGGCATAGGCAGCTTCACATCCGGCATGCCCTCCTCCGATTACAATGATATCCACACTCATAAATAAATATTATATAAATTATTTATATTAATTAGTTTATATTGTTATTGTTATAAGGCAGCGCATATTCTGTTGATAAACTGCCTATGTTAGTAATTTAAAGCATTGGAGCTAAGGATATCTTCTTAAATAGTCTGTATATATTTTGAGAAAAAAACTGTATTACTTGTGAGTAAAGATAAGCTTAAAAATTAGCTTCAAAACCTTTAACAATTTATACACTCTTATCAACAGCATTATTTACCAATGCAAAATTTATTAAATATCTTTCCTAGCATATCGTCAGAAGAGATAGGATCATATATCTCTCCCAAAAGCTCATCGCAGTTTCTTAAATTTTCAGCCACTAGTTCTAAATTAGAACTAACTAAGGCAGGGGAAATTAAAGCTATATTCTTGTATGCTTTTTTTATTAAATCTAAATGTCTAATATTTATTGACAAGAGCTCTTCTTGGTTAAGTTTCAAAAAATTATGAGCAAGGGCTTTTTTAAGTAACTTAAGGTTTTTTTTCGTTTTTGCAGAAATTGCAAACCCTCCAACAGGAGCATCCTTTTTAGTAAGATCAATCTTGTTTAATACAAAAATATTTTTTTTATTCTTTGTAATTGGCAATTTATCAAAATCATTTTCTTTATCAGCTAAGTAAATCACGATGTCAGCGTTTTTAAGTGCTTTTTTTGATAAATTTATGCCTTCTTTTTCGATTTTATCTTTAGTTTTTCTAATTCCAGCAGTATCATTGAAAACAAACCTTATTCCATCAATTAGGCAAGAGGAAGTAACCACATCTCTGGTAGTTCCTTGTTTTTCGCTAACAATAGATATTTTTTTTCCGATTATAGCGTTAATTAGTGTGGATTTCCCTGAATTTGGAGGTCCAATAACAACAACTTTTACATCGTTAGAAATTGAGCCATATGCCTTCATATCCTCTTTAAATGAAGCGAAAAACTGTTTAAATTCACTAATTTTACTTATAACTTCTTCGATATAAACATTCACATCTTCATCCGAGAAGTCAATTAATGTTTCAACTAGAACCCGCGTCTCTCTCAGCTTATCTTGTACCTCTGATATTTTTACTCTTAGCCCGCCTTCAAGGCTATTCTGTGCTGCTTTCAAAGAAGCTTTTGAATTAGCATTTATAACCTCTTTTACAGCCTCAGATTGATCAAGGGAAAGTTTGTTATTTAAAAAAGCTCTTAAAGTAAATTCACCAGGATTAGCTATTTTTGCCCCTAAATCTAAGCATTTCTTGATCACTTCTTCCACAATGTAAGGATTTCCGTGAGTTGAAATTTCTACAATATCTTCCCCTGTATAAGAATTAGGAGCCCTAAAGATAGTAAGCACACACTTCTCAATTAAACCAGCATTTAAAGGAAACTTAACCACAGATATCTGTTTTTTAAGCTTATTTTTTGTTATTTTTTGAATAATAGATAAGGCCTTGTCGCCTGACATCCTTACTAAAGAAATAGCCCCTCTTCCAGGTGGAGTTGAACAAGCTACTATAGTATCTCTTTCACTAAGCACTTCTAGGAGAATGCATAAGCATTTGTATTGCAGACACCAGAGAGTTAATGAGCCAATACAAAACTAGGCCCGCAGGGAAGAAAGCAAACATTACACCAAAAATTAGTGGCATGAACTTAAATATCCTGGCTTGCATTGGGTCTATCCCAGCAGGCTGCGGCTGAAGCATTTGCATAGCCCACATGGCCCCAATATTTAGAATAGGCAGTATAAAAAGGGGGTCTCTTGATGATAAATCTGTAATCCAAATCAAAAAAGGAGCATATCTTAGCTCAACGGTTTCAATTAAAACCCAATAAAAAGCTAGAAAAAAGGGCATTTGAAGCAACATCGGCAGACATCCAAGCGCCGGATTAACTTTCTCATCCTTATAAAGCTTCATCATTGCTTGTGACATCGCCTGACGGTCTCCAGAATGTCTTTCCTGAAGATCTTTTAGTTGAGGCTGAATTTGCCTCATTTTGCCCATAGATTTATATGAAACGTAAGATAGCGGCCATAAAATCACTTTAATTAGCAAAGTAACTAAAACAATAGCCCATCCCCAATTTCCAACCATATCATAGAAGAATTGCATAGCCAGAAACATTGGCTGCCCTATCCAGTATAAAAAACCATAATCTACCGCCAAAGGGAGGTCTTGGTTCGCTTTGGATAACTCTGACTGAACTTTTGGACCAAAATACAGTGAATAACTGAAAGAGGTCTCTTCAAAAGGCTGAATTTTTATTGGCCTTCCAACAATTCCAACCGAAAACTTCTCGTTTGTCTTGTTTTTTTTCCCAACAAAAACATTTATGTTTTCTTGGTCAGGAATAATAGCGGTTATGAAATAGTGTTCTAAAAAAGCAGTCCAACCTTTTATAGAATTTTCTTTAAAATCGTTTTCTTCTAGCTCTCCCAGATTAATTTTTTGATAATTATCAGACTCAGTAGAAAAAACCGGACCAAGGTAAGCAAAGTTTGCAGGGTCTCCAAAAAATGTGCCTTCAGTTCCAGGAGGCTTAAGGGAGTTTCTTTCTATTTTTGAATAAGACGAAGAATTTATAACTTCTGCAGATAAGTTTCTAATGATGTGTTTAACTTCTACAAAATAATTTTCAGGTTGAAAAGATATAATCTTTGATTCTTCAACAGAAGCAGACTCTCTCACAAACGTGTAGCTATTTGCATCGGAACTCCTTTTTATATCTTCAATCTTGAAGGAAGAAAAATCTTGGTTAACATTATTTCCAAATACGAATCCAGATAATTGCGAGTATTCGTTTCTACCACAAGCATCAAACATTAGTTTGTTTTTATTTGAGCCTATTTCGTCTGGATAGTTTTTTAATTCAGCTTTTTTCAAAGAACCGTCTATTAAGTCAAGAGAAATTTTCCAATTGTTGGAATCTATTTCGTAGTCTCCGTCTGAAGCACAGGATGTTGATACGGAATTTGTAATCAATTCTTCAGACTCATTTTTTATGTTTTCATCAATAAAGCCAAAGTCTTCTGTAGGTGAGTAAGTACTTACTTCGTTTTTAATTGCTTGTACTACTGGCGCGCTAGACGGTGGATCCCATCTAATAACTAGGAAATAGCTCATAATGAATACACAAGCTATTAGAAAATATCTTTGAAAATTTTCCATTATTCTTTTTTTCCTGGAACCGGATCATATCCTTTGGACCCCAAAGGATGACACTTAGAAATCCTTTTGAATCCTAAATTTAATCCTTTTAAAACCCCATGAAGGTTTATAGCTTCTATCATATATTGACTGCATGTCGGCTGAAATCTGCAATTTGAACCTAAAAAGGGGCTTAATGTAATTTGATAAAATTTAATTAAATATATAATTATTTTTTTCATTCAATTTCTTAGTTAAATTAAAAAGCAGAGTCTTTATTTCTTTCCTTAATTTTTCTTTTTTAAAATCTAAAATTCTTTTTTTTGAAACCACAACTAATGATACTTTAGATTCCTCAAAGATATCGATAGATAAATTCCTAATAATTCTCTTTAAATAATTTCTGTGAACCGCAAGTTTAATATTTTTTTTAGGAAGAATCATGCCCAGCCTAAAATTGTTGTTTGTTATTAATATTAAAGCTCTAAAATTTTCTGAACTTACATTTTGGCTGGAATTATTAAAGACTTCGTCGAAGTCATCCTTTCCCACTAAAGGCTTATAAGACAACTTAAACTGTAAGAGACTTTCTTCCCTTATTTCTTCTGCTTTTTAAAACCTGTTTTCCTGAAACGCTAGAATTTCTCGCCCTGAAACCATGAGTTCTTTTTCTTTTTATCTTGCTGGGTTGATACGTTCTTTTCATTTTTTAAAGATTAGATTGAGCAAAAGAATAATATAGATAGAAAAGATAAAAGCAAGAAAAAATAAATAGAAAAAAATAAAAAAAAGTAAGAACTAACAAGTTATCCACAGAAAATTAATAGCATATCCTGTGGATAACTTTGTGTATAAGGTATATTATCTTTGTATCTATCATGATGATCAAATCTTGGAAAAAATGTAAAAAAGCCCTTCAAAAGGAAATGTCTCAGGAAGAATTTAATGCCTGGATTAATCCTTTAGAGTTTTCCGTAAATAAGTCTCCATCAGGAAGCAAGGATCTTTTTATTCTCGCTCCCAACGCTTTCATTAAAGAACATGTGAGAGAAAATTACGACGAAATCATTAGAAAACACCTCCTAAAAGAAGATCTATCAGATTTGCCTATTGTATATGAACTTATATCTGTGCGTAAGCCATTGATTAATAAGGAAAATAATAAAAATTTAAGTCTTTTTCTTAACAAAGAGAACACGCTTAATGACGATTACACTTTCGAAACATTTGTTGAGGGTAAATCTAATAACATAGCTCTTGCAGCTGCAAAACAGGTTTCAGAGTCGAAAAATGCAGCTTATAACCCACTCTTTATTTATGGAGGTGTTGGACTGGGGAAGACCCATCTAATGCATGCTGTTGGGAATAGGCTTAAAGAGCAGGAAAAGTCAAAAAATATTGTCTATGTTCATTCAGAAAGGTTTGTAAGTGATATGGTGAAGTGCTTGCAACTAGGGTCAATAAACGATTTTAAAAATTTTTATAGGTCTGTTGATGCTCTTTTAATTGATGATATTCAATTTTTTGCTGGCAAAGAACAATCTCAGGAAGAGCTTTTCCACACTTTCAACACTTTATTAGAGGGCGGCCAACAAATGATTCTAACTTGTGATAAATATCCCAAAGAAATAGATGGTTTAGAAGAGAGGCTCAAATCAAGGCTGGGATGGGGCCTTCCAGTAAGCATAGAGCCGCCTGAATTAGAAACAAGAGTTGCAATTTTGCTAACTAAGGCTTCAGAAATGGACTTAAACCTCTCAGAAGACTCAGCTTTTTATATTGCTGAAAAAATTAGATCTAATGTTAGAGAGCTTGAAGGGGCTTTAAGAAGAGTTGGTGCTAATGCAAAATTTACAAATAGAGAAATTGATGTAAATTTGATTAAAGAGTCGCTAAAAGATTTACTTGCTATTCAGCAAAGACAAATAAGTATAGAAAATATACAAAAAACCGTTTCTGATTACTACAACATAAGAGTTTCTGATCTTTTATCAAGCAAAAGAACGCGCTCTTTAGCAAGGCCTAGACAAGTTTCCATGTGTTTATCAAAAGAGCTAACTAATCATAGTTTGCCGGAAATAGGAGATTCTTTTGGCGGCAGGGATCATACGACAGTATTGCACGCATGCAGAAGAATTACAGCACTTAGAGAAGAGGATGCTGATATAGCAGAAGATTACACTAAATTAATAAGAACCTTGACAGCATGAAATTTTCAGCAAAAAAAGAGTCTTTGGCGGACAAACTTTCATTATGTTCGTCAATTGCAGAGAAAAGACAAACAATTCCTATACTTTCAAATGTTTTATTGAAGACAAATAATGGAAGTTTAACGATTGTTGCTACTGATTTAGAAAGACAACTGTCTCTTATTGTTTCAGATTGCTCGATCGCGGATGATGGAGAAACTACTGTATCAGCAAGAAAGCTATTTGAGCTCATAAGGTCTGTTCCAGATGATACAGAGTTAAATTTTGAAGTTATTGAAAACCAGCTTGAAATCTCAGCATTAAGTTTCCAAGCGGACTTGGCTGTTTTACCTGTTCAGGATTTTCCATTCGTGGACTTAGAAGACCATAATTTTAATATTGCTTTGGATGGCAATAAATTTGGAAAGGTTCTAGAAAGCACTAGTTTTGCTATGGCATCAGCAGACGTTAGATATTATCTAAATGGGTTGTTATTTGAAACTGCTCAAAAGAAAATAAACATGGTTGCTACTGATGGTCACAGACTTGCTTGGGGATGTTATTCACATTCTGAAGATTTGGAAGAAAAAAAATTAATCATTCCTAGATCTACTGCTCTAGAGTTACAAAGAATTTTAAATTTATTTCCTGAGGAAATTTCTTTCTCTTCAAATAACTCTCAATTAAAAATTGAATCTGATAATTTTACTTTTATAAGCAAATTAATTGAAGGAGCCTATCCTGACTATAAAAAAGTCTTTCCCTCTGGGGAGGAACAATCTCTTGCAACTTCTAAGTCTCCCATCCTTACCGCGCTGTCGAGATCAGCAGTTCTTTCTAATGAAAAATTTAGAGGTGTTAAATTTGAACTTAGCAAAGACAAATTAAAAATCCTTGCTAATAATCCAAACAAAGAAAGTGCAGAAGAAGAGTTGAATGTAGATTATTCTGGACAAGATTTGGAAATAGGCTTCAATATAAATTATGTTCAAGAATCTTTAAATTATCTTCCGGGTGATGATATTGAATTTGTCTTTTTTGGTTCGGAAAATTCCTGCTTAGTTAAAAATTCTTCCAGTGATGATTTAGTACACGTAATCATGCCGATGAGGTTATGATGAAATGCTGCTATCAAAAATAAATTTAAACAATTTCAGATCTTTTAAAAACTCTTCTTTTGATCTTTCAAAA
This sequence comes from uncultured SAR86 cluster bacterium, assembly GCA_902629465.1. GTDB lineage: Bacteria > Pseudomonadota > Gammaproteobacteria > Magnimaribacterales > AG-339-G14 > MEDG-81. The sequence continues at coordinate 34,148 of CACOQX010000004.1, read as the reverse complement.
AAGAATTTAATTCTTGGAAAAAATGGGGCAGGGAAGTCTTCTTTTTTAGAGGCGATTTTTTTCATTCTATCTAAAAAGTCTTTCAGAACATCCTCTGCAAATGCAATGATTAATTTTGGATCAAATTTTTTTAATATTGATGCGATCTTAAATGGAGAAAAATTTTCTTTAACAAAAGAATTATCATCCTCTGTAAAATCTAAATCAGTAAATTTTCAAAACGACTTTCTGCCCCTGGTGCTTAATAATTTTTCTTTGAATCTTTTGGAAGCACCAAAGGAGAACAGAAGGTCATTTATAGATTACCTAATGTTTCACGTGGAACACGACTACAAAATAGATCACTTGAAGTTTAAAAAAGCCCTCGCCCAAAGAAATAGGGCGCTGAAAAAAAGCTCTTCTTCTGAGCTTAAATCTTGGACAAAAGTATTTATTGATTTGTCACAGAAACTAACCAAAAAGAAGCTTCAGTTTGTAGATTCTTTTTTAAAAAGCTTTCCGTCTTTTGTAGATTCCTTGTCTATGCCTGAAAACCTAAAAGATAAGTTTAAGGAGATCTCAATTACTTACGACAAAGGCTGGAAAGATGACTTATTAGAGGAGTTAAGGGAGTCTTTTGTTAAGGATCAGTCAAGAGGATTTACCTCTCTGGGGCCGCAAACTTCTGATTTAAGCGTGAAAATAAATAAACAAGATTCTGGAAATATTTTATCAAGAGGCGAGCAAAAGATATTGATTTTATTGATATATTTATTTTTTATAAAAGCTTACAACGATCTTAGGCCAAACAAAACAATTTTCTTGCTTGACGACCTGCCTTCTGAGCTTGATGACAAAAATTTGGACTTGGCACTAAATCTTCTTCAAGATGCTGATTGTCAATTATTTATAACTTCTTTGGAAAACTTAGAAAAATATGAGTTTGATTTTGTAATTGATTTATAATACTTGATGGCTAAAAAAGCTCCCAAAAAAGAAGTTTATAACTCTTCAAACATTAAGGTTCTGAAGGGGCTAGAAGCCGTTAAAAAAAGACCAGGAATGTACATTGGAGATACGGATGACGGTACCGGTTTACACCACATGATCTTCGAAATCGTAGACAACTCTATAGATGAAGCGTTAGCAGGTTTTTGTGATGAAATTAGAGTAATTATTCATTCCGATGCAAAAGTTAGTGTCAGTGACAATGGCAGAGGTATACCAGTAGACATTCATAAAGATGAAGGCATTTCTGCAGCTGAAGTAATAATGACAAAGTTACATGCCGGCGGAAAGTTTGATGATAATTCCTACAAAGTTTCTGGGGGACTTCATGGCGTTGGCGTTTCAGTAGTAAATGCTTTGTCAGAAACTCTAGAGCTGGAAATTAAAAGAGAAGGAAGTGTTTACAAGCAATCCTACAAGGATGGCGTTCCAAAAAATAAGATTAAAAAAAGTGGATCTACAAAAGATCAAGGCACTTCTCTAACGATCGTTCCTTCGGAATCTACTTTTGGCAAGAACAGGGTATTTGATTACGAGATCGTTCAAAAAAAATTAAGAGAGTTATCTTTTTTAAATTCTGGAGTGCAAATAGAACTCATTGATGAGAGATCTTCAAAAAGTAACGTTTTCAAATCCACTGGCGGCTTAGAAGAATTTGTTTCTTATAAAAATAAAAATAAAACCGCGCTAAATAAAATCTTTTCTTTCAGCAAAGAAGCAGGCAAGGGCATCTCTTTAGAAATTGCTTTACAGTGGAATGATTCTTATCAGGAAAACATTCAATGTTTCACCAATAACATTCCTCAACGCGATGGAGGAAGTCATTTGGTAGGTTTTAGAACTGCCCTAACAAGAACTCTAAATAATTTTATGGAGAAAGAAGGGTATTTAAAAAATGAAACATCTCCTCCAAGCGGCGAGGATGCTCGTGAAGGACTTACTGCAATTATTTCAACCAAGCTTCCTGATCCCAAATTTTCATCTCAAACAAAAGACAAGTTGGTCTCTTCAGAAATAAAACCGGTTGTCGAGCAAGAAACCTATAAGCACCTTTCTGATTATTTATTAGAAAATCCAAACGAGGCAAAAATAATTGTCTCAAAAATATTGGAAGCTTCAAGAGCGAGAGAAGCTGCCAGAAAGGCAAGGGAAATGACTCGCAAACAAGGCAGATTGGATGGATCTGGTTTGCCTGGAAAACTTGCAGACTGTCAGGAAAAGAAACCGGAATTAAGCGAGATTTATCTTGTTGAGGGAGAATCAGCTGGTGGTTCAGCAAAACAAGGCAGAAACAGACAAAATCAAGCAATCTTGCCATTAAAAGGAAAAATCTTAAATGTAGAGAAAGCAAGACTGGATAAAGTATTGAGCAGTCAGGAAATAGTCATCCTGATTACTGCTCTGGGCTGTGGAATTAGAGACGAATTTACTTTAGAGAAACTTAGATATCACTCAATAGTTATCATGACGGATGCTGATGTAGATGGTTCTCACATCAGAACACTTCTTCTAACTTTTTTCTACAGACAAATGCCCGAGCTAATAGAAGCCGGTCATATCTTTATTGCCCAGCCTCCTCTGTATAAAGTTAAGAAAGGCAAAAAAGATATCTATTTAAAAGATGAAGAAGCTCTCCAAGAATTTTTAGTGGACAAAGCAGTGGATGAAACCGAACTTTATGCAACAGCATCTAAAAAAATAGAAGCTGGCAAATTCAAAGAATTATTAAAACTCTTTAATAGTTTTCAATCTGCTATTTCAAATCCTTCGGTTTCTTTGGATCAAGACATTCTCATTTCAATGTTGAATTCAGATGAATTTCCTTCTTCGCCGTCTTCCGAAAACGTAAAAAAATGGATAAAAGCTTTTCTTAAAAATATCGAACAAAAAAAAGGCGTTGCATGGAAAGCTTCAATTGACGAAAAAAATAAGCAGTCTATTTTGGTCGAAAGGTCTGAACATGGGCACTCTTCTTTTTCTATAATTCCTTTTTCATTTTTCAAATCTAATCAGACAACTCCTTATAAGATTATCAAGGCTTACAAAAAAGCACTTAAAGATCTCAAATTAAAAACAAGTTATCTTGTTATTTCTGAAGAAAAAATAAAGATAGAGGATTTTCTTAAACCATTCAATAAATTAATGGACTCTACAAGAAAAGGCTTATCTCTTCAGAGATACAAAGGGTTGGGTGAAATGAATCCAGAACAGCTATGGGATACTACTATGAACCCTGTTGGCAGAAGATTGGTTCAAGTAAAAATTGAAGATGCTGATGAAGCAAGTGATTTGTTTGAGCAACTCATGGGAGATAACGTCGAAAATAGAAGAGAGTTTATTGAAACTAATGCTTCTTTAATTGGCAATATAGATATTTAACTCAAAAAAGTTCCGAATATTTATTTTCCGTCCAGTCTCTTACTATTTTTGTTGTTTCAGATGAATTTTCTGTTGGTTGAATGGGGTCTCCAATAAAAAAAATTACCTCACCTGGCGTTATGACAAAATCCCCACCATACCAACATTCTCCTGCATTATGGACAATAGGGATAATTTCACTATCTGTTTGCAAAGCTAATTCCGCACCCGTTTTTTTGTAGATACCAAGGTCTCCTGGTTTTCTTCTAGTGCCTTCTGGGTAATAGATTAAAGAAAAGCCAGAATCTAATAATTCCTTACCCATAGAAAAAATCTTTTTTACAGCTTCCGAGCCCTTGCCTCTATCAATTGGAATTGAACTAAGCAATCTCAAAGCCCAGCCAATAATTGGCCATGATAACAAAACATCTTTCAGGATGGTTGCAGTAGGAACAAATCTTTCATACAAAACCAAAGTTTCTATAAAACCTTGATGGTTAGGAAAAAAAATTTTTTTTCTTGGAGAATTTATGACATCAACATTTCCCTTAAAAACAATCTTCACTCCGCAACAAATTCTTATCCACCAACGAAAGAAAGCAACCCAGGAAAGAATAATTTTTTGTCTGAATTTTCTATCAATAAAAATACAAGCCGGGAAGGTTAAAGATATGATGATTAAAGAAAAACTTAAAATCACATAAAAAAGAAAAGATCTTAAGTATGAAATCATTGGCATATAAATTTTGTTGCTGATAATAGATTTTCAAAAACTTGAGCTTGAGAAGTATCGTGATTTTTCAAGGTGATCTCTCCGTAACCAGTTTTAACCAACAAAGGTTTGCACTCATGAGCGAGAGCACATTGAACATCAGAAAATTTATCTCCAACAAAATAACTTCCTTTAAGATTAATACCTAGAGCTTTTTCTGCTTGAAGCAAAAGACCGGTTTTTGGTTTTCTGCATTCACAACCATCTTCAGGTCTATGGGGACAAACTTCTACATAAATAATATCCGATCCGTGTTCTCTAACTTTTTGTTTCATGTGAGAATTGACTTTATCAATTTGATCTTTAGAAGCTATCCCAAGGCTAATGCAGGCCTGATTTGTGGCAACAATAATTTTAAAATTATTGTCAGACAATATAGATAATGCTTCTAGGCTTCCATCCTCGAATTTAAAATCTGCTGGCTTTGTAACATAATCAAAGAGATCAACGTTAATAACGCCATCTCTATCAAGAATAATGTACTTTTGGTCTGACATTCCTAACCCTTAAATAACTTTAGAATGCTTTTCTCTATGTCGCTTAAGTCAATTACTTCTTGCTCCATAGTATCTCTATCTCTAAAGGTAACTTTGTTTTTTTCTATGGTGTCATAGTCAACTGTTATACAAATTGGGGTACCAATTTCATCATGTTTGCGATAACTCTTTCCTATATTTCCAGTATTTTCAACCGCAACCCTTCCAATATTTAGTTTTAAAAGCCTGTTTTTAATTTCTACTGAAGCGTTTACTATTTCCTCTACGTTCTTTTTTAGTGGAATAACAGCGACTTTTATAGGAGATAGGTGCTTTTTCAAAGTCAATACTACCCTTTTCGTATCATTTTCAAGATTTTCTTCCTTATATGCGTCGTTTAGAATTGCCAAAAACGCTCTTTCGACTCCAGCGCTTGGTTCAATTACATAGGGTACAAGCCATTTATTTGATATTTTATCTTGGAAAGCAAGTTTTGCTTTTGAAGTTTTATTTTCCTTTGTTTTCGCCTGTATGTTGAATTCTTCTTGTGATTTAGTATGAGAGCCCAAATCAAAATCTGTTCTATTTGCTATCCCTTCTAGCTCCTCTGTTCCATGAGGAAATTTATACATAATATCTGCAGTTGCCTTTGAGTAATGGGATAATTCCTTCTTGGGAACATTGAAAATTTCTAAACTTTCCTCATTTAAGCCCTGTTCTATCCACCATTTCATTCTTTCTTTAATCCAATATTCATGAAATTTTTCATCATCTTTCGGCTCTACAAAATACTCCATTTCCATTTGCTCAAATTCTCTTTTCCTAAAGATAAAATTTCTGGCAGTTATTTCATTTCTAAATGCTTTACCAATTTGCGCAATTCCAAAAGGTAGCGTTCTAGAAGTGCTGTCTAAAACATTCTTAAAATTAATAAAAATATGCTGAGCTGTTTCTGGGCGAAGATAGGCAATGGAAGAGCCATCGTCTACCGGCCCGATATTAGTTTTAAACATCAGATTAAAGTCTCTAGGCTCGGTTAAATTTGTTGACCCACAATTTGGACACTTCATTTCGTCTAAAGTATCTGCTCGCATTCTGAATTTACAATCTTTGCAATCAACTAGAGGATCAGTGAATGTGTCTTCATGACCTGACTGTATAAAGATATTTTGGCTGCCCAAAATTGAAGAATCCAAGCCTTCTATATCATCTCTTTGATAAATCATAGATTCCCACCAAGCTCGCTTAATGTTGTTGGCAAGCTCAACGCCTAGCGGCCCATAATCATAAACGCCCTGCATTCCTCCATATATCTCTGCGGTTTGAAAAATAAAACCCCTTCTCTTACAAAGAGAAACAATTTTATCCATTTTATTTTCAGCCATTCTTGTATCTTATTAGAAGTAAGTACTTACTATTCTTTCCAGAAGAATGCTGTAAACAATACCAGTAAAGTATAGATTTCTAATCTTCCAAGTATCATTACTAAAGCCAACAGGACTTTTGTAAACGCATCCATTCCTGCGTAATTATAAGCTACTTCACCTAGTCCTGGACCTAAATTATTTAGACATGCTGCTATCGCAGAAAAAGCAGTTTCTGTATCTATCCCCTGCCCCATTAAGACGAAAGATCCAACCAAAAAAGTAAGCAAGTAAACTGTTAAAAATCCCCATACGGAATCAGCAACTTCACTATTGATTTTCTTTTTGCCAATCTTTAAAGGTAAGACAAGATTAGGGTGTATAAGTTTTTTAAGCTCTCTTCTCGCATGATTCAAAAGTACCAAGCCTCTTATCGCTTTAAAGCCTCCCGCAGTTGATCCTGCACAAGCACCAATCATCCCAATAAAAATTAGAAGTTGAGGGAGGTAAGTAGGAAATGCAGTATGATCCAAAACGGTAAATCCTGTAGTTGTCGCAAATGAAGTGACAGTGAATAATGAAGACACTATTAGACTCGAAGAAATCTCAGCACTGCTTAACCAGATAGTTATCAAGAAAACAACAAAAGCAAGAAAAAGCATTTTCCAATAAAATCCGAATTCAGGATCTTTTACATAATTGAATAATTTAAAATTTGAAAAGGAAAGGTAATGCAGAGAAAAACTTATGCCTGAAATGAACATAAAAACAACAGCCAAAATATAAATTGTGTTGTTGTTGAAGAAGGCAAAACTCTCGTTGTAATTAGAAAAACCCCCAATTGCAATCGTTGTAAAAGAGTGAACTACCGCGTCGAAATATCCCATACCGGCCATAAAATATGAGATGAAACAAAGGAAGGTAAGAATTAGATATATGTACACCAAAACCATAGCGGTTTCAGCTATTTTCGGCCTTAACTTGCTTTGATTTATAGGTCCTTGCGTCTCACCCCTATATAGTTGCATTCCACCAACCCCCAATAGAGGCATCAAGGCAATGGCTAATACAATAATGCCAAGACCACCTATCCATTGGAGCAAGCCTCTATAAAACAGAATAGAGTAATATTCTCCGGATAGGTCAGAAAATATCGTTGCACCTGTAGTTGTTAAGCCTGAAGTTGCTTCAAAGTAAGCACTTACTATAGATAAATCGCTATTATTTCCTAATATTAAGGGTAAAGTTGCGAAAATGGTAAAGAATATCCAAAGCAGAACGGTTAACAAAAAACCCTCTTTAACTCTTACCCCGTCATATTTTTTTTCAAAATTAACCAAATAAAGAAATGAGCCAAATGCAAGGGTAATCAGGAAGGAATAGGCAAAAGCTATAATATTATCTTCGTTATAGATAATTGAAACTATAATTGGCGTTAGCTGTAAAAAAGAAAAGGCGATCAAACCTATTCCCAAAACCCTAGAAATTAATCTAAACTTCATTTAAATTTCTTAAAAAGCATCTAATATCTTCTTAACTCATTAAACTTGTTTCTAGTGCCGAGAATAATTTTTTATCAGACAAGAAAATAATTATGTGGTCATTTTCATGTATTTTAACGTCATGATGAGCTATTTTCACTTCTTTTCCTCGAATTACGGCACTTATTGTACATCCGTTTGGTAGTTTTATATCGTCTATTCCCTGACCAATAATCTTTGGAGTTATTTCAGGGCTTGCTATTAGTTCTAATGCTTCAGATTTACCTCTTTTAAATGTATGAGCCCTTTCTATTTTTGCTTTTGTAATATTTTGCAAAACAACACCAATAGTAATTTCATTTGGCACTACTGTAATGTCAACTTCTCCTTGATGTATCAGATCTAGAAAAGATTGTTTATTCATCAAAGAGAGTACCTTTTTCGCTCCAAGTTTTTTTGCCAACAATGACGACATTACATTTGCCTCGTCACTGTCAGTTACTGAACAAAACATATCAATCGATTCAATACCTTCTTCTATCAGCAAGTCTTCTTCTGTGGCATCACCATTAAGCACAAGAGCAGAATCTAAAGTTTCAGATAAGTAATCTCCTCTCTTTTTACTTTTTTCTATAATCTTTACAACGCTAAATTTATCTTCAAGTATTTTTGCGAGCCTTCTTCCAATCTTTCCACCGCCTGCAATCATTATGTTTTTATATTTAGAATCTCTCGGTCTTATTTCTGACATTACTTTCTTAATATTTCCTTTAGCAGAGATAAAGAATACTTCATCACCATCTTTTATATAATCTTCTCCGCTCGGAATAATAATCTCCTCTTCTCTGTAAATAGCTGCAACTCTAGTATCTGCATTAGGGATATGCTCTCTTAATTCAGATACTTTATGGCCTGTTATGGGAGCGCCCTCTACAGCCTTTACACTTACCATTGAAGCTCTTCCATCACCAAAATCTAAAACTTGAAGTGCTCCAGGGAGTTGTACAAGTTTTGAAATGTATTCAGTAATGAGAGTTTCTGGGGAAATTAAAACATCTATTGAATATTCTCCATTTTCAAATATCTGACTACCCTTGCCTTTAAGATATTCTCTTGCTCGAATCCGAGCCATAGTTTTAGTTTTTTTATTAAGATGTTTAATCATCTGACAAGCAACCAAATTGACCTCGTCTCGTTCGGTCATTGCAATAGCAAGCTCTGTATCTTGAATGTTGGCGTCTTCAAGGGTTTGTGGATAGCAACAATTTCCGCACACAATTCTTATATCGTGTTGTTCCGATTCTTTTTCGAGTTTTTCTTCGTTAAGATCGACGAGGGTTATGCTGTGACCATCTTCAGATAGAATTTCGGTTAATTCCGATCCAACTTGGCCTGCACCTAATATTAAGATGTTCAATTATTACTCCAACAAAAATTATACTCTCAGAAAAATAATATTGTGAACTTGATTATCACTATTTAAAGCTTTCATCGGAGTTAAAAAAATCTTTTGATCCATTGTAGAAACTTCTGTATTCCATTCGTTTTTTATTCTGTCTAGCTAGCTCTTTAATCTCGACACACTGATCTTTTCCAGAGACTAAAAATTCGTTTTTATCAGCCTTAATAACTTTTCCAGGATCCGAAGCGGGCAGGGCATTTATTTTTGCACGGTGAATAATAATTCTTTCATTTTTATATTCTGAAAATGCACAAGGATTAGGACAAAGACCGTTAATTTTGCCAACTATTTCTTGTGCTGATTTTGTCCAATCTATTCTGGCTTCATCTTTGGTAACTTTAGGAGCATAGGAAGATTCATTTTCATTTTGTTCTGTGAGAGAAAAAGTATTTTCCTCAATAGAATCAATAATTTGTAATATATTTCTAGATGAAATATCGCTCATGATTACTTCTATATCTTCGGTATTCGCCCCTTCCTCAATAGGAAATTTTATGCTGTTTACAATTGGACCCGTATCTAGACCGGCATCCATTTTCATGAATGTAATTCCTGTTTCTCGGTCGCAATTAATTATGCTTCTTTGAATTGGAGCTGCACCTCTGTACTTAGGTAATAAAGATGTGTGAATGTTAAAGCTTCCATGTTTTGCCACATTCAAAAAATCTTCACTAATTATGTGCCCAAAAGCAAAGACAAGAAGAAGATCAATATTGAGTTTTTCCAAGGTAGGTCTGAACTTTCTATCTTTGATTTCATCGTATGAAAAAATTTTAATTTTTTTCTCTTCCGCAAAAACTTTGATTGGGCTTTTAACAAATTTTAAACCTCTGCCCGAACGCTTTTCTTCTGCACAAATCACTCCAACCAAATCGTGTTTTGACTCATAGATGGTTTCAAGAGTTTTAAGAGCAATCCTCGGCGTAGCAGCAAATAAAATATTCATTATTTCTGTTTAACAATTTTATTTCGGATTCTTCTTCTTTTCAGTTCAGAAATATGATCTACGAATAATCTGCCGTTGAGGTGATCAAGTTCATGCTGGATAACTTTGGTCAATAGTCCTTCGGGTTTAATTTCTTTTTTTTGTCCATTTAGATCTTGATATGAGAGTCTAATATCTGATGGCCTAGAAATAGTCTCAAAAAAACCAGGGACACTTAAACAGCCTTCATCGTAATCTTCTTTTTTGGAAGGGTCCAAAATTTGAATTGAAGGATTGATGATTACGAAAGGTTCATTTTTTTCCGGACTGATGTCGATAACAGCTACTTGTTTAGCAACGCCAATTTGAGTAGCTGCCAATCCAATTCCATTCACGGAGTGCATGGTTTCGAACATATCGTCCGTTAAAGTTTTCAACTCGTCATCAAAAGTTACAACAGGCTTTGCTTTAATACGCAAATCTTGATCAGGAAATCTTAAAATTTTTCTAATTGCCACGTTTGTTATTCAATTTATTTTTATCATCTGTAAAATAACATATTAGTTAAGGAGATCAAAAATGAAAGTTTCAATTGTCATGGGTTCAAAATCAGATTTAGATTTAGCAAAAGCTGCGGGAGAAATTCTCGATACACTCGACGTTCCATACACAATAAATATTTTAAGTGCGCACCGAACACCAGAGCTATTGCATGCTCATATAGATGAGGCTGTAGCAGATGGAGTGAGAGTTTTTATCGGCATTGCAGGTTTGGCTGCTCACTTGGCTGGAAATGTTGCTTCCAAAACTACTCTGCCAGTCATCGGTGTGCCTGGAGACGGTGGACCTTTGAATGGTTTTGATGCTCTTCTTTCAACTGTACAGATGCCAAAAGGTGTACCTGTAGCAACAGTTGCTATAGGTAAGGCAGGAGCTATTAATGCTGGATACTTAGCTGCTCAAATGTTATCCACAGGCAATGATGAACTCGCTAAAAAGGTAAAAAACCTCAGAGAAGAGCAAAAAGAGGCCTTAAAAAAAGAAAACGAGGAGCTTCAAAGCTAAATTATCAAGGAAAATGATTTACGCATACCCAACTGAGGGAGTTTGGGGTCTGGGCTGTCTACCTGATTCAGAAGAAGATGTAAAAAAAATTTGTTTCCTTAAACAAAGAACCTTGGACAAAGGATTAATTTTAGTTTCAGGACATTTTTCCCATTTTGATGCCTACCTATCTCACTTGTCTGAAGATCTGATAAACAAAACAAAAAGTAAATGGCCTGGAGCTCATACTTGGTTAGTTCCTGCAAACGATAACGTTCCTCCTTGGATAAAAGGCAACAGCGATTTTGTCGCTTTGAGGCAAAGCGTTCATCCTTCAATTATTGAGCTCTCTGAAAAGTTAAATAGTGTTATCACATCTACTTCAGCGAACATTTCGTCAGAACCTCCAGCAAAAAATGCTAAAGAAGTTAGGAACTTATTTGGTGATGAGGTATCTATATTGGATGGAGAGCTTGGCGGAGCAGACAAACCTACTCCAATACAAAATTTAATAACTGATGAATGGATAAGAAATTAAAACTCGCTGTAATTGGCAAGCCAATAACTCACTCAAAGTCTCCTGATATTCATCAAAACTTTGCCAATCAATTTAATGCAAAAATTGAATTCGGAAAAGATGAAGTTACACCAGATACCTTAGAAACATGGCTTACTGACTTTTTTAAAAATGGCGGTAAAGGAGTTTCCATAACACTTCCACTCAAAGAAGCAGCCTTAAATTATGCAGATGAAATTTCTGATCGAGCCAGACTTGCCTCAGCATGCAATGTCGTTTATGCGAAAGATAAAAAATTATTCGGGGATAATACAGATGGTCACGGTTTGATAACAGACTTAGAAAATAACTTAAAGGTCACTTTGAAGGATAAGAAAATATTGATTTTGGGAGCCGGAGGGGCTGCGCGTGGAATTATTCCCTCCATTATCGAAAAAAAACCTGCGAAGCTGAAAGTAGCTAACAGAACTAAAAGCAAAGTTCTTTTACTAAAAAAAGACTTAGAAGGAAAAGTTGATCTAAAAGAAAAAAATACAATATTTGAAGCCGGAGACCTTTCGGATGACTTTTTGTTGGATGATTCCTACGATATTGTTATCAACTCAACTTCAATTTCAACGCAAACTGGAGAATCCATAGGGCTGCCAAAAGCCTTATTTACTGGGACAAAGCTTGCTTACGATCTCTTTTATGCTGCAGAAAAGACAGCTTTTATGCAGGAGGCCTTAGCAGGTGGAGCTGAAAAAATATCGGATGGCTGGGGCATGTTGGTTGAGCAGGGCGCAGAGTCTTTTAAATTATGGACTAATCTTATTCCAGATACTTCTAGATTGCTGGAAAAGCCTATTGATTAAGGGTTATTCATATATAATTCTTGCACGTAACGCCCACAAAAAACTTTTTGAGATGTATTTGAAAAAACTTATTCTGTGCCTCACGGCATTGTTCTTAGCGCCTCTGTCTTTTTCGGCCTGGGACGACATCAATATGACCCCTGGTGTTAACGCCATTGCCCAAGAAATCTTTGGCTTGCACATGACCATTTTTTGGATTTGTGTCGTCATCGGTACATTGGTTCTGGGCTTCATGGTTTTTCTGATCATTAAGTACCGCAAGAAAGAGGGCGTGGAACCTGCTGATTTTGATGACAATCCAAAACTAGAACTAACTTGGACAATATTGTTTGCTTTGATTCTAGTGGGTATGGCAATTCCTGCGACTTCAACCATGATAAAAGCATACGATGATGAAGAAGGGGACATTAACATTCTGATTACAGGACATCAGTGGAAATGGCAGTACGAATACATGGAAGACGAAGTAAGTTTTTTCAGTAACTTAACAACATCTTTAGACGCCAGAAACAACATTGCTCCTAAAACAGAAACTTATCTGTTAGAGGTTGATGAGCCTCTCGTAATCCCTGTGAACAAAAGAGTAAGATTTTTAATTACTGCAAATGACGTAATTCATTCTTGGTGGGTACCAGACTTTGCTGTGAAGCAAGATGCCATTCCTGGATTTATAAACACAGCTTGGACATTCGTTGATGAGCCGGGAGTCTATCGCGGACAATGTACCGAATTATGCGGCGTCTATCATGGTTACATGCCAATTGTTGTAAAGGCAGTTTCAGATTCAGATTATAAAGATTTCATTCAAGGCAAAAGAGATTTGAAAGCTCAACAAGCCTTGCTTACCGAGAAGCTCTGGGAAACAGATGAGCTTTTTGCAATCGGCGAAGAGGTTTACTTGAAAAATTGTGTTGCCTGTCATCAAGTTAATGGTGCAGGAATTCCACCGGTATTCCCAGCTTTGGCTGGAAGTGAGATTGTCATGAACGACAAAGGCAGACAAGTAGAAATCTTAATGGAAGGAGTTCAAGGTGCAGCAATGCAATCTTACGCGGAACAACTTACCGAAGTAGAGATCGCAGCAGTTATTACCTATACCCGAAAGGCATGGGGCAACGATGCTGGAGGCGATGGCGAAATTGTCGTGCCTAAAGAAATTTTAGATTATAAAAATAACAAACTATAAAAGAAGGAGCTGTTAAACATGAGCGCAGTAATAGAAGGACATCACGACGATCATCATCACCATGGTCCAGCTAAAGGAATAAGCCGCTGGTTATTTACTACCAACCATAAAGATATAGGTTCTTTGTACCTATGGTTCAGTTTCATCATGCTATTTATTGGTGGAGCAATGGCTATGGTCATCAGAGCTGAGCTCTTTGAACCAGGTAGTCAAATTGTTTCTCCTGAGTTCTACAATCAAATGGTTACCAATCATGGATTGATTATGGTATTCGGTGTCATCATGCCAGCTTTCGTAGGCTTCGCAAATTGGTTGGTACCAATGCAAATTGGCGCTCCAGATATGGCTCTGCCAAGGTTAAACAACTTAAGTTTTTGGATATTGCCTGCAGCTTTTGGTGTTCTGATAGCAACTTTCTTCATGGAAGGCGGCGCTCCGAACTTTGGATGGACTTTTTATGCACCACTCTCAACAGAGTATGCGCCACCTACAGTAACCTACTTTATTTTTGCAGTGCACATTATGGGTGCCTCTTCCATTATGGGTTCAATCAACGTTATTACTACCATTCTAAATATGAGAGCTCCTGGCATGACTTTAATGAAAATGCCTCTCTTTGTCTGGACTTGGCTGATTACTGCTTACCTACTGATCGCGGTAATGCCAGTTCTTGCTGGTGCCGTAACCATGATGCTTATGGATATTCATTTTGGAACGAGTTTCTTCAAAGCCGGAGGAGGCGGAGATCCTGTTTTGTTCCAACATGTTTTCTGGTTTTTTGGACATCCTGAAGTTTATATAATGATTTTGCCTGCCTTCGGAATTGTGTCTCATATTATTGAGACCTTTTCAAGAAAGCCCATTTTTGGATATGAATCTATGGTTTATGCAATCGCATCAATCGCGTTGTTATCATTTGTAGTTTGGGCTCACCACATGTTCACAGTTGGGATGCCAATTGCGGGCGAGTTGTTTTTCATGTATTCGACAATGTTAATTGCAATTCCAACAGGAGTTAAAGTATTCAATTGGCTATCAACAATGTTCAAAGGCTCACTAACTTTTGAAACACCTATGCTGTTTGCCATTGCCTTTGTAGCGCTTTTCACTATAGGAGGGCTTTCAGGAATCATGCTTGCGATTGCTCCTGCTGATTTCCAATATCACGATACTTACTTTGTAGTCGCTCACTTTCACTATGTTTTAGTTCCAGGAGCTCTGTTTTCTATCATTGCTGGAGTTTATTATTGGCTTCCGAAGTGGACGGGTTACATGTATGACGAATTCATGGGTAAAACGCACTTTTGGCTTTCCTTTGTTTCAGTGAATTTAACTTTCTTCCCGATGCATTTTGTCGGCTTAGCTGGAATGCCAAGAAGAATTCCAGACTACGCTATGCAATTTGCGGATTACAACATGATCGTAAGTGTTGGGGCGTTCCTATTCGGCTTATCGCAATTACTCTTTTTATACGTAGTACTCAAAGCAATTTTCTATGGTAAGAAAGCTACCGGACAAGTTTGGGAAGGAGCTAAAGGTCTAGAGTGGACTCTAGATTCTCCGCCTGCTTATCACACCTTTGAAACACCTCCTAATTTGGAGTCAGGAGAAGCCAAAGCTTAGAAATGTCTAATATAAGAAAAAGTGTTTCCAAACTGTTTCTTGCAACAATAGGAATGTTTTTATTTGGTTTTGCTTTGGTGCCTTTATACGATGTCTTTTGCGAAATAACCGGTCTAAACGGGAAAGTTACAGGCCCAACATTCTCAGAATACGAAAATGTCGGCAACAGAGAAATTAAAATAATTTTTACCACAACCAACAATGATGATATGCCTTGGTTTTTTGATTCTTCAAAATCTCAGATGAGAGTTAAGACTGGGGAACAGAACCTTTTGAATTATGTTTTTACAAATACTACGAATAAGCCAATGATAGCTCAAGCAATTCCTAGCGTGTCTCCTGGAAAAGGAGCTCAGTATTTCCACAAGACGGAGTGTTTCTGCTTTGAGCAACAATTCCTAGAACCAGGGGAAAGCATAACGATTCCGTTAAAGTTTGTGATAGATCCAGACCTGCCAAAAGATATTTCTTCTCTAGCTTTGGGCTATACTCTTTTCGACATAACAAAAGATTTGATACAAAAACAAGCTAGCAATTAATACGATGAGTTCCGAATCTTCTTATTACGTTCCAGACAGTAGTAAGTTGCCTATTTTTATGGCTTTTGGGCTTTTGCTCTTTGTCTTGGGAGCTGGTGGAACAATTAATGATTTAGGTAAAGAAAGCTCAAATTCGTATCTGTTGCTTATGGCCTCTTTCGCTGTAATTTGGGGTGTAATGTTTGTCTGGTTCAGTAATGTAATCAGCGAAAACAATCAAAAACTCTATAGCGATCAGTTAAACAGATCTTTCGTTCATGGTATGGCGTGGTTCATATTTTCCGAGGTCATGTTTTTCTTCGCATTCTTCTTAGCTCTAGGATACGTGAGGCTTTTTGCAGTCCCTTGGCTTGGAGGCGATGGCGAGAAAGGAATTACAAATATACTTTGGCCTGCTTTTGAATCGACTTGGCCAGTTATGGAAACTCCGGATAATGAAAATTTTCCTGGAGCATATAAAAATATGAACATTCCAGGAATTACAAAGCTGCATACTTGGTTGCCTTTCTGGAATACGCTTTGTCTTGTTACCTCAAGTGGAACGATAGCGCTAGCCGAATCGGCGTTAAAAAAAGGCAACCGGACATCTTTCAAGAGTTGGATGGTGGTAACAATCTCTTTAGGTTTTATCTTTGTATTTTTACAAGGGCTAGAATATTACGAAGCATATGCACATATGGGCTTAACGCTCGGCGCAGGAATTTACGGGACAACATTCTTTTTACTGACAGGATTTCATGGTTTTCACGTATGTC
This sequence comes from uncultured SAR86 cluster bacterium, assembly GCA_902629465.1. Lineage (GTDB taxonomy): Bacteria > Pseudomonadota > Gammaproteobacteria > Magnimaribacterales > AG-339-G14 > MEDG-81. The sequence goes on along the minus strand of CACOQX010000004.1, from coordinate 17,805 downwards.
TTGGTGCAATCATACTAACCATAATGACAATCAGAGGATTTAACGGAGCTTTTTCTGAACACGATCACTTTGGACTCGCAGCTGGGTCGTGGTACTGGCACTTCGTAGATGTAGTCTGGATACTACTTGTTTTAGTTGTTTATGTATTTTAACCCCAAGGGGAATTGAGGCCTAATTGTCCAGTGAATAATCCATATCCAATAGTTAATAAAAGTAGCATTGCTATTGTTACTCTTACTCGCAAACTGTAAATAGCTCTCACCGTATTACCTTTATCTTTGAGCAAAAAAAATGCACTCGAAAAAAGACTCACCAACATTGCTAGGGCAAGGACTGAGATTATAAATTTAAGCATTGGCTATGGATTTTTCTAAATATTTGATTGTTACGATTTTTGTTCTCGTTTTTTTCGGAGCATTATCCCTTGGCGTATGGCAAATTGACAGAGGCTATGCCAAAAAAGCATTAGAAAATGCCTTTTCAGAAAGACAGTCTTTTCCAGTTGAGACAAATCCAGGAGAGCTGAATCAAAATTTATATTATAGGAATATACAAATTTCGGGTGTTTTCGGTAAAAAAACTTTTTTTGTGGATAATAAAACTTTTAATGGTAAGGCTGGCTACGTAGTTTTCAACCCGTTTACTCTAGCAACTAAAGAAAAAATTCTAGTTTCAAGAGGCTGGGTTGAATCTGTAGAAAGAGATTCGCTTCCAAAACTTTCTTTGCCAAAAAAAAATTTAAAACTAGATGGAATGATTAGACCTTTTTCCAAGGATTTTGTACTTGAAGACCAAGCTAAAAAGTTTGGAGAAAATTTTATAATTCAAGGACTAGACAAAGATCTAATAGAAGAATTAAGCGGTAAAAAATTATTGCCTTACGTTTTTGAATTATCGGCTTTATCTAATTTAAGTTTTGAGCCTATCTGGCAACCAACATCATTAAAATCTACTAGGCATTTCGGATATGCTATTCAGTGGTTTGCTCTAGCTTTGGTTGTTTTATTTGGCGGCTTTTATCTATTCAGGAAGAAAGCAATATGAAAAACAAAGGCTTTCTTATAGCTTTGATAATTTTTGGAACTCCTTTCTTGGTAATTTCCTTGTCTACTTTTTGGTATTACGCTGGCCTAGGTCCTAAAGCAACCATTAATTATGGCACTATGATAGATCCGCCAGTTGACTTAGGAAGTCTAGAACTTGAACTGAACTATCAACCTCTTAATATCGACTCAATGGAGAGGAAATGGATGATTATTCATTTTTTAGACGATCGATGTAACGAAGATTGCTTAGAAGCTTTTTATTTTTCTAGGCAAATTAATACTGCGATTGGAAGGGAAAAAGATAGAGTTAAGCGTTTTTATGTAGCCTCTTTCAAGACACAGGAAAAAGTAAAAAAGCTTTTTCAGAATGAAACAAATTTAACAGCAATATCGGCTAAAAATTTAAAATTATTAAGAAAAAAAATGACTGAAGCAGGTGTAAACCCTTTCATTCAACCGGGATTTCTTTTAGCAGATCCTCTCGGGAATATCATTTTGTCATATCAAGGGGATATTGATCCTAAAAAAATCTTATCTGACATAAAAAAACTGTTAAGGGCATCAAAAATTGGGTAATTTAAAGAAAATTCAGTTGATTGCTTTGCTAGGAATCTTTCTAGCTTTCACTGTAGTGGGGTTAGGCGCTTGGACAAGACTTGTAGATGCAGGATTAGGTTGCCCCGACTGGCCTGGTTGTTATGGTTTTGCAATCTGGCCAATGTCAGAATCTGAAATTTCGTTGGCAAACGAACTTTACCCTGAGAGAAAGTTTGAAATAGCTAAAGCAGTTCCTGAAGTAGTTCATAGGTATTTTGCTGGGTCGCTAGGCTTACTTATTATTGGGCTATTTCTATATGCAGTTTTTTCTAAACCGAGAAACTCCTTTATCGTAAAAATTACCGCAACTATGACTGCCTTGGTCTTATTCCAATCATTGCTTGGTTATTTTACTGTTAGTTTGAAACTTTGGCCTCAGGTTGTTACTGCGCATCTACTTGGTGGATTTGCTACTACAACTCTAATTTTTCTGACATATTTAAAGTTAAAAGAAATTAACTTAGAAAAAGTAAATTATATTTCAGTTTCTAAAAATACTCTAAAAGTTCTTAATGTCGCTTTTCCAATTCTGATTGCACAAATCATTATGGGAGTTTGGCTCAGTTCAAATTATGCTGCTTTAGCTTGCTCTGATTTCCCGCTATGCAAGGGACAAATTCTCCCAGATGCTGATTATGTGAAGGGTCTAAACTTTGCTCAAAGAATTGGGCCTGATTATTTAGGCGGCCAATTAGATCATCAATCAAGGGTCGCTATCCATCTTGTGCATAGATTTGGCGCTCTAATTGTGACTTTGTACTTTTTGTTTTTAGCTTTCTTGTTTGCAAAGGAAAAAAATTATTTTATTTCAGGTCTTATAGGGGGCTTGCTTTTTTTTCAACTTGCATTAGGTGTATCAAACATTATTTATAGACTTCCACTTTATGTTGCAATAGCTCATAATCTCGGTGCTCTTTTCCTATTATTAGGATTATCTTATGCTAGATTAAGGTCCCGTGAATACTGAAGTTATTACTCAACCCCAAAGATTTCCTTTATCAGGCTATCTTAAGCTTACAAAGCCATCAATTATCTATTTACTTGTCCTTACTTCAGCTACAGCAATGTTTTTAGCCGATGGGTTTTCAGGAAATTTGATGAAAGTTGTATTCGGATTAGTGGGCATAGGATTAATTGCCTCATCAAGCGCCGTTATCAATCAAATTCTTGATGTCGAAGTTGACAGCAAGATGGCAAGGACTAAAAACAGACCTATAGTAAAAGGAGAAATCTCTGTAACAAATGCAAAGATATTTGCAGCAGCTCTACTAATTTTTGGATCATTTATCTTGCTGTTCTTTATAAATCTATTAACCCTTTTATTAACTCTTTTTACTTGGGCTTTCTATTCCTTTCTTTACACAAAAATACTTAAGTTTGCCGGCACTCAAAATATTGTGATTGGGGGTATTGCCGGAGCTATGCCGCCGCTTCTTGGCTGGACAGCCATTACTAATTCCATAGATGCTTTACCTTTGCTGATGGTTTTAATAATCTTCATTTGGACGCCCCCTCATTTTTGGGCTTTATCTATTAACAGGAAAGAAGATTACGTGGCGGCAAAAATACCAATGATGCCGGTTGTCAAAGGTACAGAGTATACAAAAATCCAAATAGCTCTCTACTCATTTTTATTAGCTGTTTCTTCTCTATTTCCTTTTGCAACGGGTTATTTGGGTGGGTTTTACTTTTTTAGCGCAATTATTTTAAATGCAATTTTCATAGGTTTTTCAATCGCCTTAATTTTTGATAAAAACAACAAACTCGCTTTACCATTATTTCTCTACTCTATAGTCTTTTTGACAGTATTGTTTATCTGCATGGCTCTTGATAAATTGATTCCAATTCAATTATGAGTAACAACAAATCCATAAGAATAACCGTTGCTTCATGCTTGCTATTTGTTTCTATGGTTGCAGGACTTTTTGTTTACACCACGGTATCACCAAAAGAATTGACTGCAGCTGAATACAAACAAATAGGTTTTTACAAACTTGTTCGTACAAGACAAATAAACAGTTTTGAGCTTATCGAGGGGAGCAATAAGTTTTCTAATAACGATCTCAAAGGAGCATGGGATGTATTATTTCTTGGTTTTGCATCTTGCCCAGACATGTGTCCAATGACAATGAAGAAAATGGCAATGGCTGATAGTAATCTTTCAGAGGAAGTATCTTCTAAAGTAAACTTCAGAATGATATCGGTTGATCCAGAACGTGACTCTCCAGAAAAAATGCAAGAATATGCAGAAGCCTTTAATCCCAATTTCACAGGAATTACGGGTAACATCGAAGTTATTTATAAATTGGCTACAGATTTGACCCTACCTTTCGTTCCAGTAGTAGGTTCTGATAATTCCAATTATGATATGGACCATAGTATGAATCTTGCTGTAATAGATCCTAATGGAAACTATTTTGGCTTTTTTAAGTCGCCGCATACCCCTGAAAAGATGGCACAAGTTTTAGAAAGTATCGTAAGCTTTAACTAACACAACATTTTCATTTCAAAATAAAAAAAAATTAGATATAGTTCTTATTGAGAATTATTCTCATATAATAAATTTTTTTGGGAGAAAAAATGGAAGAATATCAAATATGGACTTTATGGAGTTCTAACAGGATAGCTGACGGTTTAAACTTTGTAGCCACAGTTCTTTTAATTTGGCTTGCGATCAGAGTAGCTGCCGCTACCAGAGCTTCTGATGAAACAAACCTTTTTGGAAAACTGGTTTCGTCTGCTTTTGGATTAGCTGTACTAGGAGGTACTTTCATGCAATGGACAAATGCTGTAACAAACTGGATCGTTACTGCAAGAAGTTTAGATGCTTTGGAAGATAAGTCTGAAACAGCACAAGGTTTTATCGACTTTGTTGGCACAACCGTTCCGACAAACACACCAACTACTGGAGCTATGGTTTTATTAGCAATAGTAGCAATTATAATTTTAGGTAACATTTGGCTGCCAAAAAAATAATATCTATTAATTAGGAGAAAAATCATGGAACAAATAGCATTTATAAATCAAAGTTTTATAGGTTTAATGCAACTTAGCGGCTTATTTTTAATTGCATACTTCATCCTCTTGTGGATGATGTTTAGAGGCGTATCTAATGCACATATTTATGGAGTAAATACTTTTGGAAAAGTTTTGCATACAGTCATTTCACTGTGTGTAGTTTCTTTTGTATCTGGTACTTATTCTTTTATCGCTTCATTGCTTAATAATTGGGCCTTATCTCTTTCTGAGTCAGGAGAAGAATTGAACGGAAGTTTACAAAATTTCGTAGATGTAACAGGAGCTACTCAATATATATCTCCAGGTTTAATACCTGCTGATCCTATTGGAATAGTATTCATCTTAGCAATTTTAGTCGGTCTAATTGGCGGCATGTGGACCGCACCAGGCCCTAAAGAATAAACAATCATGAGGGAGGCAGTAGCCTCCCTTTTTTTAAACTTTAATAAGGAGGAAAAAATGGAAGAATATCAAGTTTGGATGCTTCTTGCGGTTCAGTCGGCAGGAGTAATGTTATTTTTCTTGGCCATGACTTTTTTAGTTTGGGTAGCTTTTAGAGTATCTAAAAACATAAATGAGTCGGGCGGAAATATGATCTCAAAAATTCTGGGCTCTATATTTGGTATAGGAGTTGTCTGGTTCGGTTATGGATCTGGAACTTTCCTATCTGTATTAAATCAAGGGGCTGCTTACACTTTATCGGAACTAAAAAATGCTGGCGTTGAAATATCTTCTATAGCGAACAGTTTCATAGCAGATAACGGTGAAGGAAGTTACCCAGAAGCATCATTAGTTGGAGACCCAATAGTGATGATTTGGTGGTTATCAATTTTACTAATTATATTAATTGGAATTTGGGGACCAAAAAATAATAACTCTTAATTTCTTAAGGAGGAAAAAATGGAAGAGTATCAAATACTAGCTTTATTCAATAGCTCATTAATAAGTAACGCAATCTACTTTGCAGCTTTTGTGTTTCTATTGTGGATGGCTTTTAGGGGAGTAAATAGAATCACTGACATGGGAGCTAACGTTGTACAGAAAGTTCTATCGTCCTTGTTTTCACTTTCAGTTGTTTACTTCAATCTTTTTGTTTTGGGCTTACTAAACAATTTGCAACAAACGACTGCTTACAATTTAGCCCAGTTGGAGACAATTTCACCAGGAAGTCAGCAACTAGTGGATTTCTTTGGCGGTGGCGCAGAACTTCCTGAGTTCACACTCATACCTGCAGACCCGATAGCGATAATATTTTTTACTGTTATCTTGATAAGTCTTTTAGTGCCTACATGGATGGCACCAGAGCCAAAAGAATAAACTAAATAGAAAAAAAGAGGAGCTCATAAGCTCCTCTTTTTTACATTTCAATTACGACCTTTCCAGTAGCAGTTCTATCTTCCAAAGATTTTATTGCCTCAACAGCCTGATCTAAAGAATAGCTTTTGGTAATTTCTGGTTTTAATTTGCCTTCGCTGTGCAAGGCAAACAATTCTTCAAAGTTTTGAGCGTTTTCTTCAGGTTCTCTGCCGGTAAAACTTCCCCAGAAAACACCTACTATTGAACAACCCTTTAAAAGAGCTAGGTTTGTTGGAACTTTTGGAATCCCTGCAGGGAAACCAATAACTAATACTCTGCCTTTCCAATTTACACATCTCATGCATTGCAGAAAGATATCACCGCCTACAGCATCATAAATCACATCCGCACCCAAACCGTCGGTTAATTCTTTTACTTTTTCTTTAAGTTCGCCATCGCCATAGTTCACCAGTTCGTCAGCACCTAATCTTTTCGCAATATCTAATTTTTCTTGGTTGCTAGCCGCAGCAATGACTCTAGCGCCCATCGCTTTCCCGATTTCAATGGCAGTAGTTCCAACCCCGCCTCCTGCTCCAGTCACCAAGAGCGTCTCACCTTTCTTTAATTCTCCTCTTTGCTTTAAAGCATAATAAGTAGTTCCGTAGTTGAGAGGAAATGCAGCTCCATCTTTGAAATCCATCGACTCGGGTAAAGGCATTAAGGTTGCTGCAAAGGCAGAAGTTTTTTCTGCTATCCCGCCGTTACCTACCATTGCAATCACTCGGTCTCCTTCTTTCCAATCAGCGACACCTTCGCCAACTTCAGAAATAACTCCAGCAATTTCACCTCCTGGAGAGAAAGGAAAGGGCGGTTGAAATTGATATTTTCCTTGCACGATTAAAACATCTGGAAAACTCACTCCAGCCGCTTTGACATCTATCACAACCATTCCAGGTTCTGCTCTAGGATCTTCTATTTCTTCAACCTTGTGTGAATCAACGGGACCAAATTCTCTACAGACATAAGCTTTCATATTTCTCCTAAAACTAAATTAATTATTTTTTTAATAGAAACAAACCTTATATATCGTTTACGAATTTATCAAGATAAACCTCAAAATCTTCTTCTTCAAGCTTTTCTAACTCTTTAAATTTCCTTAAGGAACTTTCCGCTTCTTCTGAGAGGTAATTTAAATCGGTATCAATATTTTTAAGTGAATTTGAATGTTCTTTGGACAATTCTAAATTCAGCTCTTCCCAAGTCTTATTATTATTTTGCAATTCTTCAATTATTTTTCCAGAGGGCGTTAAAGATGGATCATTCAATTTTTTTTCTTGTACATCTAAAGAATTAAAAACCTTTTCTGTAAAAAGATTCATTTCTTGGGGCATTTGCTTAAAAACAGATCTAAGAGCATCAATAACTTTCATACCACAGTCTTTGATGCTGATTCTCTTGTTGTCTTTATGCAATTTGAGATCAGGATTTCTACCATCTTTTACAACGTTTTCCCAATTTAGTAAAAGCTCTTTTATTTCTGATTGAGAAGCTTTTATGTCCTCATCAAAAAAACAGCCTATCAAATAGGCTTCTAAAAAATAGCCTGTATCTTCGTCAATGCCAGTCGGCAAAAAAGAATTATTATCCAATGCTCTTATTTCTAAGTAGTCTATACCTTGGTCTCGCAAAACGTTTATAGGTCTCTCGCCAGGAGGCGAGACTCTTTTAGGCCGAATAGAGCTGTAATATTCATTTTCAATCTGAATGATGGAAGTATTTATTTGTATTCTTTTGCCGTCTTTGATGACGCCAACTTCACCATATCTTTTGTGTTCTTTCGTAAGAGCATGCCTTAAATCTTCCAAATATTCTTCGATATTGTTGTAAGCAATATAAAGTTTATCTTGAGCTTCTGACATGTAACCTAATTCGCTCATTCTTAGGCAGGTCGCATATTCCAAAAACAAATCTTCTTCATTTAATTCTTGAAGGAAATTTTTTCTGTCAGTGATAAAAGTTTTCGGCACTGCTGGGCTTGATCCAAACAGATATAAAATCATCCAGGCATTTCGTCTAAAATTTCTTATTAAACTCAAATAAGATTTATTTTTGAAAGTCTGAAGATCTTCTTCGCCTCTTAAGCTTTCAAACAACGCATCACTAAAAGAAAAATTATAATGAATGCCAGAGACAGTTTGCATCATCGAACCATACCTGTAACTCAATCCTGACCTATATAAAGTTTTAAGAAGGCCAGAATTTGAAGTCCCATAATCAGCGAGTCTAATGGAATCTTCGCTCTCTATCTTGCAAGGAATACTACTTGGCCAAATGGTTTCGGGCGTTTCTTCTACAACAAATTTACAGATTTCATCTAAATTTTTAAGAACATCTTCTACAGAGGAATGAGTAGGCGTTATCAATTCCAATAGAGCTTCAGAAAAATCGGTTGTAATGTATTTATTTGTAAGAGCCGAACCTAATGAAGAAGGGTGGTCGGCACTAGAAATGGTGTTGTCTTTTGAGACTCTAAGAGATTCTTTTTCAATTCCACGAGAAATTGAATTTTCTAGGTTTATATCACCCTTATCGGCTAGAAGCGATAAGGCCTCTCCCAAAGACCTTGTCATAATTTTTTTTAGATAATTGGCCCAGCCTGTCTTATTTCATCTGAGATATCAAACTTATCAATGTTTTCCTTAAATTTAGCTGCTAATTTCCTAGCTGCATTATCATAATCATCCTTGCTAGACCATGTTTCAGATGGATTTAATAGTTTTGTATCAACATCATTAAGCTTTGTAGGCACTTTTACGTTCATAATATCTAGTGTTTCTGTTTCGACGTCATTTATTGAGCCGTCTTGTATAGCTTTTATTACGGATCTAGTAACGGGTATGTCAAAACGTTTCCCTACTCCATAAGGACCACCTGTCCAACCAGAATTAACGATAAAAATTTTACTACCGAATTCTTCTATTCTTTTCATAAGTAATTCTGCATATACTTTTGCCGGCCTTGGAAAAAAAGGCGCTCCATAGCAATTTGAAAAGGTAGAGTCTATTTCTGATGAAGAACCTAATTCTGTAGAGCCTACTTTGGCAGTGTAACCGCTTAGAAAATGATAGGCTGCAGCTTCTTTGGATAAAATTGAAACTGGCGGCATTACGCCCGTTAAATCACAAGTTAGAAATATTATGTTTTGAGGTTCTCCACCGTAATTTTTCTCTAAATGTTGCTCCACATGGCTAAGAGGATAAACGGCTCGAGTGTTTTCTGTGAGAGTTTGATCGCCGTAATCAATTTCTAGTGTAGAAGGATTGAAAACAACGTTTTCAACTACTGAACCATGTTTTATGGCATTCCAAATTACAGGTTCGTTTTTTTGCGATAAGTCTACTGTCTTAGCATAGCAACCACCTTCTATATTGAAGACGATACCGTTACCCCAGCCATGCTCATCATCTCCAATTAGCCATCTTTCTGGATCAGCTGAAAGTGTTGTCTTTCCTGTTCCAGATAGCCCAAAAAATAATGAGACATCACCATCTTCTCCAGCATTAGCTGCACAATGCATCGGCAAAACATCTGCATCCGGCAACATAAAATTCATTACTCCAAACATAGATTTCTTCATCTCTCCTGCATAAGCTATTCCAAGAATTAGAACTTTCTTATCAGTGAAATTAACTATAATGATTCCATCCGAATTTGTACCATGTAATTCAGGCTTACACTTAAAATTAGGTAGAGATCTTAAAGTCCAAACATGTTTGTTACTTTGATTAAAAGAATTCGGTTTTATGAACAGGCTCTGACAAAAAACATTATGCCAGGCTAGTTCGTTTTCAACGTGAACGGGTTGGTAGTGTTCTTCACTTGCACCTACATGCAAGTCGGCGGTAAAAATATTTTTTCCTTTTAAGTAGTCTTCTGAATCTTGCCAAAGCCTAGCAAATTTTTCTGACTCTATGGGTTGGCTGTCTTTATTCCAATTGACTGTTTCGTGGGTAATTGCATCATCTACAATAAATTTATCTGCAGGGCTTCTTCCAGTTCTTTTCCCCGTAGTTACAACCAAAGCACCGTTACTCGCTAATACACCTTCTTTATTGTCGATCGCAATCTTAATAAGTTCATCGATTGGTAAATTAGCACTCAAAATTTTTCCAGGTTGTAAATTTTCTAAAAAAGGTAGATTATTATGCCAAACTTCATAAACACTTCTCAAGGAGCTTGGGAATTGTTCTTATTTTATAATGAATGAAACTATAGAGTTTAAAAGTGGCCAGCAAGGATATTTAGAATATAAATCTTCAAATCCTTTTGAGTTTTATCATATTTTGAACGAGTTAGATGAAGCTCCAGAAATAGATGCCCAAGGCTGGTTAATATTTCCCGAAAAAGGTAAAGGTCCTTTTCCAGTAATTTTTTGCGTCCATGGTAGTGACAATTGGGCAGGGCATCATCACGAACACATATTAAATTTTTTAGAAGCAGGGTTTGCGATTTTCAGAGTTCATAGTTTTGATTCTAGGGGTGTTGCATCTACCGTTGAGGATCAAATGTCAGTTACAGCTGCCATGATGATGGTAGATACCTTCGAAGCCCTAAAAATTGTATCCAGACATCCTGATGTTGACTCTTCAAGAATAGGTATTACTGGCTGGAGTTTAGGCGGCACAGTAAGTTTTTATTCATTTTGGGAACCTTTAGCTGAAAAATTAGCTCCCAATGGTGAAAGATTCAAATGTTGTCTGCCTTTTTATCCAGCGACTTATATCAAACCTGAAGAGAACAGGTGGAATACGGGACCAATCTTAAATCTTGTTGGCGAGAGTGATAATTACACTCCAGCAGCCTTGGTGCATCAAATGTCAGATATCATAAATGCATCTGGCGGTAACAGCTCAGTAATATCTTACCCTGGAGGAGAACATAGCTTCGATTCCATAAATCCTGTCACGCATTGGCCTGATGCTATTGCAGTATCTGAGAAATTTTGTTCAGTTGCTAAGGACGGTAACATGACCTATGAAACTGACTCTGGAGAAAAGCTGGGAATGAATCAGCCGGAAGATAGACTGAAAATTTTTGAATCGGGAGAAATCCATTTTGGCGCAAGCACTGGAGGCGATTGGCAAATAAGACGCCAATGTCAAAAAGACGCTTTAGATTTTTTTAAAAAGAATCTCTAGGATTTTAAAAAATAAAATCTCTTTTCGTATATCGCCAGTAAGCAATTACAAAAACTATAAATTCATTTGCAAAAGCAATTGCAGTACCTGTGCCAAAGCTATTATCGAGAAAAAAACTTAAAGTTCTGCCAATCAAAAAACTACCCATTAAAATACCGAATGTTAAGTAAACTTTTTTTCTGAGTCTGACTCGATAGATACTAATCAATGACATCAATCCTAAAATTGTGAAAAAAGAATACCAAGCTCTGGTTTCGCTTAAAAAGAAATCAGAAGTTTGACTAATACCAATCATATTAGAAATGACTTCTGGAAAGAAAAGTCCTAAAACTCCAAAACCGAACCATTCGATACCAAATATAAAAAGAAAAACTTTATCTAACATCGATTTTTAATTTTTTTGATAGCATATGTAATTATTTAATCACATAAATAACGTCATGACTAAAAGAGCTTTCTATTACTTGATTGGTACTTTACTAACACTTGTTTTAGGAGGATGGTTTGCCTATGAAAAATATTGGGAGAATTACGCTATAGAGAAAGCAAAAGCACTTGGCTATGAACTTGATGATGAGGAGTTAAAATATTGGACACAAAATATTCGAAGTTACAACTCACCAAATCGCTTTGATGCAGATATTGAGCAATTTGTTCAACAGGATAAGATTTTTTTTCCCCCAATAAATCAATTTCTATTTATAGGAAGTTCTTCGATCAGGCTTTGGCAATCTTTGGCAGCGGACATGAAACCCTTAACGGTCATCAATAGGGGTTTTGGCGGAGCGCACACTAAACACATAAACCGACATTTAGACAAAATTGTTTTTCCTTATAAGCCTAGGGCAATCATATTTTTTTGTGGCTCAAACGATATCAATGGCTTGAATTCTCCTCAGGATGTTTTTGCTGAATTTCAAACTTTTTTTAATTCCGTTAAAAAAGAACTTCCTAGGACCAAGGTTTTTGCCATAAGTATTCAACCTTCACCCAGCAGATTAGATCAAAGGCAAAGACAACAAGAGTGGAATGACGCTGTAAGAAATCTAGCAAAGTCAGATCCAAATTTGATTTATATCGATGTGTCCTCTCCAATGTTGTCTCCAAATAATGTGCCAAGGCTCGAGCTTTACTCAGATGATAAGCTTCATATGAATGAAAAGGGTTATCAAATCTGGACTAAACTAGTTAGATTAAATCTAAAAAAATATTTTCCAGAAGATTTTCTATGAAACTAAAGCTTTATCACGCTAGATGGTCTTTATGCAGTCAAATGGTTCGCGTTGCCTTGGCAGAAAAAGGGCTTTCTTATGAAAGTAACTTGATCAAACTTGTTGATCATTATCCTAAAGGAGAAAACCTTTCTCCGGAATATCTTGCGATAAATCCAAAAGGCGTTGTTCCTTCCATTGACTTAGATGGCGAGATTGTCACAGAAAGCACAAACATTATCAAAAGACTGAATAAACTGACTGGTGAGATAGATATTGACTTATGGCCCGTTGATGTTGATCAAGAAAAATTAAATTCTTGGGTAGAAGATACGACTCTTACAGATGGCGTACCTTTCGGCAAAACTCTTGGAACGGCAATACCTCCTTTTTCATTTATTTTAATCAACTTTATGGTTAAGAAATATTTATCTTTTTTTCAGGCCATAAAAGTATTTTGGAAGCACCCTTTAAGAGAAAGAGGGTGGGGGTTTCTAGCCATGAAATTTTTCAACATTCACAAACCCGTAGCAGCTAGGTGTTATAAAGTTTTAGTGAGAAGTTTAATGGATATAGAAAAAAATTTAAAAGACTCAGGGCCATATTTTTTAGGTAAATTTTCTCATATAGATATTAATTTAATGTGTTGTTTTCATAGACTGTCAGACGTCAGGCTAGACAAAATTTTAGAGATTGAGGAGTTACCGAATATAAAAAAATATTGGGAGCTTTTGAAGAGCAGAGAAAGTTATAAAAAAGGTATTTTAGATTTTTATGGAGAAAAGGAAAAAGGAGATATTGAGGAGGTATTTGGACCAAATGTTTCCATGCACCTAAAGCCTCTTACGAGCATGATCAAAAAATATAAAACTTAATCCTCTTGTTTCTCTAATTAACTAGAGGATGCTTTATATGGAATTTCCTTTTTTTGTGTCTCAACCTGTCAAGATGGGCATATAAATTTTCGCTTCTATGCGAGAGCGTTTTCTTCAAACGAGCCCTTCTTTGTCTTGCATGGATTGACCGGCCTAACCGTTCATTTCTATCCATATATTTAAGATTAGCTATTCTTGACTGATATAGCTACTACTTTAAAATTATTAAAAAAAATTTTGTGATAATAAATGTTTATTAAAAAAATCGTCCTTGTAGTTCTTTTTCTTTTCAGCATTCATAGTTTCGTTGCGGAAGAAAAAAAGCCCCTGCCAATAGTTAAAGAGACTATTAAATTTAAAGAATTAACAGAGTTTGATGCATGCTTCCTAATTTACAGGGCGCCTATAAGGTATAATTTAAAGGACATGTTAAAAGACTACATGAAGTTTAGGGAGTTTGAATGCACTAAATACGATGAAATATTAAAACGTGCTTCGATAATCAAAGGCTCTTCCTTTCCAAAAAATTCTAAAGCCTACGAAGTAAATAAAAAGAAATAATTTTCAGGCAATCTTATATACTTTAAATAATGAGCCAAAGCTATAATCATCCTTTGAGTACTCTTAGTGCATCTGAAATAGGAGAAGCAGTCTCTATTCTCAGAAAATCGAACAAAGAACATGAAAATTCTTTCTTTAGTTACATTTCCCTAGAAGAGCCAGACAAAAAATTACTCAAGGAAAGCACTAACTTAGAAAGGTTTGTAAAAATCGTTGGAGTAGACCAAAAATCCGTCGGCTTCGAAGCCGAAATAAATCTCTCAAAAAAAGAGCTTTTGAAAGAAGAGAAAATTTCTAATAAGGCAGGACCAACATACACGTTGGCTGAGATCTTTAAGGCGATTGAGCTAACTTTGGGCGATGAGAATTATCAAAAGGCATTGGAAAAAAGAGGTATTAAAGATTTGAGTCTCATTCAAATAGATCCCTGGCCCGGTGGAGGGTTCGTCAATAAGAACATTAAAAACGGTAATAGAGCTCTCAAAGCAATATCATTTTTAAAAGAAAGTGAAAGGGACAATGCTTATGCTCGACCTATTCAAGGTTTAATTGCACATATCGATCTTACTGAAAATAAGGTTGTCGAAATTGAAGATCATGGAGTGGTAAAAGTTCCTGAAGCTCATGCTAGATATGATAAAGATGGTCAAGAGTCGTTGAGAGCCAATCCAAAGGAAATTGCCATCACTCAACCAGAAGGAGTCGGATTTGTTGTTGAAGATAATTTGATTTCTTGGGAGGGTTGGCAACTAAGAGCTTCTATTGATCCTATTGAAGGTTTAGCCTTGCATCAGGTCTCTTTAAATAATAGACCAATTTTCTACCGAGCAGGATTATCGGATATGGTAGTGCCTTATGGCTCATCCGACCCAATGCATTGGTGGAAAGCAGTTCACGATGGCACTGAATATGGATTTGGTACTATGACAAATTCTTTAACCTTGGGATGCGACTGCCTAGGTGAAATACATTATTTAGATGCGTATAAATTAGCTTTTGATGGCTCCGTCGAAACAATCGAAAATGCAATATGCATTCATGAAGAAGATTTTGGGGTTCAATGGAAACACAATGATTCAACTCAAATGGGATATAACGAGGTAAGAAGATCACGTCGTCTTGTGGTAAGTTCTTTTGCAACCATAGGTAATTACGATTACGGTATATTTTGGTATTTATATCTAGATGGCACTATTCAATTGGAAATAAAACTTACTGGCGTGGTTGGAATAAGCGCATATCATGAAGATATCCATAAATCAGGACAAGATTTTAAAATTTCTCCTGAGTTAGCTTCGCCAATTCATCAACATCTTTTCAATGTGAGAATTGATTGGGATTTGGATGATGGAGATAATCAGTTATTTGAAACAAATGTTGAGCCCTTACCAATTAATAACGTGAATCCAGAAGGTACTCAATTTCAAGCTGTTTCATCGCATTTAACTAAAGAGAGTGAGGCTCAGAGGAATATCGCTCCAGAAAAAAGTCGTACATGGAAAATTGTAAATCCCAACAAACTTAATAAAGTTGGTGCGCCTACATCTTATAAGATACTTTACGGAAATACGCCAACACTCCTATCAGATCCTGATTCTCCACCTGGAAAAAGAGCTGCTTTTGCTAAACATAACATTTGGGCAACACCATTTCAGAACGAGGAAAGGTCAGGAGGAGGCAGACATACTGTAATGCATTCTGGCGAGGGCGGTTTAGAAGAGATAACCGCAAAGGACAGAAACATAAGCGAATGTGATTTGGTTACCTGGCTTACTTTTGGAGTAACACATATTCCACGCCCAGAAGACTGGCCGGTAATGCCTGTAGAGTATTGTGGCATTCATCTAATTCCAGTTGGGTTTTTCGATCAAAATCCTACTATTAATCTCCCTCCAAGCTGCTCGTCCATATCAAAAAGCAATAAGTAGTTTTGACTTGAAATGAGTGTAGATGATTCTTTCGAGCCAGGAGCTACACAAACGGGGCCCAAAGGACAGTTGGCTCATCCCAATACTTTGGAACATTCTAAACGCCTTGAAAAAAAGCTCTATAAAGTGGGCGACAATGCTTGGTCACTAATTGGTAATGGACTGTCCAATCAATCTTTTGTACAAGGACCCGAAGGATTAATTTGTATTGATACAGGCGAAAGCAACCAAGAAATGTCTGCAGCCTTAAAAGAAGTAAGAAAGGAAACCCAGGCACCGGTTGTTGCATGTATTTATACTCACTTTCATTATGTTGGCGGTACTCAAACACTTCTTGACGAAAATGAGAAACTAGATATATGGGGACATGCAGGAATTCAAGCAAATTTAGATAGATTTGGTGGTGAGGTTGCTCCTAGAGTAACGAGAGGCCTAGCTCATCAGTTTGCGACTTCCATGCCTCAAGAAGGCCCTGATGGTATTGTTAATTTAGGCTTAGGAAATTTTTTTCGTAATCCTGAACATGCTCCATTTACCAATGGCTATATTCCACCAAAATATTCATTTGATGAACCAACAAAAGCAACAATTGCAGGCTTACAAGTAGAGTTTTTTCCTGCACCATCTGATGCGACCGACTCTATAACGATTTGGTTTCCTGATATGAAACTGGCAATTAACAATCTTCTTTGGCCGGTTTTATTTAATGTTTTTGCTATACGAGGAGAAGAATATAGAGATCCAAGAATTATGATGAGAGGCCTAGACCATTTGTCTGATCTTAATGCAGAAAAGTTAATTGGCGCGCATGGACCTCCTTTCAAGGGAAAAAAAGAAATAAAAAAAATTATTACTAATTATAGAGATTCACTTCAATTTTTATGGGATCAAACCGTTAGATGTGCGAACAAGGGTTTGACACTAAACGAAACTATAAGCATTATCAAATTGCCCTCTCATTTCAAAGAGCACTATACTACTCAACAATTGTATGGGGTTGTAGAACATCATGTCAGACAGATCTATACAGGATTATTCGGCTGGTTTGACGAAGACGAGGCTAATCTTTTTCCAATTCCCTCTCCAGAACGTTCTCAAAGACTCATTGTAGGGTTCGGAGGGAAAGAAAAAGTTAGAACCATAATCGATGATGCTTTACAAAAAGATGATTATCGTTGGGCTTTAGAACTTTCATCATGGCTAGTAAGGTCAGACCTAAACAATCAAGGAATAGCTGATGCGGGAGAACTTGAAGACAGAAAACGTCTAGCAGCCGCTTTAAGAGGTATAGCTTATTCGACGTCTGCAGCCAATATCAGGAATTGGTGTATTACGAGAGCATTGGAACTTGATCAAACTTTAAACTTAAGCCGTTTTAGGAGTCATCGTTTCAACAAAAGAGAGCTTGAAAGACGTAAAGCTTCTAATTCGCTAAAATTGTTAAGAGTATTGTTGGTTCCCGAGAGAGCCTCGGAAATAGATATGAATATAAAAATAAGCTTTGACGATGGCGAGACCATAACTTATTCAATTAGAAATTCAATTGCATTAGTAAGGAAGGCTGAAGATTCAGATCTCAGCATTTCATTAAGCAAAGATTCATGGTTTGATGTTTTATGTGGCAAAAAAACTTTATCCGAATTAATGCTTGAGAAAACTACTAATACAAAACACGAAAAAGAAATAAAAAAATTCTTTGCTTGCTTCGATCTACAAAGTTTTATGAGTTAAAAAATGTCTAATAAAATTTTATTTTTTCTGCTAACTATATTTTTTATTCCTCTTTTTAGTGAAGAAATGATTATTGGCAAAAAAACAATTCAACCAGGCATTGAGTTAATTTTTGAAGGCGCTCCAAAAGATATTATCTTTCCCAAAGACTTACATTTAGCTGAAAAAGATACTGATATACATATAGAAATGCTTGCTTATTGGACTGATGATAATAGCGCTTCTGCTCCAGCAAGAAGCTTTGTCGCATATCTTAATGTATTGGCAGAAATTAAAAGTAAAAACGGATTTTCAAAAAAGATTGAGTTAACTCCGCATCTTAATCTTATAGACAACTTGCATTA
>CACOQX010000003.1 GCA_902629465.1 uncultured SAR86 cluster bacterium | reverse complement strand
GAGATCTGTGAGAGGATTTAAGCAAAATTATTTGGGTCCCAAGGCGGTTTATCAATCTGGTTTTAACCCCAGAAGTCAAAGACCTGTAGGTGGGCCTTATAGTATTACTGGCGGATTTGATTTAATTATACCCCTCAGTTTTGTACCTGATCCTAGATCGGTAAGAGGTTCAGTTTTTCTAGATTATGGAAATGTTTTTAGTGACGGGTGTCGTTCTTATGAAACAAACTGCTATGAGTTTGACCTTTCTGAATTAAGATATTCTATCGGTATTGGAGTAACATGGATAACTGCATTAGGTCCGTTATCATTTGCAATAGCCTCTGTTTTCAATGATTCTCCAACTGATAGGACAGAAACATTTCAATTTGAAATTGGTACTCAATTTTAAAAAAAATAGGAATTTTTTTTATCAAAAGTGTAAACTTCAATACCTTTAAAATTTTAAAAATTCCTCTTTGGGGTTAAACATGAAAAACATTAAAAGACTATTTATTTTTATTTCTCTATCTACATTCGGTAGTTCAGCTTTTCTATCAGAAGGAATTGCTGTAATAGATTACAATGCAATTTTTTTAGGCACAGATTTAGCAAGAGAGCGCATAGATGACTTAAGAGATTCTTCAGACTATAAAGATCTTACTGACGAAGCCCAATCTAAAGATAGTGAGAGAATAAAGCTCGCTGAAAAATTGAAGAAGGATGAGTCCACTCTCTCAGATACAGAAAAAGAAGATATTTTAAAAAAAATTCAAACTCTTTATCAGAGTATCCAGCTCTTATCACAACAAATACAAGCCAAGGAACAGGAAGTAACTCAAAAACTTCAGGCAGATCAAGCAGAGGTAGTACAAAAAGTTGTAAATGAATTAATTAAGGCAAAAAAAATTAAGATGCTTTTAAATTCTCAAGCTTTACTTGCTTTTGATAGAACAGATGAAAAAGTAAACCTTACTCCAGAAGTTGTTGATCTTATTAATAAAGAACAGAAGAAATAATAAAGTTTGTCAAAAAAGTCTTATAAGCTTTCAGAAATTTCAGATTTTCTTGGCGGCCAATTATCTGGCGATGGCTCAAAGACTGTAACTGAAATTAAAACTTTAAAAGATGCAGATAAGAGCTCAATATCTTTCATCTATAACAAAAAGTTTAAAAAAGATCTTGAGGAAACTAATGCATCTGCAGTTCTGATTTCTCAAGAATATATAGAATACTGCCAAGCAGATTATATTCTCGTTGCAAATCCGCATGAATCTTATGCAAAATTAACTCAATTATTTTCTGAAAATCTAAGAAAAAAAATATCTAATAGAAATTATGCGGATTCTTATTCAAAAAATGATATCGAAATCGGGAAAAATGTTTTTATTGGCAGGAATGTAGTAATAGAAAAGGGCGCTAAAATAAACTCTGGAGCCTTTATAGGAGATAATGTTTTTATTGGAGAAGATACTTACTTGCATCCTAATGTTTGTCTTTATCATTCAATAAAAATTGGTAAAAAAAATATCATTCACGCTAATTCTGTAATAGGGTCTGATGGTCTAGGTTTTGCAAAAACTTCTGATAATTGGGAAAAAGTAGAACATTTAGGAACCGTTGAGCTTAAAGATTTTGTAGAGGTAGGAGCTTCTTGCACCATTGATAGGGCCTCGCTAGGCTCTACAATTTTGAACAGCGGGGTAAAGCTAGATAATCAAGTCCATATTGCTCATAATTGTAATATCGGCAAGAACACTATAATAGGAGCTAAGACTGCAATAGCAGGAAGTACTATCATCGGAGAAGATTGCTTAATCGGAGGTGGTTGCGGAATTGTTGACAATATAAAAATAGAAAACGGCGTTAGAATAAATCCAATGTCATACATAACTAGTTCTATTAAGAAATCCGGCATTTACTCGGGCGGTTCTGTAGTTTTAGAACACTCAAAATGGCTTAAACATATTACAATTCAAAAAAAAGAATTTGATGATTGACATAGAAAAAATAAAAACTTTACTTCCTCATCGTTATCCTTTTTTACTTGTAGATAGAGTCGAAGAGCTTGAAGAGCATAAGTACATTAAAGCTTTTAAAAACGTTACAAATAATGAACCCTTTTTTCTTGGCCACTTTCCAAATAAATCTGTTATGCCGGGCGTTTTAATTCTAGAAGCTCTTGCTCAAGCATCTGGAGTATTGGGTTTTGTTTCAATGAATAAAACTCCCGAAGAAGGTTCAATGTATTATTTCGTGGGAGCAGATAAATTAAGGTTTAAAAATCCTGTAATACCCGGGGATAAACTTACACTTGAGTCAACGAAAATTTCAGAAAAAGCAGGCATTTGGAAATTTGATTGTAAGGCAACTGTTGGAGAAAAATTTATTTGTTCTGCAACTGTGCTTTGTGCCGATCGTCCCAAATGATTCATTCTTCTGCTCAAATAGATTCGTCTGCTGAAATAGATGATAGTGTTTCTATAGGTCCTTACACTGTAATAGGTCCAAATGTAAAAATAAAATCTGGTACTACTGTTGAGGGAAATGTTTTTATTCATAAAAATACGTTCATCGGCAAAGATAACCTTATTTATCCTTTTGCAAGTGTGGGAGGCGATCCTCAAGATTTAAAATACAAAGGAGAAGACACTTTTCTGGAAATTGGAAATAACAATGAAATTAGAGAAGGTTCGACTATTAATAGAGGAACAGCTCAAGAAAATGGAAAAACCATAATTGGAAACAATAACTTATTGATGGCTTACACTCATGTTGCGCATGATTGTATTTTGGAAGATGATATTGTCATGACAAATAATTCCGGTGTTGCCGGCGTTGTTAAAGTTGGTAAAGGGGCAAGGCTCAGTGGTTTTACATTGGTTCACCAATTCTGCAATATAGGCAGATATAGCTTTAGTGCATTAGGGACAATAATTACAAAAGATGTGCCCGCATACGTGAGGGTTAGTGGAAATCCTGCAATTCCTAGAGGTTTAAATACCATAGGTATTCAAAGACAAGGTCTATCTAAGGAAGCAAGCGATGCCTTAAAGGAATCTTATAAAATTTTGTATCTGAGAAAAATGAAATTGAAAGAAGCGAAGCAGGAAATTATCTCGAAATTTAAAGATATCAAAGAAATGGATCTTTTTATTGAGAGTATTTCAAATTCCGAAAGAAGTATAGTTCGTTAAAGGTAAGAAAATTTTGAAAATCGCAGTTTGTGCAGGCGAAAAATCTGGAGATACTCTTGGACATGAACTCCTCATTGATCTAAAACAAAATAATGACAATATAAAATTTATTGGCGTAGGAGGCTCACTAATGGAAAGTGAGGGTTTAAAAAGTTTTTTCCCAATTAAAGAAATTTCTCATATGGGCTTAATAGATCCATTAATAAATTTAAGAAAAATTTTAAAAATAAGAAAAAAATTTATTAATTATCTAAAAAAGGAAAATCCTGATGTATTTATTGGAATAGATAGCCCATCTTTTAACAGTGGAATTTGTAAAGTTCTTAGAAGAGATACGAAAATCAAAACAGTTCAATACGTTTGTCCACAGTTTTGGGCATGGCGATATGGAAGAGTACATAAATTCAATTCTTTGTATCATAGAGTTTTCTCACTATTTCCCTTTGAATCTCAATTACTAAAGAAACATGGTGTTAATTTTTCTTATGTAGGACACCCTCTTGCTAAAAATTTATCAGTCGACTCAAATGTAGAGGAATTGAAAAAAGGTTTGGGCATCCCATTAGATAAAACAGTGATCGCAATTTTACCTGGCAGCAGAAAATCCGAAATTTATCATCATTCAAAACCCTTAACAGACTTCATTAGTACATATAAAAAGCAAAATGTTGATGTAGAAATCATACTAGCCTTGAATAAAGAGTCTGATTTATTAGGCGAGTTGAGACAATTATCAAAAAAAATAAGCGTTATTTATGATTCTACTCAAAAAGTTTTAGCCTGTTGTGACATAGCTATTGTGGCATCCGGAACAGCAACATTAGAAGCCGCAATTTTAGCTAAGCCGATGGTAGTAATTTATAAAAGCAATAAATTGAGTAATTTCATCTTGTCCAATTTTTTTCTAAAAACAAAATTCATTTCTCTTCCTAATATTCTTTCTCAAGAGAAGATTGTTTTTGAACTGAGACAAAATCAGGTCTCTGGAAAAGAAATCAGCGAAAAGGTTGAGCTTACCTTAAAAAACCAAAAAGTTATCTCAGATAAGCTAAGTTTAATAAGAGATAGTTTATTAGTTACAGATTCAAATAAATTTTCAATCGCTCTAAGAGAAATTCTCGCAAAATGAAAAAATACCTTGTCGGAGCTGATGAGGTTGGAAGAGGCTGTTTGTTTGGCCCTGTAGTCGCTGCAGCAGTTATTTTAGGAAACTATAATAATTTAGACCTAAAGGATTCAAAAAAGCTTTCTGAAAAAAAAAGAATCATGCTTCTTAGTAAAATAGAAAGAAATGCAATCAAATTTTCCATTGGTAAAGCATCTGTCAAGGAAATAGACTCCATAAATATAAAAGAAGCTAGTCTTCTAGCTATCAAAAGGGCAATCTTAGGATTAAAGGTTAAAAATATAGAGGTCATTGTCGATGGTATTGAAATTCCCAAAATAAATTATCCTTGTAAAGCAATCATTAAAGCTGACGATAAAATTCCTGAGGTAATGGCTGCATCCATTGTTGCAAAAGTTCATAGGGATAATTTAATGATTGCTTTAAGCAAAAAATATCCTGGTTTTTCTCTAGAAAAAAACAAAGGATATCCAACAAAAGAGCACCTAAATATTTTAAAATCTCTAGGGCCGACTCAGTATCATAGAAAGAGTTTTAAACCAGTTTTAGATGCTAAATAAAAAATTTACACACTTAAATATTCATAGCGAATATTCCATTATTGATAGCATTATCAAAATTGACCGACTCTCTGAAAAAGCACTGCAATACAATTATGAAAGTATAGCTATTACTGATTCTGCAAATCTCTTTGGTTTTTTAAAATTTTATAAGTCGGTCAGGTCAAAAGGGATTAAACCCATTGCAGGGGCAGAGATAAACCATGTCAGGGATAGTTCGTCTCATAACGAATACGCTAATTTGACGTTGATTGCCCAAAATCAACTAGGTTATAAAAATTTAATAAAGCTTATTTCGAAATCTCAAATAGTTGGAAAGACATCAGGTGTTCCAGTTGTAGAAACAGAGTGGCTAGCTGAATATTCAGATGGACTTATTGCTCTTTCCGGAGGTTTTAGGGGACATTTAGGGAAAGCTGTTTTGGATACAAATCACGATCTTTTTTTAAAAAGAATTAAGTACTTTCAAAAAATATTTAAAGAAAATTTCATCCTAGAAATTTCTCGAATCAATAGGCCACAAGAAGATTTATACAACGACTATATACTTTCTAAGGCAGGAGAATTGGGATTACCTGTGGTTGCGTCAAATGAAGTTAGATTTATAGATAAAGAGGATTATGAAGCACACGAGACTAGAGTCTGCATTCAAAAAGGGGAAGTATTAAGTGATTCTAGAAGAACAAGAAACTATTTTGAAGACCAGTATTTTCTTTCTACTGAGGAAATGTATGAGAAATTCAAAGATATTCCAGAAGTCCTGTCAAATGCATATGAATTATCAAAAAAATGTAATTTAGAGATAGAAACTGGCATTTATGTTTTACCTGATTTTGAAACACCTTTGAACAAATCTGCAGCAGACCACCTGATTGAACTTTCTAAAAATAATCTAAAAGAAAAAATCAAAGATCTTTCTGATTATGACAAAGTTAAATATGCTGACAGACTAGATTTTGAATTAGATGTCATTTCTAAGATGGGCTATGCCGGTTATTTCTTGGTTGTATCTGATTTTGTTAATTGGGCGCAAGAAAACAACGTGCCCGTCGGACCGGGTAGAGGCTCAGGAGCAGCCTCGTTAGTAGCTTATTGTCTAGGAATTACAGGTATCGATCCTTTGAAATATGGTTTGCTTTTTGAGAGATTTCTTAATCCCGACAGGATAAGTAATCCTGATTTCGACATAGATTTTTGCAAAGATGGAAGGGATAAAGTAATTGACTATGTCACTCAAAAATATGGAAAAGAGGCTGTTGCTCAAATTTGTACTTTTGGAACTATGGCTGCCAGAGCAGTAGTTAGAGATGTTGCAAGGGCTCAAGGAAAATCTTACGGCTTAGCAGATAGGCTAGCAAAAATGATTCCTTTCTCTCCGGATATGACGCTTGATAAGGCCTTAGATAATAATGATTTAAAAAGAGCATTAAAAACGGACGAACAGGCTGAAGAAATATTTGATATGGCAAGGAAACTGGAAGGCGTTATTAGAAATGTTGGAAAACATGCAGCAGGCGTAGTTATAGCTCCGTCAGAGATAAATGATTTTTCACCTCTTTATCTTGACGAGGCAACAAACACCTTAGCAACGCAATTCGATATGAAAGATATCGAGTCGGTAGGCTTACAAAAATTTGATTTTTTAGGTTTGAGGACCCTCACCATCATAAAAGATGCCTTAGATCTTATTAATATAAAAAGAGAAAAGCTTAATTTAGATGCAATCGATTTAGAAGAAATAGATCTCGAAGATAGATTGACTTTTAATTTATTGCAAAATGGCCTTACGACTGCAGTCTTTCAATTAGAATCTAGGGGCTTAAAAGAATATCTGGTAAAGATAAAACCATCATCTTTTGAAGACATTATTTCTGTTGTTGCTCTATATCGTCCTGGGCCCTTGGATGCAGGAATGGTAGATACTTTCATTAAAAGAAAGCATGGATCTGAGAAAACAGATTATCTGGGAGATAAGGATATTGAAAAGGTCCTAAAAAATACTTACGGTGTAATAGTGTATCAAGAGCAAGTCATGCAATTAGCTCAAGAATATTCAGGCTTTTCGTTAGGGCAAGCAGACTTACTTAGAAGAGCTATGGGTAAAAAAATTCCTGAAGAAATGGAAAGACAAAGACCTGCATTTATTAATGGAGCTTTAAAAAAAGGAAAGATAGAAAGGGCTGCAGAAGGGCTATTTGATCAGATTCAAACTTTTGCAGGGTATGGTTTCAACAAAGCACATTCAGCAGGGTATGGACTTATTGCATTTCAGACGGCATGGCTAAAAGCCCATTACCCTGTGGAGTTTTTGAGTGCTGCCTTATCCTCAGATATGGATGACTCGGATAGAGTCAGGTTGTTGTTAGATGATTGTAAGAATTTTGAAATTGATATTCTCAAACCAGATGTTAATAAAAGTCAATTAAACTTTGTTAATCAGGGTGATAATGAAATCTCATATGGCTTGGGAGCCGTGAAAGGTTTAGGTAAAGCAGCCATTGACAATATTATTAGCGAACGAAAACATAAACCTTTTGAAAACTTATACGACTTCTGTGCAAGAGTGGATTTAAGCAAGGTTGATAAAAGAGGTATAGAGCCATTGATAAAATGCGGCGCAATGGATTCTTTCAATTTATCCCGAAAAGAGATGTTAGAGAGTTTAGAAGACGCAATGAAATATGCAAAACAAAATACCATGACTCAAGAAAGTGGTATTTCAGATCTATTTGGTGGCATTAGCGAAAGCAATGACTTCATTCCTGTTAAGAAAGATAAGTATGATGACTTTGCTAATTCCAAATTTGAATTTTCAGCTCTTGGCTTTTATCTAGAGACACATCCAGTTAAAGAACATTACTGGGAATTAAAAAAACTAGGAACTGCTTCTATTGAGAACGTTATGGAAGAAAGAGTGAATACAATCTCAGGAGTTATTATCCGGCAAAATAGAATTCAAACCAGAAGAGGCCCTTTGGTTTTTGCTACATTAGATGATGGAACAGATAGAATAGAACTTGTTATTTCCTCAGAAGTTCTCGATAGTTTTGAAGCTAATTTAAACTCACAAACAATTTATATCGCAAGTGGAGAGGTTACTTTTGAAAAGGATGCGCAAAAGAAAAACATTGGTTTGCAAAAGAAGATGAGAGTTACAGATATCAAGTCTCTAGAAGAAGCAAGGATGAAATCAGTGACCAAATTAAAAATCAATATTGAAGGCCAAGAAAAAAAAGACGTTTTGGATATTGTGGAAAATTTAAAGGCAATAGCTGTGATAGAAAATAGCACTCAAGGCAGTCAAATTGAAATGCAATACAATCTCAATTCGGGTTCAGCTAATATTGAGTTAGATAAAGATTTTAGAATTCTTTTAAATGACGATAATATGGATAAACTTGTTGAAAATTGCGGGAAAGAAAATATTGAGTTCCAGTATCGTGCGAGATGAAGATGGCCTATACCTATTTAGAATTTGAAAAACCGATAAGTGATCTTGAAAACAAGATTGAATCTCTTAGAGATAAAAAAGATAATGATGAGAGCGTTCATCAAGAAATTTCTTCATTGAGCGATAGAATTGAAAATCTCACTAAAGAAATTTACGAGGGTCTTTCGATTTGGCAAAAAGTTCAAGTAGCTCGCCATCCTCACAGACCTCATTTTTCTGACTACATAGAAAATATTTTTACCGATTTTGATGAGTTGCATGGCGATCGATTGTTTGGTGATGATCAAGCAATCATTGGTGGATTAGCAAAATTTAAAGGTAATCCGGTTGTTATCATTGGTCACGAGAAAGGTAAATCTACTGAAGACAAAATTTCTAGAAACTTTGGTATGTCTCAGCCTGAAGGCTATCGGAAAGCTTCCAGATTAATGAAATTAGCTGAAGATTTTTCTCTACCAATAATTACTTTTATAGATACGCCAGGAGCTTACCCCGGAATTGAGAGTGAAGAACGCGGTATGAGTGAAGCTATCGCAAAAAATTTAAGCATTATGTCAGGTCTTAAAGCGCCAATAATTGTTATTATTACAGGCGAAGGTGGCTCAGGAGGGGCATTGGCTATTGGAGTAGGCGATCATATTTCCATGCTGCAATATTCAATTTATTCAGTAGCATCTCCAGAAGCTTGTGCATCTATTGTATGGAGAGACAATTCTAAAGCTCAAGAAGCTGCAGAAGCAATGAAACTCGACGCAAAAAATTTACTAGATTTCGGCTTGATTGATAACATAATTGATGAGCCTTTAGGAGGTGCCCACAGAGATGCAAAAAAAGCATCTTTGTTAATTGCTCAAGAAATTGACGACAATTTAAAGCGTCTAAGAGAAATTGAAATTGATGAGCTAATCGAAAATAGGTATCAAAAAATCATGTCATATGGGTCAATTCAGAAGTGAATGGACTTTTCTGATTACCTCAAACCTTATTTAAATAAAAAAACTAAATATTATTATGTTGCTTTAAGTGGCGGAGCAGATTCGCTTGTACTTCTGAATGAACTAAAGAAGCTGCAAAAAGACAATAATTTCAATCTAATTGCAATTCATATAAATCACAATATTCAAAAAGATTCCAAAAAATGGAAAACCATTTGTGAAAATTTTTGTAAGAAGAATGAAATTAAATTCATCTCTCATTCTTTAAAACATAAAAAGAATATTTCTTCTAATATTGAAAAAAAACTAAGAGATGAAAGATATAGACTTTTCGAAAAAACCTTAGAAAAAAATTCAATTCTTTTTATGGGCCATCATCTAGACGATGTTATTGAGACTTTCTTTTTAAGAGCTTTGCGGGGAAGCGGAATTGAAGGCTTAAGCTCTATTCCTAGAGAAAGAGCTCTGGGAGGAGGAATGTTAGTAAGACCTTTCTTGAATATTCCAAAAAGTGAAATTTTAGCTAGAGCAAAAAAAGACAAGTTAAAATTTATTAAAGACCCATCCAATAAAGATACTTCTTTTGATAGAAACTATTTGAGAAATAAAGTATTACCTGAGATAGAGCACAGATGGCCATCATATAGAAAAAATTTAAAGCAGTTGACAGAAAATTTAAAAGAATCAAGTGACTTACTTGTCACTCATGCAGAAAAAGACTTTAATGAGGTGAAAGTAAAAAAAAATCTTATTTCTTTAAAAAAATTTCTTAACCTTTCAAAAATTCGCCAAAAGAATATTTTTATTTTTTGGATCAACCTCAATGGGTTAAATCAACCTAGCGCTAAAGTTATAAATCTTTTTTTTAGCAAATTTCTCAGAGACGAAAAAACACCCAAAGCAAAATATATGTGGGGAACTACTTCAAAAAAAGGCTCAGTTTGTATTACTAAAAATACAAACGAGTTAAAAATTTCAGAACTATCAGCTTAATATTTTATTGATGCAATTAAGAATTGCTTTATAAGAAGCTACAGTAGTATTTTGGTCTATGCCAGCACCCCAATCGGAGGAGTTTTTATTTTGTATTTCAATGTACGCGGCAGCTGAGGCATCTGATCCGGATGAAATTGAATGTTGATGATAATCGGAAACCTTAAAGTCTGACGATAAGTGGTCATTCAAAGCATTAATGAAAGCGTCTATGGGCCCATTCCCTGTCCCCTTAATTTGGATTTCTTTATTATTCTCTAACAATGAAAGCTTAATGACGTCTTTTTCTTTTGATGATTGAATTTCATGAGAATTATAAGAAATCTTTTTAGCATTATTTTTTAGATAGTAATTTTCAAAGCTTTGCCAAATTTCTTTAGAGTCTAATTCTTTTCCAGTCTCATCAGCTTTCTTTTGAATAACTTGACTGAAATCAATTTGCATTCTTCTTGGCAGGGTAACTCCGTAGTCTTGTTCAAGAATGTAGGAAATGCCTCCCTTTCCCGATTGGCTATTTATTCTGATAACGGCTTCGTAGGTTCTACCAACATCTTCAGGGTCTATGGGCAAATAGGGCACGCGCCACTTGGAATCGTTTGAATTCCGCATTTCATCAAATCCTTTTTTTATGGCATCTTGATGAGATCCCGAAAAAGCTGTAAAAACCAAGTCTCCCGCATATGGGTGTCGTGGATGAACCGGAAGTTGATTGCAATATTCCACTTCACGCATCGTCCTATTAATATCTGAAAAATCCAGCTGTGGATCGATTCCTTGGGTGAATAAATTTAAACTCAAAGTCACAATATCTACGTTACCTGTTCTTTCACCGTTTCCAAAAAGAGTACCTTCAATTCTATCTGCACCAGCCATCAAACCAAGTTCAGCCGCTGCAACTGCTGTTCCTCTGTCATTATGAGGATGCAGACTAAGAATAATCTTATCTCTACTCTTTAAATTTTCATTCATCCATTGAATTTGATCGGCATAAATATTTGGTGTGGAGAGTTCTACTGTTGCAGGAAGGTTAATAATTGTCTTATTTTTATTACCTTTGTGCCAGATATTGTTAACCTCATTACAAACCTCTGCAGCATAGTCTAGTTCTGTTCCAGTAAAGCTTTCTGGACTGTATTGAAAATGCCAATCCGTTTTGTTGAAATCTTCTGAAAGTTTCTGTACGAGTTGTGCTCCTTCAGTAGCAATTTTTGTAATTCCTGCTTTGTCCTTTTTGAAGACAACTTCTCTTTGAAGTGTTGAAGTAGAGTTATACAGATGAAAAATTACATTTTTCGCACCCTCTGTAGCCTCAAAGGTTCTTTTTATTAAGTGTTCTCTGGCTTGAGATAAAACTTGAATTTTTACATCGGAAGGAATCAAATTATCATCGATTAATTTTCTCACAAAATTAAATTCCGTTTCAGATGCCGATGGAAATCCTATTTCTATTTCCTTAAAGCCCAATTCAATCAACATTGAAAAAAATCTAAGTTTCTTTTCTATCCCCATTGGCTCAATAAGAGCTTGATTTCCATCTCGCAAGTCAACGCTACACCAGATAGGAGCGTTCTTGATTTGGTTGGTAGGCCAGCTTCTATTTTTAAGATTAATTTTCTCAAAAGATGAGTACTTGGAAATAGCGCTGTTATCTATTTTCTTCATGGCTATAAATTAACTTAAGTGTGCTTATCATATAAGATATTTAGAATGAAATCAGAGGAAAAGCTCTTGAAAGAAATGGGAATTTCTTCTTGGACTTTGAAAAAAAATTTTTCGTTCGACGGAAACCATATCACCAAAAAAAATATTAAAAATATCACAACGGCCGATATGAAATTTTTGAAGTCTTTAAGCATTTCTCTTAGACAAGAGTTTTCTGAGAATTATCCAGAGCAAATAATTGATTACTTGTCAGTAAAAAAAATCGAAATAGAAAACCTCGATTTTTTGAAAAATATGTCTACTAAAGAAAAAAAAGAGCTTTTGATTAACATTGAGAAAAATTGAAAAAATAAAAAAAAGTTATCTTGAGCAAGTCTTTGGAATAGAACAGCTTTCTAATTCCACTCCTTGGAGCTACTCCAGCTTTCTAGATTGTATGAGAAAAAATTACGAATTTTATGTTTGTTTGGAAGACGAGAAGGTTCAAGGTTTTTTTATAGCTAGTTTTAGCTTATTAGAAGGACACTTACTGAATATTTCTGTCGCACCTAATATGAAAAGACAAGGAATAGGCAAGGATCTTTTAAAGAAAGTTGAGTCCATTGCTAATAAGTTTGGAATCAAAGAAATATTTTTAGAGGTCAGAGAATCAAACATAGAAGCTATATCTTTTTACAAAACTAATGAATTTCTAGAGATTGGATTGAGAAAAAACTACTACAAACTTCATGATGGAAGAGAGGATGCTCTAATCTTTTCAAAGAAGTTGAGAAATGATTCCTTTTCTTTAAAGCAGATTTTCTATGTCTTGAGCAATATCTTTAGGTTCCGTATTCGGTGAATAACGCTTAATGACCTTACCATCTTTATTGACCAAAAACTTCGTGAAATTCCACTTAATTGCCTTGCTTCCAAGTAAGCCTTTCTTTTCCGATTTGAGAAAATCAAATAAAGGGTCTGCATTTTTTCCATTGACGTCTATTTTTCCCATAACAGGAAAGCTGGTTTGGAAATTTATTGAACAAAACTCTTGGATTTCTTCATTGCTTCCGGGCTCTTGGTTGCCAAATTGATTACAGGGAAAAGCTAAGACAGAAAAATCTTTTTCTGAGTATTTTTTTTGCAGTTCTTCTAAACCATCGTATTGCGGTGTAAATCCACATTTGCTGGCTGTATTTACAACTAAAAGGATTTTTCCTTTATATTTTTCCAATGATACTGAATTATTTGCATTATCATTTACTGAAAAGTCATATAATGTTTGGCTCATAAATTTCATTTTATCAGAAAAATATAAACACTTTAATCAACGGGGAGAGCAATCATGAAATACAAAAAACTAGGTAACACCGACTTAGACGTAAGTCTCATTTGTTTAGGGACAATGACTTGGGGCCAACAAAACACTGAAGAAGAAGGTCATGAGCAAATGGATTATGCTGTTGATAGAGGAGTAAATTTTTTTGATACCGCAGAACTTTATTCAATTCCGCCAAAAGCAGAAACACAAGGCAGCACCGAAACAATTATCGGAACTTGGTTTAAGAAAAACAACAACCGGGAAAAAATTATTTTGGCTACAAAAGTTGCTGGTAGAAGTGGCATGGATTGGTTTAGAGGAGGAGAGACTAGACTCGATAAAAAAAATATAGAAGCTGCAATCGAAGGGAGCCTAAAAAGACTACAAACCGATTACGTAGATTTGTACCAACTTCACTGGCCGGACAGACCGTTGCCAATGTTTGGTGGAGGAGCAGGTCTTTACAAGCATTACGACATGGAAAACATCGCAATTTCCGAAACATTGGAAGTTCTAAAGTCTCTAGTCGATTCTGGCAAAGTAAGGTACATCGGTTTATCTAATGAGACCCCTTGGGGACTTTCAGAATTTATAAGAATTGCAGATGAAATGAATTTACCTAGAGTTCAGTCAGTTCAAAATGCTTACAATCTTTTAAATAGGACATACGAATATGGCATGTCTGAATTTTATTTCAGATCCGAAGTGGGCTTATTGGCTTATTCTCCGCTTGCTCAAGGGTATTTATCTGGAAAATATTTAAATGGTGCTAGACCTAAAGGTTCTAGAACTCAATTGTTTGGCAGAGGTCAAAGATATGAAACAGAATCCGCCGAAAATTCGATTCAAAAGTACGTAGACTACGCAAAAGAAATAAATATGGACCCTTCAGTAATGGCTAACGCTTTTGTTAATTCCAGAGATTTTGTGACATCCAACATCATCGGAGCTACAACAATGGAACAACTTAAATTAGCAATAGATAGTTTTGAAGTTGAACTGAGCGAAGAAAATTTGACCTATTTGGATCAAGTACACGCGGCTTGCCCAAACCCATGTCCTTAATTTGATGAAATGGATATGGCACAAATATCATGATTTGGATGACTCGCAGTTAAGAGATATTTCAGAGCTAAGAAAATCTTTTTTTGAGGCAGACCAAGAAGATCCGGTAAAAGACAAATATGATGAAATGAGTTTTCATCTTTTAGGCCTGATGGATTCCGACTTGGTAGCATATGGCAGAGTGATTCCCCCTCACGGCGAATTTATCAATCCTTACCTCAGTAGAATCATCGTTGTCGAAAAATTCAGAAAAAAAGGGTTTGGCAAAGCTTTGGTTAATGAGCTGAGTGATAAATCAAAAGTTTTGTTCTCCAATAAAATAACAAAAGTATCAAGCTTGGCTTCTACCTTAAGTTTTTACAAAAAAAATAATTTCATTGAAGATAAAAAGGTCATTGACGAATCTGGAGTTGAGCATTTTATTTTATTGAAAAATGATTGAGAAAAAATACGTCAACATTGCGTTAATCGTTGTTTTTTTTGTTTCCTTATTCATTTCTTTAAATTCAGTTATTTTTGAAGCTAATTTTCAACTTGACCAGGCAATTGCCCGCGTAGGCGAAAAGGAGATAAGCCGACAGAGGTTTGAAGAGATAATTAAAGTTTTGGATGATCAAAGCAAGTCAGAATTGACTTTGGAAAAGAAAAATTTTATTCGAGAAAGACTTATTGATGAGGAACTTTTAATACAAAGAGCAATAGAGCTTGATTTGGTGAGAAACGACTCTTTGGTAAAAGGGAATATTATTCAGACCATGTTTCAATACATTATTAATTCCAGTGAATTGGCTGAGCCTTCAGAGGCTGAGTTAAGAGAGTATTTCAGCAAAGAAAAAAATTACTTCTCTTCAGGTAAGCGTTACAAACTCAAAAATTATAGTTTTCGTAATTTGAGTGATGCAGAAACCGCAAGAAATTCGCTAAAACAAGGCAATTTGGAAAGTTTTTTAAAACTTGTAGAAACAGAAAATTCTATTGATTTGCCAAACGTTTTCCTGACTCCACAAAAAATAAGAGATTATTTAGGACCCAAAGTGTTAGAAGAATTACCGAGTCTCGAAAAAGGGGGCTTTTCTAATATTTTTGATATAAGCCAAGTACCTAGCCTTGTTATTTGTATTGATGTTTTATTGGATAACAATCCAAAATTCGAAGAAATCATTGAACAAATCAAGAGCAAATTCATCAGAGATCAAGAAGACATTCTCGTCAAAGAGTATATTGAAAACTTAAGAAACTTTTATGAAATTGAAAAATATTCTTTTTAGCTTTCTTCTAATCCTTTTTTTTTCAGGAAATATTTTATCTCATCAAAAAAGTCAGTCTTATACCACTTGGAAGGGCGAAGTGGTCGGAATGGACTTTGTAGTTTCCGTTTCAACAAAAATCAGAAAAGAAGTTTTATTTAATCAATTACAAAACAATGGCTATCGCTTAAATCAGCTTGAGAATTATTTTAAAAACAAAATAAGCTCTGAAGATTGCTTCTCACAGAATCCGCTGACCCAAGTCCAGGATGACTTTGTTAAATACCTAGATAAATTTGTCTGTTCCGTAGAGCAGCCTAAATTCAGCTTCGATTTATTTTTTGACTTGAATCTATCTCATCTAGACTTTTCTTCTCAAGAAAAGGCAGGTCAACTATTCCCCGACTTTATTATTTCCTCAGACAATAGACAGATTTTTATTTTTGATGAGAATCAAAGCGCTGAGCTTAATTTAACCTTTTTAAATTTCCTGTCCTTCGGCTTCAAACACATTCTGAGTGGTTTAGATCATATTGCTTTTTTATTACTCATAATTTTTTTATGTACAAACTTAAAAATCCTTTTTTTTGCAATCTCGGGTTTTACCTTAGGACATTCGGCTAGCCTTTTCTCAAGTGTTCAAGGACTCATTGTTTCTTCAACAAGTTTGGTTGAGATCATGATTGGATTTTCCATCTTAGTCTGCTCGATAGAGGTTTTAGGAAAAAAGACTGCTCAGCTTGCTATGTTTTCAAATCTTCTTTTAGTTGCCTGGGCAATTCTAACTTTTGCTATTTATATTTTTATCCCTAAGCAGTCCCTTTTCTTTCTATCATTAGGTCTCATGATGTTTTGCTACTTAAGATTATCTGATAATTATCAAAGTAGTTTTAATCTCATTTTTATAACGATTGTCTTTGGATTTATCCACGGTTTGGGTTTTGCAGGCGCCATAAATGAGATTTATTTACCTAAAGAAGATATGTTAAAAATCATTCTTGCTTTCAACTTAGGGATAGAGATAGGTCAAATTTTAATTTTTGGTATTTTCGCTTTATTTGCTTACCTTTTGAAATTTTATAATTTAGGAAAGTTTACAAACTTAGCCACTATAGCCATTACTGCATCTATTTTTGGCTATAGCCTAAATCTCATCATCGAGAAATCTTTTTTAGTTTTTTAATTTTTCTAAGGTTTTGATGTGTTTTTCGGTAGTGATAATTTTTTGAGAAATATCTTTCAAATTTCGTTTCCTCTCTTGAATAAGTTTTTTTGGAGCATTTAAAAGAAACTTCTTGTTATCCAATTGATTTTTTAAACCTTGAAGAGATTTATTGAATTTTTCTAAGTTCTTTTGATTCCTTTCGATTTCAGATTGGGTATCAATGAGACCTTGCAATGGAATGTGTATCTTCGTGCCATCCACAAGTGAGATTGCAGAAGGCGGAATATTTTTATCTAAAAAATCAATCCTTTTAACTCCTGTTAAGTTAAGCAAGTAATTTTTATTCTGTTCGAGTAAATTTTTAATAGTTTTATTTTTTTCGACAATGATGGTGATATCTTTTTTAGGAGAGATAAGCATTTCAGACCTTATGTTTCTAATACCTGAGATTACTGATCTCAAAGACTCTATATTTTTCAGGTTAGAGGCTCCAAGATATTTGGTAGGAAGTTCGGAAATCATAATACTCTTTTCCTTTGCATTGAATTTGTCTTTGAAAGATTGCCAAATTTCTTCTGTAATGAAAGGCATCATGGGATGAGCTAATTTGAGCGTCTTTTCAAAAACATCTAACAAGGAATTTTTTATTTGGGCTTTCTCGGCTTTAGCAATATTTTGGTCGTTAAGTCTAATTTTGCAGAACTCTATGTACCAATCGCAAAATTTTTCCCAAATAAATTCATATAGAACTTGTGTAGCCAAGTCAAATCTAGAGTTATCAATATGATCAACATAATTTTTTAAACTTTTATTGAATTCAGACCTTATCCATTTATCGATTGGATCATCACTTAATTTCTTAGATTTTTTATATCCTTTGCATTGCAACTTAATAAATCTTGAGGCATTCCATAACTTATTACAGAAGTTTCTGTAACCTTCAACTCGTTTGACATCAAAGTTTATGTCCCTACTTCCCGATGCCAAAGATGCAAAAGTAAGCCTAAGAGCATCTGTTCCGAAAGAGGGTATGCCAGAGGGAAATTCTTTTTTTGTTGTTCTTTCAATTTTCTCCCTCAAACTTGGCACAAGTAAGTTTTCTGTTCTTTTTGCAATTAAAGCTTTCAGAGGGATTCCATCAATTACATCAATTGGATCAATAATGTTTCCTTTTGACTTGGACATCTTTTGGCCTTCTGAATCTCTCACCAGTCCGTGAATAAACACTTTTTTAAAAGGAGGCTCTTTAAGAAATTTTTGTGAAATCATGATCATTCTGGCTACCCAAAAAAATATGATGTCAAAACCCGTAACCAAAATGGAAGTGGGGTGGAATTTTGTAAGTTGTTTGGTTTTTTTTGGCCAGCCTAAGGTAGCAAAAGTCCACAATTGCGAGGAAAACCAGGTGTCCAATACATCTTCATCTCTTGTTAGAGTTCCGGAAACTTTGTTTTTCTCTCTTACCTCTGCTTCGGACTTTCCAACATAAACTTCTTTATCCTCATCGTACCAAGCTGGGATTCTATGTCCCCACCACAATTGACGACTGATGCACCAATCTTCAATATCTTTCATCCAATTGAAAAAAGTTTTTTCCCAATTTTTTGGCACGAATTGAACTTTTCCATTTCTTACTAATTTCGAGGCTTCTTGAGCTAGATTTTTTGTTTTCAAATACCATTGTTCTGTCAAATAGGGCTCTAAAATTTCTCCGGTTCTTTCGCCACGTGGAATAGCAAGTTTGTGCTTTTCACTTCCCGCCAGTAAATTTGCTTGATCTAAATCTTCGATGATGATTTTCCTAGCCTCTAGCATTTTTAAATTCTGATATCTTTTAGGTGCGTTTTCGTTCAAAGTGCCGTCTTTGTTTAAAATATTTAGAAACTCAAGTTTGTGACGTTTGCCAATCTCAAAATCATTGAAGTCATGAGCTGGAGTAACTTTCAGACAACCGGTTCCAAACGACATGTCAACATAGTTATCAGCAATCACAGGTATCTCTCTATTCGTTAGCGGCAATTTAACTGTTTTGCCGATAAGTTTTTTATACCTTTTATCTTTGGGATTTACAGCAACAGCCATATCTCCCAACAGAGTTTCTGGCCGAGTGGTTGCTACCGTTAGGTGACCTGCATCGTGTTCGTACTTGATATTCCAGATAAAAGAATTTTCCTCTTCATTAGAAACTTCAAGATCTGATAAAGCTGTTTGCAAAGAGGGATCCCAATTAACGAGTCTGTATCCTTTATAAATCAGACCCTCATCGTAGAGCTTACAAAATACTTCCGATACTGCATCACTAAATTCAGCATCCATGGTAAATTTTTCAGTAGACCAATCTACCGAAGAACCAAGTCTTCTAAGTTGTTTGGTTATGGTATTACCAGAGTACTTTTTCCATTTCCAGATTTCTTTCTCAAACTTACTTCTGCCAAGAGATTCTCTTGTCTTGCCTTCACCTTCAAGTTTTCTTTCGACAACCAACTGTGTTGCGATGCCCGCATGGTCGGTACCGACTTGCCATAGGACATCGTACTGCTGCATTCTTTTTAACCGCGTCATAATGTCCATTAAGGTATTTTGGAAGCCATGACCCATATGCAAACTGCCCGTCACATTAGGTGGCGGAATCATAATCGAAAATGTTTTTTTTGATCTATAAGTAGGTTTAAAAAAACCAGATTTTTCCCAAAACCGATACCATTTTTTTTCTAAATTTTTTGGGTTGTAAGTCTTTTTCACTTTTAGTTGATGTAAGTGGGATCAAATCCATCAATTTTACATTGTTTGAAGCTTTCCCTTGCCTGATTTTGCAAAGAAGCATTATCTTTTATGACAATTTGAAACACAGTATCGTAGTCCTGGTAGTCTGGAGGCAATTTTGGGTTTAGATTGATCAAAGTTGAAAATTCATTTTTTACCTTGATACCTGGATAAGATATTTCTACAGGACAAGAGGGTATTTTTTTATCATTAGAAATCTTATGAGCTAAAAAAACCTCGTTGAGATCTTCCCAAAGCTTTTGATCGAGTTCATTAGCTTGAGTAGCATCATTACACCTCAGATTAATTTTATTCTGAGGAGAGGAGCCGAGTTCTAGAAATTTTTCTTCAACAAATTTAAGTAAGAAACTTATGGCTTCTTTTTCATCTTCTCCTGCAGAAATAAAACTTATTTCTTGGGTCATGCAGTGAGTAAATATTCAGACAAGAGGGGGACAGGCCTACCTGAAGAAACTTTTTGTCCTCCAATTCCATAAGCCGTTCCCGCTATATCTAAATGTGCCCACTTATACTTTTCAGTGAATCTTGAAAGAAAACAGGCGGCCGTTATTGTGCCGGCTGAACCACCAATATTTGCGATATCAGCATATCTGCTTTTTAAACCACCTTGGTACTCATCCCAAAGAGGTAATTGCCAGGCTTTATCGCCACTGGCAATTCCCGAGCTAAGAATCTTATCAGCCAATTTTTGATCGTTTGACATGACGCCGGTAGCTTCGTGCCCAAGGGCAACGATCACAGCTCCCGTTAGG
Organism: uncultured SAR86 cluster bacterium; assembly: GCA_902629465.1. Classification (GTDB taxonomy): domain Bacteria; phylum Pseudomonadota; class Gammaproteobacteria; order Magnimaribacterales; family AG-339-G14; genus MEDG-81. The sequence continues at coordinate 40,793 of CACOQX010000003.1, read as the reverse complement.
GTAGCAATATCAATAACACTTGCTGGCTTAAATCTTTCTACGTAAGTAAGTGCATCACACAATACTAATCTACCTTCGGCATCTGTATTTAGTATTTCTACGGTTTGACCTGACATAGTGCTGACAACATCGCCTGGCTTAGTTGCAGTCCCACTTGGCATGTTTTCAGCTGAAGCAATGACACCGATAATATTTTTTTTAGGTTTGATTTCTGCTATCGCTCGCATCGTACCCAAGACACTAGCAGCTCCGGACATGTCATATTTCATTTCGTCCATAGCACGCGAAGGTTTAATGCTTATCCCTCCGGTATCAAAGGTAATTCCTTTTCCAACAATTACATGCGGCTGCTCATCTTTTTTACCGCCCGCATAGTTCATGATGATTAGCTTTGATTCCTGTACGCTACCATTACCAACCGACAAGAGGCAGTCCATACCTAATTTTTTCATTTCTTTTTCACCAAGAACCTTAGTTTTTACAGTAGAAAAAGTTCTAGATAAGGCTCGTGCTTGATTCGCTAGGTGCGTAGGGGTGCAGATGTTTGCAGGAGTATTCGCAAGCTCTTTGCTGAAATTACTTCCCGCACCAATTATTTGACCTTTCTTGAGAGCTGCAGACAGACCTGCTTTTCTTGAATCCATAAATATTTCTACTTTTTTTAAGACGTTTTTAGTTTGGTTTTTTTTGCCTTTAAAAAAGTATTGATAGCTTGAAGCTTCTAAATGTCTACCTAAAACCTCAACCGTCCAACTGGTATCTCTATTTTCTACTGAAACTTCAGGAATGATTATTTTTACCGAAGCGGATTTTGAAGCCAATGCAGCACTTGAAATTGATTGGCAAATTTTGAAATAGTCTACTTCTGAAATTTTTTTATTTTTTTTACCGGTTCCAACAAAATAAGATTTTTCGGCATTGACTCCACTGATGGCAGGCAAGTAAACGCTATTTCCAATTTTTCCAGTAATCTCTTCTCTGGAAATAAGTTTTTTTATTGTGCCATTACTGACTTCATTAATTTCTTTTAAATCACCATTTAGAGTTTTAGCTTCGCTTACACCTACTATCAAAGTTTGAAATTTGTCTTTTTTAAAATTTAGCTTTTTATTTGATGATATTGATTGATTTAATAATTTCTTCATCTCTTCTCCATACAGAATTTACTGTTAAACATGTGGGATAATACCCTAATAATATAATAGCAATGCCAAGAATTATTACATTATATCTAATAGGCCAAGTAACTAAGATAAGTTTTTTAACTTTAATAGTTTTATTTAGTGTTTTTTTTCTAAATGATTTTACGGTCTATCTTGAAAAAGTTTCAAGCGGTGAGCTTTATCCAGAACTCTTGATACTGGTTTCGATTTACAGCATGTCTGAGATCGTTGAGGTTGTGCTTCCGCTGAGTGTCTTTATCGGGACCATCATTGCTATTTATCGCCTTGATCAAAACAATGAGTTATTGGCTTTTTCCAAAATGGGTCTTGGCAAACGAAAGGTCGTTTTAATCTCTTGTATTCCAGCCGTATTTTTTGCGCTTTTTGTAGCTTTGGTATCTTTTTATCTCACTCCGCTTTCAAATAACAAACTTGCCTTTTTAAACGATGTTGAAAGATTTTCAGACAGATTTAAATTAATGGGAGCCGAAAAGATCAATGTCCTTGATGATCTCAATGCGATTTTTTATGCCAAGGAAGCTTCAGATAGGGGCTTCCAAGATGTTTTTTCAAGTTTTGAAACCAACGACTCAGAGTTTGTTTTGACTGCCGATGAATTGATTTCCAAACCCCTCAACGAAAAAGAGAACCGGATATCTTTTGAATCGGGTAAATTTTCTATTTTATCCGAAGCCATGCCGTTGGATTTTAGCTTTGACGAATTCTTTTTAATTTTGCCCAAAAAACCAATTCTCAATATTGAAGACTTAAAGAGAAAGTATTTTCATGAATTGTTTTTTGCTAAAGATTTAGAGCGAATCGAGTTACTTAAACGTTCTTCCATGCCACTAATCATCATCATTTCAGCCTTAATAGCAGCATCCTTAACAATGAGACTGAAACAATCTGGACGTTTTTATATTTTTCTTTCCGGGCTAATCATTTTTATGTCTTATTATGGACTTTCTCTTTCCCAGGAAGTTTTTAGTAATTTTTCTCTTAACTCCACGGTCGTGTTTTTTAGTATTCATGGTATTTATTTGATCGCTGCTATCATGTTGGCACTCGATCAAAGTTATCAAAACTTTAGTTTCAATCTTGGCGGCTTAAAATATTCAAGAAACTTCATGATCAACCTCTTTGTGTTGTTTTTAATCGCTACAGTATTTTCCTATTTGGTTTTTTATGTCTTTTTATAGTTTTATTTTTGGCGATACTTTAGACAATCTTTTTACCAGATATGCTTGGCGTTTTCTTTTTCTAACGGTTGGGATATTTTTTTTATTGGATTTGATTCTTTCATTCTTGAGTGAATTTGAAGATTTAAGTGAATTTTATTCATTCAATAAGATTCTGCTCTTTCTGGCTTTTACTTCGGTCGATGCGGTTTTTGATATTTTTCCACTAAGTGCAATAGTTTCGACAATCATTTGTATGGGTGCAATTTCAGATTCAGGAGAATTGATAGCAGCTAGGGTTTCTGGAAAAAAATTATCTAGAATTATCTTTGCGGTTTTGAAGCCAGTTATTTTCGGCATCATATTAATGATTGTTTCATGGCAATTTTTTATCCCCAATCTCCAAGATGCCGCTAATAAATTGAAATTTGAGCCCACATCAAATCTCTCCGAACAAAAAGAGCAGTGGGTCTTTAAAAACGACCGATTTTCAAAAGTTATTGATAAAGGCACCAGCAAAGAAGTAAAAATTTATGATCTCGATGAAAAAGGAAATGTAAACAGTATTGTGGTTTCCAAAGATGTTGAGATTGCCGAAAACGAATGGGTTATCAAAGAGGTAAGAGACTATAAGGAAGATATCAGTAAGTCTGATTTCATCTGGGAAGATGCACCAAAGCTAGCAATGAATTATTCCATGAAAAGTTTGAAACACATGTCCTTAACGGATAACTATTATTACTGGCAATCCATCAATGAAGTCGCTGACCGAAACAAAGTAGGTTATGAATTTTGGAAGAAAATGCTCGAACCCATTTCTTTACTCTGTCTCATAATTTTTGCTTTAGCCATTTCATTGAGAGCCATAGGCAGAAACAAAAGCGTGGATCGCTTCGTTTTGGGAATTTTAATTGCCTTCGGCTTTAATCTTTTAATCAAAATCTTTGGTAATATTTCTTTGATTTTAGGTTGGAGTGCTTTTTGGGGGATTCTTCTATCTTCTTTGATTCTGCTTTACTTTGGTATAAGGATCATTAGACGCGTTTAGACTTTTACTAAAAACGTTTTTGACAAAATATCGTTTAAAGTTTTTTTGTCTTTGCGAAAGAGCATCGGCAGATAATTCAATCCAAAAAGCAGGCTAAAGATTAATCCTAATAAGCATCGATAGATCATCCTCATTAAACTAATATCAAACTCATTATCTTGAGCTAAACGAACCTTCCAAACTTGCATCCCTAAGGTTTGGCCTTTGTTCTGCTTCCAAAAGTAACAATAAAAACCAACACTCAAAGCCAAAAAAGCCAAATACATCAATGGACTTACTACCTCAGTCTTGAATAAGTAGGTAATTAGTAAAGTGAGACCAATGCAGAGAGCTATAATTAAAATAACGTCATAAAATAAAGCAGCCATTCTCCTGAAGAAGCCTGCTGGTTTATAATCTAAAGTAGAATTCATATTATGTCTGAACAAGAAGCTAATCTATCACAAAGCAATTTCTTCGGTCATCCCATTGGCTTAAGAACTTTATTCTTTACCGAGCTCTGGGAGCGAATGTCCTATTATGGAATGCGTGGGCTACTAGTTCTTTACATGACCATTGGCGTGGTTGGTAATCCAGGATTGGGTTGGTCAAACGTTGAAGCCAATGCCATTTATGGCATTTATGCTGGCATGGTTTATTTCTTAGCTTTGCCAGGTGGTTGGCTTGCAGATAACTTATTGGGTTATCAAAAGGCCGTACTTTATGGGGCGCTTATCATCATGTTGGGGCACTTTACTTTGGCCATTCCTTTGGAAGAGACTTTTATTTTGGGCTTGGCTTTTGTTGCTATTGGTACCGGTCTTCTAAAACCCAACATCTCTTCCATCGTTGGACAGCTTTATGCAGATCACGATGAACGCAGAGATTCTGGGTTCACTATTTTTTACATGTCAATCAATATTGGCAGCATGCTCGGCTTTGCCGTTTGCGGTTACTCAGGTGAGCGCATCGGTTGGCATTGGGGGTTTGGTGCAGCAGGCATAGGTATGCTTTTTGGTGTCATTCAATTTGTTTATTTTCGAAGTCAACTTGGAACTGCCGGCTTAAATCCAAATGAGATGGCAGAAGGGCGCAGAAGTACTTTGAGACTTTGGACCATCATTACGGTTATATTTTTTGCTGCAGTGGTCGTCTCAGGAGTTCTTGGACTTTGGAGTATTGACCCAGTATTTTTTGCTGAGCGTTTTCGTGACTTTCTAGTTGTCATCTCGTTTATCTATTTTGGTTACTTGTTCTTCTTTGCAGGTCTTACTAGTTTCGAAAAGAAAAACGTTTTGATGCTTTTACTTTTATTCGTTGGAGCGGCTGCTTTTTGGTCTGGCTTTGATCAGTCGGCAGGTTCGTTATCAATCTTTACCAGAGATTATGTGAATCTCACTTTTGGCTCTTTTCAGGCACCTGTCAGTTGGACGCAATTTCTAAACCCACTTTTTGTGGTGATGTTTGCGCCGTTCTTTGCGTATCTTTGGGTCTTTTTAGGGAAAAGAAATTTAAATCCCAATACGCCTATTAAATTTGCAATTGGTTTAATTTTTATGGGCCTTGGCTTTATTGTGATGCTTTACGCTGTCCAATACGCCATGGTTGAGGCACCGGTAGGTGTTCAATGGCTGCTCTTAACTTATCTCTTACATACTTTTGGCGAATTGGCTTTATCGCCAGTTGGTTTGTCTGCTTTCTCAAGATATTCGCCTAAAAAATATCTTGGGCAAATGATGGGCTTGTGGTTTTTGGCTTCCTCTCTTGGCGGAGTCCTTGCGGGATTATTTGGTGGAGAAGCAACCGAGTCCGGTTTAAGCAGCATGACTCCAATATTTTCTGAATTGATCTATTACTACTTGATCTTAGCCGCGGTCTTAATAGTTCTTTCTTTCTTTATTAAAGGTAAAGTTAATACATCTTAAAAAAAGACCAAGAAGGACTGACTGGCATAGGAATTTTGCCTATACAATCTTTTTATCACCTTGGAGAAGATTATGAAAAAAATATCTTTATTAATTCTGCTCATAGTTTCTAACTATTCTTTTTCTCTTACTGACGATGAGAAAGCGATGAAAGGAGCCGTTTTTGGCAATCCTGAAGTTGATACCTATGTCATATGTAGTGCAGGTAAATTAGAAAAATTAATTAGGTGTATGAATGCTGTAAAAAGAGAAAATCCTAATCTGGAAATTGATATGGAATGGGGAAAGTCTACCTATGCAAATTTTGTTCAACTAAAAATGTCTGTTTTGTTTGTAAATAAATCAAAATGAAAAACCTACTCCTAATTCTGGTTTTTTGGAGCAGCAGGAGTATTAAGGAAAGTTATTGCCCAATGCAAAAGAATAACCGCGGTTAAATCTCCAGTTGTATCTAACATTCTGCTAAAACCCATGCCTCCTAGAAAAGTAAAAATACAAGCGTTTAGTTTCCAACGTAAAGTGAAATAGTGAATGGTTGCAAAAATAAGGTTACTTATTAGAGCTCCAAGCCAAAAGAAACTTATACCGGTAACATCTGAAGTAATTAAAAGAGGTAGAGAAAGCCTGAAAGCAATTTCTTCGACTACAGAAATCATGAAGAGATATCCAACCCAGATTAATTGACGAAGATCAATTTCTCTTTTTGTATATTTCAGAAATCCAAAGATAAAAGTTGCAACTATCAAACTCCAAAGAAGATATTTCAAAGGATTTCTAAATAAATTTTCCAGTGAAGACAATAAGACAGTTTGAATGGATGGTATCAGAAGACAAATAATCGCTATCGAAGCCATGGTTAGACCATGTCTTGAAAGAACTTGACGAAATTTAGAGATGTAAGTCTCTTGACTTGAAGCCGCTCTTTGCAGTCGACCCGCAGGAATTGGATTAGAAGCTTCCTTCATTGATAGCGATACGATTAAGTTAATCGTTGGAGTGTAATTCTTCGTTGAGTTCTATGACTTTTTTATTAGGACGACATTGAATGGAACCCGTTAAAGAATTTCTGATAAATAAAAGATCAGACTTAGAGGCAAGTTCAGATGCTTTCACCGTTTCAGAAATCTCACCTTTATCGTCGATAACTTCTACTTTAGAAGAAGCTGTCAGATAAAGTCCAGCCTCAACTGTGCATCGGTCTCCGAGTGGAATACCCAAACCAGAGTTAGCGCCAAGCAGACAATTTTTCCCAAGAGAAATTCTGACATCGTTACCACCGGATAAAGTCCCCATAGTTGATGCACCACCACCAATATCGGTTTTATCGCCAATCACAACTCCTTGAGAAATTCTGCCTTCAATCATCGCTTCGCCTAAAGAACCGGCATTAAAGTTCACAAAGCCCTCGTGCATGATGGTTGTTCCGGATCCTAGATAAGCTCCCAATCTCACGCGATTGGCATCGGCAATTCTGACATCGGATAAAGTTACGTAATCGGTCATACGTGGAAATTTATCAATGCTGTGGACCAAGATGTGTCGGTTTTCTTTTCTTGCCTCAAGTTGTGCTTTTTTGAAATCAGCAATTGAGAAAGGGCCTTCGGAAGTCCAAACGACATTTTGTAAAATTCCAAAAATACCATCCAAATTGGTTTCGTTTGGCTTGACCAAGCGATAAGAAAGCAAATGCAGTTTCAAATAGGCTTCTGGTAAAGAAGTAGGAGCTTTGTCATCACTGACGGAGACTTTTTCAAAAGCAGCATCGGATGACTCAAGATCTTCAGCGGAAATATTTTCCTCGGCAAAAAACATTTCGATCCAGTCACCGTCGCTGTTTTTTGTTCCAATACCTAAGCCAGTCCAATTACTCATTATCTAAAACCTTTTTTATGCTCGTTAATGCTTTTCTTGTTGATTCTATATCATGCACCAAAGCAATTCTTAAATATTGCTCTGCAGGATTTTGTCCATTATCTTCAGCGCCTAAATATTTACCTGGTAAAACTATGACTTGCTCTTCGTCGTAAAGTTTTTTGGTAAAAGCTTCGGCATCCTTGACTTTCAACCAAATATAGAAAGCTCCATCTGGGGTTAAAGAGTCTTTGGCTAAAATTTCTTCAGCTAATTTAAATTTTTCTGCATAGGCGGTTCGATTGTCTTCAACGGTTTCGTCGTCTGCCCAAGCCAAAGTACTCGCATTTTGAATAGGTAAGGGGACGCTGACACCATGAAACATACGGTATTTTGAAAAGGCAGCAATGATACTGGCATCTCCCGTAGCACAACCAGATCTAAAGCCGGGTAGGTTGGAACGCTTTGAAAGACTGTGCAGCGCTAAAACATTCTCCAAGCTGCCGTTAACTTCCATGGCAGCTTCCAACAGGGAAATGGGTTTTTCACCAAAATAGATATCTATGTAGCATTCATCGCTTAAAACTTTAAAACCAAATTTTTTGGAAAGCGTTACTACTTTACAAAGCTCAGCTTTACTCATTACTTTGCCGGTAGGATTGGAAGGTGAGCAAAGGACGAGCAGCTGACATTTCTCCCAAATTGCTTCATCTACATTTTCCAAATCCATTTGGAAATTATTTTCTTCAAAACAATTTAGAAAATGAGGTTTGGCTCCTGCAAATAAAGTCGCACCACCGTAAATCTGATAATAAGGGTTCGGCATACAAACATAAGGTTTCTCACTAACTGCATCTCTATTGACCATGGTTTGAATCGCAGAGAAAGTACCTTCTCTGGTCCCACCAACCAAAAAGATTTCTTCATCTTTTACATCTTTCAGATTGAAATTGTTGGCTAGGTAATTTTGGTAGCTTTTTTTCAGTTCAGGCACCATCGCCATTGGAGGGTAGTGACTGAATAATTCCTTGTTCTGATTGATGGCATCCAAAATTTTTGGACTAGCCGGATGCTTTGGCTCGCCAATAGAGAGATTGATCTCTGCTGGTGATTTTTTTGGGCTAATGAGCTTTCTCAATCTTTCAAAGGGATAAGATTGAATCTCAGCAATTAAATTATTCATAGACTAAAAACTTTCTTCACTTCTTTTGGTAAGTACTTCAAAGCCATCTTGAGTCACCAAGATGGTATGTTCCCATTGGGCAGATAATCTGCCGTCTGCAGTTTCGACCGTCCAACCATCGGTTTTGGAAAGCTTGGTCTTGTAAGTACCCAAATTGATCATGGGCTCGATGGTAAAGCACATGCCTTCTTGCAATGACATCCCAGTATTGGGTTGACCGTAATGCAAAACTTGTGGATCTTCATGGAAGACTTTGCCAATGCCATGTCCGCAGTACTCTCTAACAACCGAGTAATGATTGCCCTCGGCATGAACTTGAATGGCATGACCAATGTCTCCCAATCTAGCTCCAGGCTTAACTTGTTCAATACCTCGATAAAGGCATTCTTGAGTGATATCAACCAGGCGTTGCGCATGCGGTTGGGCTTTGCCAACCATGAACATTTTGCTGGTATCGCCGTGATAACCATTTTTTATAACTGTGACATCGATATTTAGAATGTCATTGCTTTTTAGAATTCTATTTTCAGTTGGAATGCCATGACAAACCACTTGATTGATTGAGGTGCAAATCGATTTTGGAAAACCTTTGTAGTTTAATGGCGCTGGGATGCAATCGATCTCATCCACGATGTACTCATGACAAATTTTATTCAATTCACCGGTGGAAATTCCTGACTTAACATGCTCACCGATCATCTCCAAAGTCTGAGCAGCAAGCTTGCCTGCAACTCTCATCCCTTTTATATCTTCCGAATTTTTAATCATAAGTTAAATTTTTAATGGACTTTACAGAGTTATTTCATTAGAGTCACATTCTAATGCAAACGGCATTAGATTTTAAAACGCGATCCATAGTTTCTACTTTGTTCGCGTTTTTTTTTACCCATTTGAAGCAGGTGTTTCATGAGAGCTAAGCCTGCTCAGCTCATCCTAAAATCAGGTGAAATTTTTGATGGGGAAGCATTTGGTTACACCAAAGAAAAAGTAGGTGAACTGGTTTTCAATACCTCAATGACCGGCTACCAAGAAATCATTACCGATTTGTCTTATACCGATCAACTCATTTGCTTTACTTACCCTCATATTGGAAACGTTGGTACCAATATCGATGATCATGAATCTGTTGTTGGCGGTGCGAGTGGTGTGGTAATCAGAGACCTAACGAGAGTTGAAAGTAATTGGAGAAATGAACTTTCTTTGGCTGATTTTTTAAAGGCCAATAAAGTGCCAGGAATAAAAAATATCGATACTAGAAAGTTAACTAGAGTTTTAAGAAACAAAGGTTCTCAACCGGCCTTTATTTCTTATAAGAAGAAGACCAAACAAGATATTGAAAAATTGTTTGAAAGATTCGGCAGTCTAAAGGGCAAAGATTTGGCTTCCAAGGTAACGACCGCAAAATCTTATTTATGGAAAAAGCCAAGTTATGGGACAAAAAAACCCAAACTGAAATACAAAATCGTCGCTCTTGATTTCGGAGTCAAACATAACATTCTTCGTTTGTTGGTGGACCGCGGATGCGAGGTAGAAGTCATGCCAGCCAATACCGACTTTGAAACCATTCTTGGCAAAAAACCAGATGGGGTGTTTTTATCCAATGGTCCAGGAGATCCAGAACCTTGTCATCAACCAATAGAAAACATTTCAAGATTAATTAGAGAAACAAAAATACCTTTGTTCGGTATTTGTTTGGGTCACCAACTTTTAGGCTTAGCGCTGGGCATGAAAACTGAAAAAATGAAATTCGGTCACCACGGTGCTAATCATCCAGTAAAAAATCTCATCACCAATGAAGTGGCAATAACCAGTCAAAATCATGGCTTTACAATTTCAGAAAAGTCCTTATCAAAAGATATTTCTATTACCCACCGATCTTTATTCGATGGTTCCATTCAAGGAATTTCTTTTCAAAAAAATCGTGTGTTTGGTTTTCAAGGTCATCCAGAAGCAAGTCCTGGACCGCAAGAGTTGCAATCGCTCTTTGATACTTTCATCACTCAGGTAAATAAATATGCCAAAAAGAATTGATATCAAATCTGTTTTGATAATTGGCGCAGGGCCAATCATCATTGGTCAAGCTTGTGAATTTGATTATTCTGGAGTTCAGGCTTGTAAGGCTTTAAGAGAAGAGGGTTACAAGGTCATCTTGGTCAATTCCAATCCAGCTACAATTATGACCGATCCTGGCTTGGCAGATGCTACCTACATTGAACCCATTACATGGCAATCTTTAGAAAAAATTATCAAGATCGAAAAACCTGATGCAATTTTACCTACCATGGGCGGTCAAACCGGACTCAACGTTGCACTGGATTTAAATAAAAAAGGAATTCTAAAAAAATACAACATCGAACTGATTGGTGCTACCAAAGAAGCGATCGATAAAGCCGAAGATCGAGAACTCTTTGCTGCAGCAATGGAAAAAATTGGCCTAAAAGTACCTTTAGCTAAACTGGCACATAACATTGAAGAGTGTTGGGAAGTTCAACAGTTGGTTGGCTATCCATGCATCATCAGACCCAACTTTACTCTGGGCGGTTCGGGCGGAGGAATTGCTTACAACAGTGATGAGTTTGAAGAGATTTGCCACAGAGGCTTGGATTTATCACCAACCTCGGAACTTTATATTGATAAATACCTTGCAGGCTGGAAAGAGTATGAGATGGAAGTTGTCAGAGATAAAGCTGATAACTGCATCATTATTTGTTCTATTGAAAATTTCGATCCCATGGGAGTGCATACTGGAGATTCGATTACTGTAGCTCCAGCACAAACTCTAACTGATAAGGAATACCAAATGATGCGAAATGCCTCAATGGCTATTTTAAGAGAAATCGGAGTTGAAACTGGCGGATCTAATGTTCAGTTTGCCATCAACCCAGAAGACGGAGAAATGGTGGTTATTGAAATGAATCCAAGAGTTTCTAGATCTTCTGCTTTGGCATCAAAAGCCACTGGTTTCCCGATTGCTAAGATAGCAGCAAAACTTGCCGTTGGTTTCACCTTGGATGAATTGCAAAACGATATCAGTAAAGAGTCCATACCAGCCTCTTTTGAGCCTACGATAGATTATGTCGTAACCAAAATTCCAAGATTTAACTTTGAAAAATTTGCTGGTGCTAATCCTACTCTTACTTCACAAATGAAATCGGTTGGAGAGGTTATGGCTATTGGCTCCAATTTCAAAGAATCATTACAAAAAGCCATGCGTGGTCTAGAAATAGGGTCTTCGGGTTTTGAGTCTCCTGAGATAGCAAAAAATGTTAAAGCCATAAAACCTAGATTGATTACCCCCACACCAGAGAGACTTTGGTTTATTGGAGAGGCTTTCAGAAAAGGAATGGATATCAATGATATTCAATCTTTTACCGGTATAGATCTTTGGTTTTTAAAAGAGGTCCAAGAAATCATTAATTATGAAAAAATCATCAAGTCCAAAAAATTTCTTTCTTCTCGAGATTTATTTCTTGAGGCTAAAAAAATTGGCTTTTCAGATAAAAGAATTGCAGACTTAACCAATAAATCTGAAAAAGATATTCGAGCAAAAAGAAGAAAGCTTAATATCAAACCAGTATTCAAGAGAGTAGATACCTGTGCCGCTGAGTTTGAAACTTCAACAGCATACATGTATTCAACTTATCAAGACGAGTGTGAATCCAACCCTACCAAGAAGAAAAAAATTATGGTTCTCGGCGGTGGTCCCAATAGAATCGGCCAAGGAATTGAATTTGACTACTGTTGTGTGCATGCTGCGCAGGTTTTAAAAGAGGAGGGTTTCGAAACCATTATGGTGAACTGTAACCCTGAGACTGTCTCCACGGATTACGATACTTCAGACAGGCTCTATTTTGAGCCAATTACTCTTGAAGATGTTTTAGAGATTTACGAAATAGAAAAACCCAAAGGTCTAATTATTCAATATGGTGGTCAGACACCACTCAAACTTGCTAAAGATTTAGAAAAAAGTGGCGTTCCAATCCTCGGCACATCTCCTGATCAAATAGATTTATCAGAAGATCGTTCTAGATTTCAAAAATTTGTTAAGAAGCATAATTTACTTCAGCCTGAAAATGGCATGGCATCAAATAATGCTCAAGCAATAAAGATCGCCAATCGAATTGGATATCCAGTAGTAGTCAGACCTTCTTATGTCCTTGGAGGAAGGGCGATGGAAATTGTCTACGATGATGAGGATTTAAAGAAATACTTAACGGAGGCTTTAGAAGTTGATAAGAAGAATCCCGTTTTAATTGATAAGTTTTTAGATTTGGCAATAGAGTTTGATGTAGAAGCTATTAGTGACGGCAAAAGTCATATAATTTGTGGAGTTCTTCAACATATCGAACAGGCAGGAGTTCACTCTGGAGATTCAGCGTGTTCAATACCGCCTTACAGCATAGATAAAAAACTTCTTTCTCAGATTGAAGCCACTGCAATAAAAGTTATAAAGAATATGAAAATCTCTGGCCTTGTAAACATTCAACTTGCCTATGTAAATTCAGAAATTTATCTTTTGGAAGTTAATCCCAGAGCTTCTCGTACAATACCTTTTGTTTCAAAAGCCATTGGTTCGCCTCTCGCAAAAATTGCGGCTCAAGTAATGTCTGGCAAAACCTTAAAAGCTCTCAAGATAACTAAATTCAAAAAACCTACATTTTATTCAGTTAAAGAGGCAGTTCTTCCTTTTGAAAAATTTCAGGCAGTTGATCCGATTCTCGGTCCGGAAATGAGGTCTACCGGTGAGGTTATGGGAATAGCACCATCATTTGTGGAAGCATTTGAAAAAGCTGAAATAGCTGCGGGTATATCCATTCCATTAAAAGGATCTGCTTTTCTGAGTATCAGAAATACCGATAAAGCTTATTTGGAGGAGCTTGCCAAAAGTTTAACAAAATCGGGCTTTGAACTTGTTGCTACAAGAGGTACCGCTCGAGACTTAGAAAAAATGGGTTTTAAGGTTGAAATAATCAATAAGGTTTTAGAAGGTAGACCACACATTGTCGATTTGATGAAAAATAAGGAAATCAGTCTTGTTTTTAATACTACAGAAGGAAGAGAGTCAATTACCGACTCAGCGTCAATCCGAAGAACCGCTCTAGATCAGAAGATTTGTAGTTCTACTACCATTGAAGGTGCTAGAGCGATATGTAAGGTAATAGAAAATCAGGTTGATTGGAGGGTGAAAAAACTTCAAGATATCCACTGAGGATATGACCGATAAAGCTCCAATGACTGTGGAGGGCGAGAAAGCCTTACGCGCTGAACATGACCATCTTACAAAAAATGTAAGAATTCAATTGTCCAAAGAAATCGCTGCAGCTCGAGAACTAGGTGATTTAAAAGAAAATGCTGAATATCACGCAGCTAAAGAACAGCAGGGGTTAACAGAAGCAAGAATTAGAGAGATAAAATCTAAATTGACTAATTCCCAAGTTATCGATGTAACCGCTATTCCTCCATCAGGCAAAGTTATTTTCGGCGTTACCATAGATCTTTATGATTTAAAGAAAGACGAAGAAGTGGTTTTTAAAATAGTTGGTGAAGATGAAGCAAATGTGAGCGAGGGAAAAATCTCCTTTTCCTCTCCTTTGGCTAGAGCTCTCATAGGTAAGAGTGAAGGCGATATCGCCAAGTTTGAAAGTCCTGCTGGCCTTCAAGAATATGAAATAGTAGATATTAAGCACGTTTAATTTGAGTAAAAATCCCAATTACACTGGTGGCGAAAGGTTTAATAAGCTTTCGAAAAAAGATGGCTATCGATCGAGAGCAGCCTATAAATTGAAGCAAATTAATAAGGTGCACAATTTAATCAAACAAAATCAAAATATTCTGGATATTGGCTGCGCTCCCGGAAGTTGGATTCAAGTTCTAAAGGAGCTAACTAAAGGGAAAGCATCCATTACAGGCATAGATATACTTCCAATGGCCAAAATTGAGGGTATTACTTTTTTACAAAAGGATTTATTAGAAATTAAAGATGAAGACCTGAATCAATTATTTGACCTTGTTTTATCAGATATTGCCCCCAACTTAAGTGGTATAGGAATTACCGATAGTGAAAATATGATTGAACTTTTGAATATAGAGATATATCTAATAAATAAATATCTTGTAAAAGGAGGTTCTTTTCTAGCAAAATGCTTTCAAGGGAGTTCTTTTGATTATTTAAAAGGATATATGAAAAAGAACTTTAAAGAGGTGATAAGAATTAAACCAGAAGCATCGAGAATAAGTTCAAAAGAATGCTATTTATTAGGAAAATTTAAAGAGTAAGAATTATGTCGCAATTAATGAGAAATATTTTAGTTTGGCTTGCAATTTCAGGTATCACCTTTATTGCTATTCAAAACATTTACAATCAAAGTCCCTCGCAGAATATGAATTATTCCGAATTTGTTTCTTTGGTTAACAAAGACCAAATTTCCCAAGTTTCCTTTAAAGGCGACGGGTTTACAATCGAAGGAATAACTCAGGAAGGAAACTCCTTTAAAACCACTCGTCCCATATACGTACAAGATGATCAACTCATGACAGATCTTTTTGAGCACAGAGTTGAAGTTTTAGGCGAAGAGCCACAAAGAGAAAGCATTTGGACTCAACTTCTGGTAGCTAGTTTTCCAATTCTAATCATTTTAGCCATCTTCTTTTTCTTCATGCGTCAAATGCAAGGTGGTATGGGAGGCCGAGGAGGTCCAATGTCATTTGGTAAGAGTAAAGCTAGAATGCTCGAAGGTGGGAAGGTAAAAACAACATTTAGAGATGTTGCCGGAGTCGAAGAAGCAAAAGAGGAAGTCCAAGAATTAGTAGATTTTTTAAGAGATCCTTCAAAATTTCAAAAACTAGGCGGAAAAATCCCGCGCGGTATTTTAATGGTAGGTTCTCCCGGAACAGGTAAGACTTTGCTTGCCAGAGCAATAGCGGGGGAGGCTAAAGTACCATTTTTTACAATTTCAGGTTCTGATTTTGTGGAAATGTTTGTTGGTGTTGGAGCTTCTAGAGTAAGAGATATGTTTGAACAAGCTAAACGTCAAGCACCTTGTATTGTTTTCATTGACGAGATTGATGCAGTTGGTCGCCATAGAGGAGCGGGCTTAGGTGGTGGTCACGATGAGAGAGAGCAAACTCTTAATCAACTCTTAGTAGAGATGGATGGTTTTGAAGCTAATGAAGGAATCATTATTATTGCTGCTACGAACAGACCAGATGTTCTAGATCCTGCTTTACTAAGACCTGGAAGATTTGACCGTCAAGTAGTAGTTCCACTTCCAGATATCAAAGGAAGAGAACAAATTCTTAACGTTCATGCTAGGAAAGTACCAATCGATAAGGATGTTGAAACTTCTTACATCGCCAGAGGGACTCCAGGTTTTTCAGGAGCAGATTTAGCAAATTTAATAAACGAAGCTGCTTTATTTGCTGCTCGTTCCGGCAAAAAGAAAGTTTCTATGGAGGAGTTGGAGCTTGCTAAGGATAAAGTAATGATGGGCGCGGAAAGGCGAAGTATGGTAATGAGTTTAGATGAAAAAACAAAAACTGCTTACCACGAAGCTGGTCATGCCATAGTTGGAAGAGTTTTAGAACACCACGATCCGGTTTACAAAGTTTCAATTATTCCACGTGGAAGAGCTTTAGGAGTAACCGTATTTCTTCCTGAAGAAGATAAATACAGTTATAGCAAAGAATCCATTCTAGACAGAATTTGTGGATTGTTCGGAGGAAGAATTGCTGAAGAATTAATCTACGGTGAAGGTGGAGTTACAACTGGAGCGTCTAATGACATAGAACGAGCTACAGAACTTGCAAGAAATATGGTCACCAAATGGGGCTTGTCTGAAAAGTTAGGCCCTATTAAGTACGATGAAGAGGGTGATGAACCTTTTCTTGGAAGAAGCGCAGGTTCAAAATCAACATCTGTTTCAGATAAAACTGCTAATTTAATCGATGAAGAATCAAAAAAAATTATCGATACTTGTTATAAGAAAGCTACAAAGGTTTTAAAAGATAATCTGGACAAGCTACACATGATGGCTGAATCTCTAGTAGAGCTTGAAACCATAACGAGTGATCAAATTGATGACATCATGGCTGGAGCTAAGCCAAGAAGTAATGATGATGATGATATTTCTTCTGACAAAGATAATAAAAAGGGTGAAGAACCTCCAATTAAGGATCCAGCAGAACAAATCTAAAGCTTCTTAACATGCTCTTTCCAAAAAAAGAGTTAGACCTTTCTAGCCCAAAAGTCATGGGTGTAATAAACCTAACTCCTGACTCTTTTTTTGATGGTGGCAAATTTCTAAAAAAAGGTATTTCTTTTGATGAATCAAAAGTATTTAAATCGATTGAGTCAATGATTGAGGATGGTGCTGATTTTATTGATATCGGCGCTCATAGTACAAAACCTGGATTCACCAAAATATCTCCTCAAGAAGAATTAGATCGAATAGGATTTATCTTTGAAAAGCTGAAAGATTATCCAATACTTTTTTCAGTAGACTCGTTCAATTTCGAAGTAATCAAGGAAGCTATCTTGAATAAAATTGATTTAATCAATAATGTTTTTTCATTTAAAGATGAAGAAAGTTTTAATTTAGTCTGCGAAGAAAATATACCTGTTTGTGTTTGCCATCAAGGCAATCCTGAAAACAAAAAAGATATATTTGATCAAATAGAACATTTCTTCTCTGAAATCGAAGTCAAATTTAAGAAAGGAAACTTCAATGTAAAAAATTTGATTTTTGACCCCGGTTTTGGATACGGAAAAACACCTTTTCAGAACTTAAAAATATTATCTAATTTGGAGAAAATAAAAAAAGATAGGGTTTTGTTGGCTGGTTTGTCGCAAAAGAAATTTTTGAGACTACTTTTTGAGACAAAGGAAAATCATCTAAACGAACAAAGCTTAACTGCTGGTATAATAGCTTCTCTAGGTGGGGCAAATATTTTAAGAGTTCATCAAGTTAAAGAGACCGTTAATTTATTGAGAACTATATGGCCAAAATAATAAACGCAAAAAAGAAATTCTTTGGCACTGATGGCATCAGAGGTCCGATTTCTTCTAAGACTAGTCCAGATTTCATCCTGAAGTTAGGTTGGGCAGCTGGAAAAGTCTTCAAGGACCAGGGAATTTCATCATTCATCATTGGTAAAGATACAAGAATTTCAGGCTACATGCTGGAAGCTGCCCTCCAGGCAGGAATAATTTCTTCAGGCTTGAATGTGCGCTTAGTAGGCCCATTACCAACTCCAGCAATATCTTATTTAGTTAGTACTTTTAAAAGTCAGGCAGGAATCGTCATAAGTGCATCTCATAATTCCTACGAAGATAATGGAATTAAATTTTTTGATGATAAAGGACAAAAAATATCAGATGAATTAGAACTTTTGATTGAACAAAAAATTTCAGAACCTATCAAAGTCGTTGAACCTGAGAATTTAGGAAAAGCAGCTAGGTTGTCTGATGCCAGCGGTCGTTATATCGAATACTGCAAAAACTCCTTATCTAAAGAAATTAGTTTGAGCAATTTAAAAATTGTTATCGATACAGCTAACGGAGCTGCATATGATGTCGCCCCAAAAGTTTTTAGAGAGCTAGGAGCTGAAGTAGTTGCAATTTCAGATAATCCAAATGGTCTAAATATTAATCAAAATTGTGGATCAACGGATTTAAATGTTTTAAAAAAATCCGTGCTAGACAATAACGCCGATTTTGGAATTGCCTTTGATGGAGACGGCGACAGATTGATCATAGTCGACTCAGAGGCAAAGGCTTTAGATGGAGATGATATTTTATTTTTATTGGCAAAATTTAAATTTGAAAATCAGATTGTTCTAGGTTCTAAAGGAGTTGTTGGAACTGACATGACAAATAAAGGTCTGGAAAATGCTTTATCTGAAATGGGCATTGAATTAGTAAGATCCAAAGTTGGAGATAAGTATGTTTTGAAAAAACTCTTAGAACTTGGTTGGCAGCTGGGTGGAGAGCAGTCAGGACATATTATTTGTTTGGATAGCGTTGCAACGGGCGATGCAATTATTGCTGCCATCAAATTTTTTGAAGCTTTTCTTACCTTTGGCAAACCTTTAAACGAAATTCTTGCTTCTTTCAAAAAATATCCTCAAATCCTCACAAACATTGAAGTTACCAACGCTGAAAGCATTTTGGCTAATAAAAAATTTAAGAATTCTTGTGAAAAAGCCCAAAAAGAAATTTCAGAGTTTGACGGAAAGATTTTAGTGAGAAAATCAGGAACCGAGTCTTTATTAAGAATTTTAGTGGAAGCCAAAGACACTAAAGTGATGGAAATTCATAGCAAGCAACTCACCGACCTTGCAAAAGATTTATCCTAACTATTCATGAAATATCTTATTGCTAACTGGAAAATGAATTTAGTTGATATAGACGTTTGGGAAAAAGAATTTGTAAATGTTGTTAGTTCTTTAAATAATTTTCCAAAATCTGATGAAGTAAGATTGATAGTTTGTCTTAATTTACATGATTACACTATTTTTTCAGAAAAAATAAAAAAATCAAAAAATGAATTTTTTAATAAAATTTCACTCTTTGCTCAGGATGTTTCTCCATACGACGAAGGAGCTTTCACTGGACAAATTTCATCTAAATTTTTAAAAAAAGTAGGAGTCGAAGGTTCTATTATCGGTCACTCAGAGCTGAGAGAAGGCGGTGATACAGAAAATATTGTTTTTGAAAAAGGTTCTAGGTTAAAAGAACATGCTTTGTCGAATATTTTTTGTATTGGAGAAGGGTTAGAAATTCTAGAAAACAACAAAAAAAAATCTTTCCTTCTAAATCAACTGCAGACTTTCTGCAAAGACAACATATCACCGGATCTTTTAGCATATGAACCCATATGGGCTATTGGTACTGGAAAAGAAGCAGATTCAGAAAATATTGATTCAGCAGTATCTATTATTTTAGATTTTTTTGAAGAGAAGAAGATTGATTGTCCTATTTTGTATGGTGGAAGTGTTTCTAAAAGCAATATTGAAGAAATAATTTCTATTCCTAGGATTGATGGCTGCCTTGTAGGAAATTCTTCGCTTGACGGCGAACAATTTGCTATTATCGCTTCGAAAATTAAATCATGATTACAATATTTATAGTTTTACAGGTATTGATCGCCATTTCCTTAGTAGTAATAATTTTACTTCAACACGGAAAAGGTGCAGACATTGGTTCCGCCTTTGGAGGTGGAAATAACAATGCGATGTTTGCTCCTGCAGATGCTACAAATATCTTAACTAAAATAACTTGGGGTTTAGTTATTGCTTTTTTTTCAATTACTATTGCAATTTCAGCTTATCAAAAAACTTCCTTAGATTCTGAGTTAGAAGTCTTTAAAAATTCACAGTCTCAGGAAATCGTTGAAGAAAAGCCTTTAATTGAAGATCTCCCTGAGTAATTGCCGAAGTGGTGGAATTGGTAGACACGCTATCTTGAGGGGGTAGTGGACTTAGGTCCGTGGAGGTTCAAATCCTCTCTTCGGCACCAATAACTTGACCTATTTAGAACTTAATCCTATACTCGCCAAACTTTTCGCGGGGTGGAGCAGTCTGGTAGCTCGTCGGGCTCATAACCCGAAGGTCGTAGGTTCAAATCCTGCCCCCGCTACCAACTTAGACAACTATTGACCATTCTTCACTATACTCCTATACTCGCTTTCAAATTATTGATTTGACTAATTTATTAGTTAAGAATTTTTAATAGGCCCTTTAGGGCCTATTTGTTATGTAAAAGAAAAATGCTAGAACAAAAGATTGCTGACATTTTAAAAAAGGATATTGAGAGCCTAAATTGTTTCATTTGGGGAATAGAAATTTCAGGTGGTTCCTTTTCAAAACATATAGTTATTTACATCGATAAAAAGGATGATTTGATAACTTTAGAAGACTGCGAGAATGTAAATATTCAAGCACGAGAAGTTTTGGATAATTTCTCAGAATTGAATTTTAATTTTAGTTTAGAAATTTCATCGCCTGGAATTGATCGAAAATTTTTCAACATCAATCAGCTTAAAGACTATTTAGGCGAAACAATTAACTTGTCTTGTTTTTTAGATGGAAAAAAATGCAAATTAAAGGGAGAGCTTAAAGAGGTATCTGACGAAGAAATTTCTTTAGTATCACAAGGGCAGATTTATCAAATCTTGAAAGGGGATTATTTATCCTCAAATCTATTAGGGGCTAAGAATGAATGAAGAGATACTATTAGTTGCAGACTCTGTTTCAAACGAAAAGGATTTACCAAGGGAAACAATCTTTGAAGCTATTGAATTTGCTTTAGCTAGTGCTGCAAAGAAAAGGTATAAGGAAGAAGTAAATATCCTCGTTGATATTGATCAATCCACTGGAGATTACCAAACTTTCAGATACAAAGATGTTGTAGATTTTGAGAATTATGAGGATAGCGAGCTACACATCTTGGTTGACAGTGATTTTGCAGAAGAAAATGATCTTAAAGTTGGTGATAAATTCAAGGAGCAAGTTGAAAACGCTGAATTTGGAAGAATAGCCGCACAAGCCGCGAAACAAGTAATTGTCCAAAAAGTAAGGGATGCTGAAAGATTAGAAATCATAAAAAGGTTTCGACCTTCCTTAGGTCAACTTGTATCAGGGTCTGTTAAAAAGGTTACTCGTGAATATATTATTGTTGATCTTGGAGATAATGCAGAAGCTTCATTACCAAGAAAAGACCTAATTCAAGGAGAAATTTATCGAGTTGGAGACAGAATTAAAGGCATTCTCGAAGAAAGTATTCGAGAGAATAGAGGTCCCCAATTAGTTTTAAGTAGAAGCTCTAAAGAAATGGTATCAGAACTTTTTAAGTTAGAGGTTCCAGAAATTGCGGAAGAAGTTATTGAGATAAGAGCTGTTGCTAGAGAGGCAGGAGCTAGAACAAAAATTGCTGTAAAAACCAATGACGCAAGAATTGATCCTGTAGGAGCTTGCGTAGGCATGAGAGGTTCTAGAGTTCAGGCAGTATCAAACGAGTTAGGTAACGAGAGAATTGACATTGTTGTTTGGGAAGACGATCAAGCCAAGTTACTAGTAAATACTTTAGCACCTGCGGAAATTCTCTCCATCGTAATGGATGATGAAAATCAGTCTATGGAAGTAGTGGTAAAAGATGAAAACCTAGCTTTAGCTATTGGTAAAAGTGGTCAGAACATCCGACTTACTTCAGAACTGTTAGGCTGGCAAATACAAATCAAGGGAGAGTCCTCAGGAGAAGAAGATAGAGAAATTTCTAAGCTAATTGAATATCTTGGCGTAGATAGAAATTTAGCATCAAAACTCATAGAAAATAATCTTGAAACTGTTCAAAAAATCTCTGAATCTAAAATTGAAGATTTTGCTGGCATTGACGGTTTGGAAGAAGGGGTTATTTCAACTCTTATAGAAAGAGCTGAAGAGTCTCTTCTAGAAATCGCTTTATTGGAATTAGATGAAGATGAGGCAGAAGAAGAAACCAAAGAAGCAAGAAAATTAGAATTATCTGACGGGTTTTCCGAGGAAGAATTGGAGTTGCTGGTTAAAAATGAAATTCTTACTGTTGAGAACTTAGCGGATTTAGCAACAGATGAACTGACTGAAATTTTTGAAATTGATGAAGAAAGAGCAGCTAAACTTATTATGTCAGCTCGAGAAGAATGGCTTGAAGATTAAATTATGGCAGATATAAATGTTAAACAACTTTCTAAAGCAATAAAAATTGATTTAGATAATTTGTTGGCCCAGATGAAGGCGGCGGGTCTTTCTCATAAATCAGAAAAAGACATTGTTAGTACTGAGGATAAAAAAGTACTCTTAAAATTCATCAAAGATAGTAAGAAAGATAGTAAAAAAACAATTTCCTTAAGTAGCTCTACCCAAAAAAAAGCAAAACCAAATTTATCTGTCACAAGAATTAATTCACCAGATAAAGAAAAAAAATCAAATGTAAAACAGGACTTTACCGGATCTATTGACTTCGACGAAGCAGAAAGAAAAAGATTGAATGCTCAAAATGAGTCAGCTGAAGAAGAAAAAAAGAAAGCCAAAGCAAAAACAAAAGTTGTCAGAAAAACAAAGCAGGAACCCCAAAAGAAAATTCCTCAAAATTTAAAAAAAGATAAAAAAACATTTAAAGATAGCTCCAAAGAGGATCAAAGAGAGCAAGAGGGTGAAAAATTTCTAGAAAAAAACTTTGAAAATGTTCAAAAATTTGAAAAACCTCAAGAATTCATCCAAAAAGAAGTAAAAATTCCTGAAACCATTGTCGTATCGGATCTTGCTAAAGAACTATCTATTAAATCATCGGATTTGATTAAATCGTTAATGAATAGCGGTGTTATGGTCACTTTAAATCAAGCTATTGATCAGGAGACAGCTATTTTAGTTGTTGAAGAGTTAGGACACATTGGCGTTCCTCAAGACGTAGAATCTGAAGAGGAAAAAATTCTTGAACACATCGTTTATGAAGGAGATGAAGAGCTGAGGAATCCTGTAGTTTCAGTTTTAGGACACGTTGATCATGGAAAAACTTCAATACTTGATTTTATTAGAAAATCATCTGTAGCTGATCAGGAAGAAGGAGGAATTACTCAAGGAATTGGTGCTTATCAGGTAGATCGAAATAATCAAACCATTACATTTATCGATACGCCTGGACATGCAGCCTTTTCAGAAATGCGAGCAAGAGGCGCCAACTCCACAGATATCGTAGTCTTAGTTGTTGCTGCCGATGACAGCGTTCAACCTCAAACAGAAGAGGCTTTTAATCATGCAAAAGCTGCAAATGTTCAGGTGATAGTTGCAGTAAATAAAATTGATAAGCCCGATTCAGACATAGAGAAAGTAAAAGGAGATTTATCAAAAATGGGTCTTGTGCCCGAAGATTGGGGCGGCAACACTCAGGTAGTTCCTGTATCAGCAAAAACTGGTGAGGGAATAGATGACCTCATAGAAAATATTACTTTACTTTCTGAAATGCTGGAATTAAAAACTAATCATGATGGTCCAGCATCCGGAGTGGTTTTAGAATCTGGAGTAAAAAAAGGTGAGGGAGCTGTTGCGACTCTTCTGGTTCAAAGAGGTACTTTGAATAGTGGAGATTTTGTCTTAATTGGAGATCAATTTAGAAAAATAAGGAGCCTCAAAAACTTTTTAGGATCTCAAATTAAAACTTCTCCGCCATCGTCTCCTGTTGCAATCTCTGGACTTGAATACCCTCCAAATGCTGGACAAGAGTTCATGGTTGTTAAAGACGAAAAAGCCGCTAAGAGTTTATCTGAAGAAAGAGCTAGTAAAAGTAGAGACAATAGATTGGCTAAAAAGGGAGTGGTTAGTTTAGATGGCATTTTTGCAGGCGCCGGAGATTCCGCAAAACCTTCGGTTAATTTAATAATTAAAACAGATACAAACGGTTCTGCAGAAGCTATTGCAGGTGCTATAAATAATTTAAAAGTAGAAGACGCAAAGATTAAAATAGTCTTGGATGGCGTTGGCCCAGTCTCAGTAAACGATGTAAATTTAGCTGTCGCTTCGGAAGCCGTTATTCTAGGATTTAATGTAAGGTCTGATGCAGCTGCAGAAACTCTTGCAGAAACCGAAGAGATAAAAATTCAATATTTTGGAATAATTTATGACTTGCTTGATGCCGTAAAAGAAATAATTGAAGGTTCTCTTGAGCCTGAAATTAAAGAGGTTACTGTTGGAATTGCAGAAGTGAAGGATACCTTTAAATCGCCAAAATTTGGTTTGATAGCTGGTTCAATTGTCATAGAAGGAGCAGTGATAAAAAATCTTCCAATTCGAGTTCTCAGAGACAATATTGTTATTCATGAGGGTAAGCTCGACTCCTTAAGAAGATTTAAAGATGAGGCGATTGAAGTAAAAAGCGGAACTGAATGTGGAATTGGTATCGAAAATTATAACGATGTAAAAGTTGGAGATAAAATAGAAGTTTTCGAAAGAACAGAAACTGCTAGAAAAATTTAATTGTTTAGTTCAAAACCATATAAAAGAGCTCAAAGAGTTTCAGACAATATCAGACGAGAAATAGCTAATATATTTAGTTTTGAGATTAGTGATCCGAGATTAAAGGGTCTCACTGTGACTGAAGTTCAGTTAAGTGATGACTTATCATATGCAAAAATATTTCTTTCAAACTATTTAAATCAAGAATTATATGAAGATCAGGATAACCTTACTAAGGCCTTGGAAAATTCAAAATCATTTGTCAAAAAAAAGTTGGGACAAAATATTAAATTAAAAAAAATACCTGAACTTTTGTTTTTTATTGATCAACAGGATAACCAAGTTTGATATCTGGATTGTTAGTTCTAAACAAGCCTTCTGGAATTTCTTCAGGAGAATTTATTAGAAAGTTAAAACCTTTTCTTGATGATTCTAAAATCGGACATTCTGGTACTCTAGATCCCTTAGCAAGTGGCGTAATTCTTGCATGTCTGGGTCAGATGACTAGATTCACAAATTTTTTAGCAAACGAAAGGAAGACTTACATTGCAGAAATGATGTTTGGTATTCAGACAGATACTGGAGATTTAGATGGAAAAATTGAAAGGGAACATAAAAAAATACCATCAAAAAATGACTTCAATAAAATTAAAAAAAAATTTATCGGCTGTCTAAATCAAGAAGCTCCTAAATATTCTTCTTTAAAATATAAAGGAAAGCCTTTGTATCACTATGCCAGGAAGAATAAAGAAGTTCCAAAGAAAATAAGGGAGATAGAAATTTATAAATTAGACTTAATTTCTGTTGATCAGAACAAATTCAAGTTTTTAGTGGAATGTGGAAAAGGAACCTATATAAGATCTCTTGTTAAAGATTTAGCAAAAGATTTGGATTGTGTTGCGGTTTTATCTAATTTACAAAGAACTATCTCTGCTGAACATGATATAAGCGAAGCCCATGAAATTGAATCGATAAACAAGGAAAATATAAAAAGAAAAATAATTCAAATGGGGGATGCACTTAGAAGCTTAGATAAGATACAATGCGCCACGGATATAATAGATAGGATAAAAAAAGGCCAAAAAATATATTTGAAAGAGGCCGAAATAAAAAGCAAATACCTGAGATTGTTTGACGAAAAAAATAAATTCATTGGAATTTTAAAAAACATTAACGGTTTAGTTTCACCCAAAAGGTTAATATCTATAGAAAATTGAATAACTAAGGAGGCAGTTCTTGAGTTTAGAAACAAAAACAAAGGAAGAAATTATTTCAAAGTTTGCTCAATCTAAGGGAGACACAGGTTCGCCAGAAGTTCAAATAGCCTTGTTAACAGCAAATATCGAGTCTTTACAAGCTCATTTCAAAGACCATGCCAAAGATCATCACTCTAGGCAAGGACTTATAAGAATGGTTAATACAAGGCGTAAGCTTTTGGATTATTTGAAGAAAAAAGATCCCAAAAGATATAGTTCTATTCTCTCAGAATTAAACCTCAGAAAGTAACTTAGAGTTACATAATTTAAGGAAAATAAATAAATGAATGATATGAAAGTTATCTCTTGCACAAGAGAAATTGCAGGAAGAAATGTTACTTTAGAAACAGGCAAGGTTGCTAGGCAAGCAACCGGATCAGTAATTGCTTCTTCTGGAGATACCAAAGTTTTGGTAACCGTAGTTGCTGGACAGGATAAATCCGATCAAGGATTTTTCCCTCTTACTGTGAACTACATTGAAAAATTTTATGCATCAGGAAAAATTCCAGGAAGTTTTTTTAGAAGAGAGGGGAGGCCTTCTGAAAAAGAAGTTCTCACTTCACGGCTAATTGATAGGCCTATAAGGCCTCTATTTCCAAAAGGCTTCGGCAGGGAAGTTCAGATCATCTGTACAGTCTTATCTATGGACAAAAATGATGATGCAGATGTCATCTCTATTATAGGCGCATCAGCTGCACTTCAACTCTCGGGACTTCCTTTTCAAGGTCCTCTATCTGCGGCAAAAGTTGGTTTCATAGATGGGAATTATGTTCTAAACCCATCCTTAGAAGATCTAGAAAATTCTTCTCTAAACATGATGGTGGCGGGTTCGCATGACGCGATATTCATGGTGGAATCGGAAGCAAAAGAGCTTTCAGAAGATCAAATGCTTGGTGCTATTCTTTTTGCTCAAGCTGAAATGCAACCTAGTTTAGAGCTGATAGGAGAATTAGTTTCGCAAGCTTCAATTTCTCCTATTGAGTATGAAGCTAAGGAAGAGGACACTGAAACAAAAGAAAAGGTTAAAAGTCTAATTTTTGAAGAACTATCCACAGCTTATCAAATAGCAGAAAAGGCAAGCAGACAAGAAAAAATTGCCGAATTAAGAGAAAAAGTTAAGACATCTTTTGAAGATCCTGAAGATGAAAAAATCGATGAAGCTCTTAGTCAGTTTAAATCTTTAGAATCTGAGATTGTCAGATCAAGATTATTATCAGGGGAATCAAGAATTGATGGAAGAGATTTAGATACAGTCAGACCAATAGCTATCGAGGTGGGAGTTTTACCACAAGCTCATGGTTCTGCATTATTTACTAGGGGTGAGACTCAATCTATTTCTGTAGCAACTATGGATTCATTGAAACTCTCTCAATTAATTGATTCATTGCATGGAGACTTAAAGGATCCTTTTATGCTGCATTATAATTTTCCTCCTTTCTCTGTTGGAGAAGCAGGAATGGTAGGAAGCCCAAAACGAAGAGAAATTGGTCACGGGAAACTTGCAAGAAGAGCTTTAGAAGCAGTTCTCCCTAATCCAGTAGATTTTGAATACGCAATTAGAGTTGTATCAGAAATTACTGAATCTAATGGTTCAAGTTCAATGGCTACAGTTTGTGCTTCAAGTTTAGCAATGATGGATGCCGGAATTCCGTTAAAAAAACCCGTAGCAGGAGTTGCTATGGGGTTGGTAAAAACTGATGATCAACACTGCGTTATAACCGATATCTTAGGAGATGAAGATCATCTTGGAGATATGGATTTCAAAGTAGCAGGAACAGATGACGGAGTAACTGCTTTGCAAATGGATATAAAAATTGCTGGGATAAACGAGCAAATTCTTGAAGATGCACTGAATAAAGCTCATACAGCAAGAAATCACATTTTAGGAGAAATGAATAAAGTTTTATCTGAAAGCAGGTCTGAATTGTCTCCTTTAGCTCCTCAAGCAATCGAGCTCAAAATTCCTAAAAACAAAATTGGTGAAGTCATTGGTAAAGGCGGAGCAAACATAAAGAAACTTACCGAGGAAACCAATACAAACATAGATATTTCCGATAATGGCTCTGTAAAAATTTATGGTCGCAGTAAGGAAGAACGAGAAGATGCTTTACAAAAAATCGAGTTTATTACATCTGATCCTGAAGTAGGTTTGGTGACTTTAGGGACCGTAGAAAAAATAGTAGATTTTGGTGCTTTTGTTTCTTTCGATAACGGAAGAGAAGGTTTAGTACACATTTCAGAAATTTCTGAAGAGAGGGTAAAAAACATTGCTGATTACCTCGTTGAAGGAGAAGAAGTTGAAATCAAAGTTATCGGAATAGATGACAGAGGAAAAGTAAAACTCTCAATGAAAGAAGTATCATCTGAATAAAAATTCTGTTTTAATTAAATTAGAAATTTGATAAATTAATTCTCTTGGGAGATAGAATGACCTTTCTAAAAGAAGCTGACCAAAAGTACCTATTTTATAGCTTTATAGCTTTATTTTTAATTGGCTGTGCCAACCCCGTATGGTGGTATAGAAGTCCAACATCTGACTACACGCATTTCGATTTTGACCCAACAGAGCTAAATTGTATTGAGTTGACAGAGCAAGTAATAAGAGTTTCAGCAATTATTTCCGATTTAGCTTCAAAATTAACAGAGCAGGCTGACAGAGATACTGGTTATGCCTCTTTTGGGTTCGAAACAAATAATCCAAGAACAGGTCAAAACTTTTTTGGCTTTAGATCTACAGCTGTAGATCCCAAAGTAGTTGAATATAAAGAAACTCTTGCAGTTTTAGAAGAAATGCAAACTTTACTTATTGATAACTGCGCCCCGGACCAAGTAAATCCTTAATTTTTTAATTTATTGGTGGCTATGGGTAGACTTGAACTACCGACCTCAGCATTATGAATGCTGCGCTCTAACCAGCTGAGCTACATAGCCAAAAAATCGATTCTCTTTGTAGTTAGACTAATTGTCAAGATTCTAAACATTAAATCTAAATAAAATTATATCGCCGTCTTTTACTTCGTAATCTGATCCTTCAGATCGCCATTTTCCGTGTGCTTTTGCACCTTGCTCTCCGTCAAATTCAATAAAATCTTTAAAAGATACAGTTTCAGCTCTAATGAATCCTTTTTTGAAATCAGTATGAATTACTCCCGCAGCATCCGGTGCTTTGGTTCCATTTTTTATTACCCAAGCTCTAGATTCTGATTGACCCGATGTAAAGAAAGTTTGTAATCCTAAAGTTCTAAAAGCAGTTTTTATTAATTTATTTAGACCTGGCTCTTCTAAACCTACAAGATCTATAAGTTCCTGCCTGCTTTCATTTTCAAGCTCACTTATTTCAAATTCTATTTGGTTACACATTGCAATTAATTGCGAGCCTTTTGAATGGGCTTTTTCTCTTAATTTTTTTAGACCATCGGTTTCTTCCATATCCTCATTCAAGTTTGCAACAAAGATGACTGGTTTTGCAGATAGAAGGCCAACTTCACTTACAAAAGTTTTATTTTCGTCGTCCTGTAAATATTCAAAAAGAGAATCTCCTTTTTTAAGAATGGTTAAAATATCTTCTATTCTAGAAAGATCTTTTAACAAATCTTTATCTCCACTTTTTGCTTTTCTTACAATTCTTTCTTTTGTTTTTTCTAAAGATTCTATATCTGCCAAGATTAATTCCATTTCTATTATTTCAACATCTGAAATTGGATCTACTTTTTCATTCACATGAGTAACCTCATTATCTTCAAAGCACCTGACAACATGAATAATTGTTTGAGTTTCTCTTATGTGACCTAAAAACTTATTTCCTAAACCTTCTCCTTTGGAAGCACCTTCAACTAAACCGGCAATATCAACAAATTCAACAGTGGCAGGAATTACTTTTTCAGATTTAGATATTTTTGAAATTTTATCCAGTCTTTCGTCAGGTAATTCAACTATTCCATGATTAGGTTCAATCGTACAAAAAGGAAAGTTTTCTGCGGCAATTTTCGAGGCAGTGAGGGCATTAAATAGTGTTGATTTGCCGACATTAGGCAATCCAACTATTCCGCATTTTAAAGACATTAGTTATTTAGTTTATTTAAGGCTGTATCCCAATCCTCTTGAAATAAAAATTCTATGACAGAAAGCCCTTTATCTATGCATTGAAGGCGATCTATCTTTTCCTCTTTTTTTCCTTTCTGAATCACGTACTTATTTACTTTTTTCTTATCACCCGGGTGATCAATTCCAATTCTGATTCTTTTAAATTCTTGTGATCCCAGATTTTCAAAAATACTTTTCAAACCATTGTGTCCCCCATGTCCTCCGCCTGTTTTTAATTTTATTACTCCAGATTTCAAGTCAAGATCATCATGAATGACAATAATATTTTCTATATTCGTATTAAATTTATTTTTTAATAACTTTAAAGCTGCTCCGCTATGATTCATAAAAATGGTGGGAATTGCAAAAATAACTTTTTTATCTTGGATCACTACTTCTGCCAAAAAGGATTTTAAAGTTTTCTTTTCTTTTAAATCAAAAGAATATTTTTTTTGAGCTTCAAGGATAAAGTCTGTTCCAACATTATGTCTAGTATTTGAATATCTTGAACCTGGGTTACCTAGGCCAACGACCAGAAAAGAACTCATGAAAACTTAGGAAAGTTAGTCTTTAGATTCTTCCTCAGAGCTACTTTCATCTGCAGCATCTTTAGTTTCAGACGCCTCGTCAGTTGATTCTTCAGATTCATCTTGTTCGCCTTCAGAAGGCTCATCGTCAATATCAAGAGCAGCTCTAGTAACGTTCACACTTGCAACTGGTTGGTCTTGATTGTTAAGAATATTAGTACTTAGAGAAACTCCTTCAGGAAGGATAATTTGAGACTGCATAACGTTTGAACCTATTTCAAGATCTTTCATATCAATCT
Source organism: uncultured SAR86 cluster bacterium (assembly GCA_902629465.1). Classification (GTDB taxonomy): domain Bacteria; phylum Pseudomonadota; class Gammaproteobacteria; order Magnimaribacterales; family AG-339-G14; genus MEDG-81. The sequence continues at coordinate 10,320 of CACOQX010000003.1, read as the reverse complement.
CAATAAATTCTGGAAGATTTTGAGCATTACAAGTCAATTCAATTTCATTTTTGAGATGTGAAATCATCCCACCTTGTTGTTTCACCCCGATACAAACCTCTTCATTGATGAATTTTAGAGGCACATTAATTGTGATGTTAGTTTTCTCACTGACGGCTTGAAAATCGACGTGGATCGGTCTGTCATTAGAAGGGTTTACCTGAACCTCTTTCAAAATAACTTTTACGGCACCATCATTTTGATTCAACTCGATCACTTGAGAAAAAATACTAGGATTTTCAAGAATTTTTACTAAATCTTTTTCCAAAATTTTAACCGGTTTAGGATCATTCTCCTGGCCATAAACTATTGCAGGAATCTCTCCTGATTTTCTCAAGATTTTTGCTGAAATATTATTTTCTCTTATTTCGGCAGATATAGATGTTGATTCACTCATTATTATAAAAACATTTCGCTAATGGATTCTTCTTTATTAACCCTATTTATGGCCCCAGCTATAGTTTTATCCATAGAAATGGTTTTAATCTTTTTAGTTGATGAAGCCATTTCTGAAAGCGGAATTGTATCAGTAACTATTAATTCGTCTAGTCTTGAATTACTAATATTTTTCAAAGCATCTCCAGAAAGCACTGCATGAGTAGCATAACTAACGACCTTTTTAGCACCTGACTCCTTTAAAGCTTCAGCAGCATTACAAATTGTTCCAGCTGTATCAATAATATCGTCAACAAGAATACATGTTTTGTCTTTTACATCTCCAATAACGTTCATGACCTGAGATTGATTTTCCTTTTCTCTTCTTTTATCGATTATTGCTAAATCGGCATCATCTAAAAACTTAGCCAAAGCTCTTGCTCTTACTACTCCTCCAACATCAGGAGAAACCACCATTTGATTTTTATATTTTGTCTTAACGATATGATCAAAAATAACGCTTGTTCCATAAACATTATCAACTGGAATATTGAAGAAGCCTTGAATTTGATCTGAGTGCAGTTCGATAGTAAGAACTCTGTTGGCACCAGCACTTTGCAACATATCTGCAACTAATTTTGCACTTATCGGAACTCTTTCGGATCTAACTCTACGATCTTGTCGAGCATATCCAAAATAGGGTATCACAGCTGTAATTCTTGATGCTGATGCTCGTCTCAAAGCATCAATCATAATGATCAATTCCATTAGATTATCATTTGCCGGAAAACAAGTAGACTGAACTATGAAAACATCCTTTCCCCTAACGTTTTCTTCTATTTTGATATTCATCTCTTGATCGCTGAATCTCCCCACAGTTGCTTTTCCAAGTGGTTTATTGAGTTTTTTAACGATTTTTTTTGCTAAGCCAGGATTAGAATTTCCGGAGAAAATGACTAAGTTGTTTTTAGAATTCATTTTTATTTTTGGCTGGGGTGGATGGATTCGAACCATCGCATGGCGGCATCAAAAGCCGCTGCCTTACCGCTTGGCTACACCCCAGAATTAAGCAGTTCATTTAATAAAGGCGATTTGTTAATAGTATTAGTAATAACATATGCTAATTTTCTTGGTGCATTATCCATTATTTCCTTTCCCTCTTCAAAAGAATTAATTTTTGTGAACATACTACTTCCTGTTCCTGATATGGTTACTTCGCTATTCTTACTTAAAAAGTCAAATGCTTCTCTGACCTGAGGATAATTTAACAAAACCCACTCTTCAAAAAAGTTACCCTTTAACCTCTGTCTTTTATTTGAAATTTCCTTTGATGTTACAGCGTCATAGGCATCTTTTGTGGATATTGAACATTCAGGAAATAGAATCATGACTAGATTTTCTGGAAATTCCTCAGGCTCAATTATCTCACCTATTCCAGAGACTTTTCCAGATAGACCTTTTAAAAAAAATGGTATGTCCGATCCTAAAGATTTACCCAGATCTAATAAAACGTCCAAGGATAAATTGAGTTTTGCGAGACTATTAACTGCTAGCATTGCAGTTGCCGCATTGGAACTACCGCCTCCAAGTCCAGAGCCGAGAGGAATGTTTTTTTCAATTTTTATAGAATAATTAAGTTCGGTATCACAAAAGGACTCAATTTTTTTCAAAGCTTGAGTAACTAGGTTTTCTTGTTGAGATACCTTAATTTTTGTTGTTGAAACTGATAGTTTATTTGAAGAAGAAATTTCGATTTTGTCGCCCCAATTTAAAAATTGAAAATCTGAATCTATATCATGGAAGCCATCAGATCTCTTTCTAATTATTTTCAAAGATAAGTTAATTTTTGCTGGAGAACTAAATATCATTAAGTTTAAGTGACAGTCTAAAATTTTGAAAATTTCCTTGAATAATTAGACCTGATTTATTTGATAAATGCTTTTTTAGTTTAAGATTTTGCAAAGTAAAATTTTGACATTCGATATTTGTACATTCGAAGAAGAACCACTTTAGAAATAACTTAAAGTCAGATTCTTTTATGATGTTTTCGTATTTAAAGTTAGTTTTGATTTCTTCATCTGTAAACGAAATTTTAAATTCTTTACTCAAACTATCTAAATTAAATCGAATTCTCTTCTCAACATCGCTCACATTTATGATTCCTGAGAAATATTCAGAATTAGAAGCAAGAGAAAACTTACCCTTTTTTGAAAATATGTCTTCTTTAATTTCGATTGTGGCACAAGAAAAGAGAAAAAAAACTAAAAAAAGATTCCAAGTTAAAAACGATTTTTTCATATGAAAGCAGACTAGATACTATAATAGGTTTTATGCTGGAGTCGGTAAAAAAGAAACTAGAAGAAATTCAAATTAAATTTTCCCAAATGGAATCTGAGTTATCAAAGGCAGAAATTATAGAAAATCAAACTAAGTTTACTTCTATTTCAAAAGAATATTCAAACTTGAAACCTATTGTTGATAGCTTTAGCGAATTTAAATCTGTTGAGGAAAATATTGATGAATCAAATCAACTTTTGAACGATTCGGATAGTGAAATTAGAGCCTTAGCTCAAGAAGAACTAGAAAGTCTCAAAAATAAAAAAGATTTGTTAGAAGAAAATTTAAAAAAAATGCTGTTACCAAAAGATCCAAATGACGAAAAAAATGCATTTATAGAAATTCGCGCTGGTACTGGAGGCGATGAAGCAGGACTATTTACTGGCGATTTGTTTAGGATGTTTTCTAGGCTATCAGAAAGACGCAAATGGCAAATAGAAATCATTAGCTCTAGAGAAAGCGAAAAAGGAGGTTTCAAAGAAATAGTATCTAAAATTACCGGAAGAGGTGCTTATGGTTTTCTCAAATATGAATCAGGAATACACAGGGTTCAAAGAGTTCCAGAAACCGAATCACAGGGCAGAATTCATACCTCGGCATGTTCGGTAGCCGTCCTGCCAGAGGCAGACGAACAAGAAAACATAAACATTGATAAGTCAGAAATTAGAGTTGATACTTTTCGAGCATCTGGAGCAGGAGGACAGCACGTTAATAAAACTGACTCTGCAGTTAGACTAACACATATTCCATCTGGGATCGTTGTCGAGTGTCAGGATGGAAGATCGCAACATAAGAATAAAGAGAAAGCTATGTCTTTACTTCAAAGTAAATTGAATGAGGCAGCCCTTGAAGAACAAGCCAAAGAATTAGACTCTCAAAGAAAGATTATGGTTGGGAGTGGTGATAGGTCAGAAAAAATTAGGACTTATAATTTTCCTCAAAGCAGAGTAACTGATCACAGAATAGAATTTTCTGTACATAATTTGGAAGAATTTTTAGATGGTGACATGGAAATCATTTTATCGGCCCTCACAGAAGAGAATGAAGCAAAAAAACTTATTAACCTAGAAAATGAACCTACCTGATGCTTCTCAAGGATAAGTTAATAGAAATTAAAAACAAAATTGATAGTCGTGATGCTGAAATTATTTTTCAACATGTTCTAAAAATCGATAAAGCAAAAATTTATTCAGATACTAATAAAGAAATAAATAAAAAAGATTTAAGCTCCATTGACCTAATGGTCGAAGAGAGATTAGAAGGGAAACCCTTAGCCTATTTAATAGGAAAGAAAGGGTTTTGGAAAAATAGTTTTATTGTCACTCCAGATGTCCTTGTTCCCCGTCCAGAGACTGAAACATTGGTAGACGCAATTCTTAATGAAAATCTACAAGACAAAACTCTTCTTGAGCTTGGAACAGGGTCTGGAGCGATTTCTATATCCATCGCTCAAGAAAATAAAGATTGTTTTATCTTTGCAACAGATATTTCAATTAAAAGTATCTTGGTAGCAAAACAAAATGCAGAGAAGTTTTGCTGTGAAAACATAATTTTTTTAAATCACGACTGGAATAATGAATGGCTTTTTCCACAGGTAGATTATCTAATTTCTAATCCGCCTTATGTTGATAAAGAGGCAACTACTGGAAAAGAAGAAGGAATCTGGCATGAACCAGAAAAAGCTTTATTTTCAAAAGATAAAGGCCTATCTGATTTGAAATTAATTTTATCTAAAGGAAAAAATTTTTTAAATGAAAATGGTAAAGTTTATTTAGAACATGCTCCCGATCAATACGAAGAATTAAATAAATTTGCCGTGGAAAATGGGTATCTTAATTTTTCAAACTTAAATGATTTAAATGGGGATAAAAGAGTTTCGATTTATCAATGTTAAAAGAAGAATTATTAAGATATAGCAGACATATTATGTTGCCTGAAATAGACATTGAAGGGCAGGAAAAAATTAATGATATGTCGCTGGCATTCATAGGTATAGGCGGCTTAGGATGCTCTGCCTCTCTTTATTCAGCTCTATCTGGATTCGGTCAAATCAAAATAATAGACTTTGACTTTGTAGAAGCTTCAAATTTACAAAGGCAAATTCTTTTTGATCAAAATGACTTATCAAAAAGTAAAGCCACTACCTCAGTAAAAAAATTATCTCAATTAAATCCTTTTGTTGAGCTAACAGGATTAGAGGAAAAAGTTGATTCAGCAAACATCAACCGCCTCCTGAAGGATTCAGAAATAATTCTTGATTGCTCTGACAATTTTGAAACAAGAAAAATTGTAAATAAATATTGCGTAAAACATAACAAAATTCTTATTTCTGGATCCTCTATTGCTTGGAAAGGACAGTTGGGCTGCTTTGATTTAAGAGATGCTACGAATTCCTGCTACGAATGTTTATTTGAAGATCTTGAGAACGAAGATTTGTCATGCAGAGAGTCTGCAATTGCTTCTCCGTTAGTTGGAGCCATAGGCTCTTTAATGGCAATTGAAGTGATAAAAGCGACTGTAGAAGAAAATTTTGAATCATATTTCATGATTTTTGATTCGTTGAAAGGAATTTTTAAAAGAGTTGATATTCATAAAAATCCAGAATGTAGGATCTGTAGAATCTAAATTATGTTTAAAGGTTATATAGAAGGTTATTACTCTCGGAGGTTAGCAATAGATGCCTTTAAAGACTTGAAAATACCCATTTCTCATTACTTTTATGGACCAAAAGAAGATATTTATTTGCGTAATCGATGGAAGGAACTTGATAAGAATCTCAAGAGAAGAATTCTTCCAAAAAAAATCAAACAAGTTTATTGCGTTTCTCCTTCTTCAGAATTTTTTGGAGATACCAAAAATAATTTAAAACTTTTGAAAAGAAAATTATCTCATGCTCTCGAGAAAGCAGGCTTTGATGAAATAGCAGTTTTCTTCGACGACATTGATATAACTAATTTTGGTCAGGAAGCGGCAGATAAAGATTTGGGAAAAAAACATGCAGAAGCTTTAAACGAAGTTTCTATGCACTTTCCAAAACAAAAAAATATATGGTTTTGTCCGTCAATTTATAATTTATCTTTATCAAAGGGGATATTTGACGAAGGATATCTAGGAGGGCTAAAAGAAAATTTAAATGAGCGCGTAGTTATTTTTTGGACAGGCGATAATGTTATCAGCGAAAGGATTGACAATTCATCTCTAAAGTCTATTCAAGATTATTTTAAAAATCCTTTAGCCATTTGGGATAATTTTTATGCAAATGATTATTGCCCAAGTAGATTGTTTCTAGGCCCCTTAAAAGGTAGATCTTTAAACAAATCAATAGTTGGACATTTTCTCAATGGAACCGGTTTAAAAGAAACAGACAAATTTTTATTAAATTATTTATTTAACTCAAAGCAGAAAGTTCCATATTTACCAAAAGAATTAAAACCAATCTTCTCTGATCCATTTAAGAAGTTAAACGAAAAGGAATTAAAACGCGCTTTAAATATCAGTAAAAAATCAATTAGATTTATTTTTGAAAATCCTCTTGATGAAATTTTATTAGAATGGAAACCATTTTTAATGTCCTCTTTAAACGATATAAAACTTTTTCATTTAGAATCAAAAAAAGAGGTTGATGGATTTCTTGAGCGAAGATATTCTCCATTATTCGTAAAGGGTTTAACAAAAAAAAGGTGAGATTATGTTAGGGAATATGATGAATGAACAACTTCTAATTTCAGGAGTTTTAGAACATGCTATAAAAAATAACGCCAAAACAGAAATAGTAAGCAACACTGTAGAAGGAGGCATACACAGATATACCATTAAAGACTCTGCAAAAAGATCAAAGAAATTAGCCAATGCTTTGCTTAATTTAAGAATTAAAGAGGGGGATATAATCGCTACGATGGCAGTAAACAGTTATCGCCATTTAGAACTTTATTTTGGCATTTCTGGATTGGGAGCTGTTCTTCACACTCTTAATCCAAGATTGTTTCCAGATGACATTAAATACATTGTTAATCATGCCGAAGATAAATATATCTTCGTCGATGCACCTTTCTTCCCAATCATAGAAAATGTCATTTCTGACCTTAAAACAGTTAAAGGAATTGTAGTGCTTACTGATAAAGAGCACATGCCATCGTCATCAATTAAAAATCTCATTTGTTATGAGGATCTTATTGCTGATGAATCTGAAGAAATAGTTTGGCCTGAGTTTGACGAGAATACAGCTTCATCATTATGTTATACGTCTGGCACAACTGGAAATCCTAAGGGAGTTCTTTATTCTCATAGATCTACAGTTTTGCATGCTTGGTATGCTACTGCCGGGAATGCAATGAATTTAACTTCTGAAACCGTGTTGCTTCCTGTAGTGCCTATGTTTCATGTTAATGCGTGGGGAATTCCATATGCCTCATTTATGTACGGTGCCAAAATGGTTTTTCCAGGTCCCTTCACTGATGGTGAATCAATTTGTAATTTAATTACTTCTGAAAAAGTAAATCAGCTTATGGGAGTTCCTACGGTATGGCTTGACTTGCTGAATTACACTGAGAAGAACAATATCAAACTTGAGTCTGTTAATAGTGTTTTGGTTGGTGGTTCTGCTGCTCCAAAAGCTATGATTAAAGCCTTTCAAGAGAAACATGATTGTTTTTTACTTCATGGGTGGGGTATGACAGAAATGAGTCCGCTTGGGACACTCAATTCCTACACTCCAGAGATGGATGGTATGGATCTTGAAGAAAGATATGAAATTCAAACAAGCCAAGGTAGAGCAGTTTATGGTTGTTCAATGAAAATTATAAATGATGAAGGCAAGGTTCTTCCCAATGATGGAAAAACGTTTGGAAGACTTATGGTCAAAGGACCTGCGATTATTGAACGTTACTTTAAGTCTAATGAGACTGCTCTGGAAGATGGATGGTTTGATACAGGAGACGTTGCAACGATAGATACTCATGGCTATATGAGAATAGTTGATAGAAGTAAAGACGTTATTAAATCTGGAGGAGAGTGGATTAGTTCTATTGATTTAGAAAATACGGCGGTTGGACATCCGGGAGTGGCAGAGGCATGTGTTGTTGGAGTTGCTCATGCCAAATGGGATGAAAGACCTTTATTGTTTATTGTTAAAAATGGCTTGGAAGAATGTAATAAAGATTCAGTATTGGATTACCTTTCTGATAAAGTAGCCAAGTGGTGGCTTCCTGATGATGTTATCTTTCTAGATGAACTTCCTCACGGAGCAACAGGGAAACTTCTCAAGACAGGTTTGCGAGAAGAATACAAAAATCATTTAGTGAAATAAAAAAATAAGGAGAAAACAATGGCTGGATTAGTACCTGCAGACACTTTAAAAGATTACATTGGTAAAGATATGGGGGCTTCAGATTGGTTAAAAGTCGATCAAGATAGAATAAATCAATTTGCTGATGCAACGAATGACCATCAATTCATTCATATCGATTCAGAAAAAGCTACGCCACTTTTTGGCTCAACAATAGCTCATGGATTCTTATCCCTCTCATTGATGGCTGGGTTACCAGCTCCTCAAGTTGCTCCCGAGGGTATGACCATGGTTTTTAATTATGGACTTGATAAAGTTCGATTTTTAACTCCTGTTAATGTGGGTTCAAAAGTAAGGACTAAATCAACACTTTTATCTGTTGATGATAAAGGTGACGGAAGATATCTCTTGAAATACGAAGTTATAATGGAGATAGAAGGTCAAGAAAAACCTGCCTATATAGCCGAGTCTTTATCTATGTTCATTACTTAGATAATTTATCCTTTAAAAGTTTATTTACAACTTGTGGGCTTGCACTTCCCGAAGTTTTCTTCATAACTTGACCAACGAAAAAGCCTTGCAATCTATCTTTGCCTGACTTTAGCTGTTCAAATTGTTTTTGATTTTCAAATATCACCTCATCAAGGATTTTTTCTATTTCATCATCATTTGAAATTTGTTTTAAACCTTCTTTCTGAATGAGCTCTTGTATTTCTCCTCCTTCACTCCATACAATCTCAAGAAGTTTTTTTGCAGAAGGGCCAGAAATTTTTTGGTCTTCAATATTTTGAATTATCTCTGCAATATGCTTTGGATTTACTTTAGATTCAGAAATGTTTGTGTCATTTTTATTAAGCAGGGCAAATAAGTCTCCAGTGATCCAATTTACGGCATTTTTAGGAGAAACTTTATAAGACAATACTTCTTCAAAAAAGGATGCAGTTTCTTTATTTATTGTCACAAGTTCAGCATTGTCATCTGATAATTCGTAAGAGTTCATAAACCTTTCTTTCATAATTTCTGGCAATTCAGGAAGATTTTTTCTCACATCATTAATTTGATCCTTTGAAATTTTTATAGGAATTAAATCTGGTTCTGGAAAATAGCGGTAGTCATTAGCCTCCTCTTTTGAACGCATGGATCGCGTAAGATTTTTTTTAGAATCATACAATCTTGTTTCTTGAACAATTTTTTCTCCCTTTTCAAGCTCTTTTATTTGTCTATCTATTTCAAAAATAATTGCTTTTTCAACAAATTTGAAAGAATTAATATTTTTTAATTCAGTTCTTGTGCCTAATTCTTGATCATTGGGCCTTTTAACAGATACGTTGGCGTCGCACCTCATAGATCCTTGTGACATTTCGCCATCTGAGATTCCCAAAAAGGTAACAATACTGTGTATTTTTTTTAAATACTCAACTGCTTCCTCAGCAGAGCTAAGATCAGGCTCAGAGACTATTTCTAATAAGCAAGTTCCAGCTCTATTTAAATCTATTGCAGAGTTATTACTGTACAAGTCGTGGATTGATTTCCCAGCATCTTCTTCAAGATGAGCCCTTGTAACACCAATAATTTTTGATTTTTTACCAAGTTTTATTTCAACACTACCTCTGCCGACAATAGGATCATCTAGTTGACTTATTTGGTAACCCTTAGGCAGGTCGGGATAAAAGTAATTCTTTCTTGCAAAAATCACTTTTTCAGATATTTCTGCGTTTATTGCGCAACCAAACTTTAAAGCATGAGAAATTGCTTCCTTGTTCAATACCGGCAATACACCAGGAAGCCCTAAGTCAATTTCACTAGCTTGAGTATTTGGTTCAGCACCAAAGGCTATTGGTGAAGAGGAAAAAAGTTTAGTTTTGGTTGCAAGTTGCACATGAACTTCCAATCCAATGACAGGCTGCCAATTATTTAAACTCATGAAAATCCGTTAATTTTTGAAATTTATTTGCAAGGTTTAGAATTCTTCCTTCTTCAAGATAGTTTCCAATGAGTTGAAGGCCAATTGGCATTTCGTCAGCCATACCTGATGGAATTGATAACGCTGGCAAACCAGCCAAGTTTGCAGGAATTGTATAAATGTCTTGTTCATACATTTCCACAGGATCGCTTATTGAGCCCAGCTCAAAAGATGAGTCAGAGCAAGTAGGCATTGCTATCGATGAAACTTTTTTAAAAGCTTCATCAAAATCACTCTTTATTAAGTTTCTAATTTTCAAAGCCTTATTGTAAAAGGCATCATAGTAACCTGCAGAAAGACAAAACGTTCCAATAAAAATTCT
>CACOQX010000002.1 GCA_902629465.1 uncultured SAR86 cluster bacterium | reverse complement strand
ATGATATCCAGTCCGACAGTTAAGGTTCCTCTATCGAAAGAATTTACATTGCTAAAAGCAATAGTAGTTGTCTCTCTGAGAGTTACATCGTTATATCCTTTGAGCTCTACATTTGTACCATCGTAACTGTTTACATATAAGTTTTGGTACATTTTGTTGAAGTCATTTGAAGAAACAGTCAAATTAATTTTTCCTGAATCAGAGTAATTGTGAACTAAAGTACCAGTTATAATGCTTGCTTCAGTAGTATGTACATTTCCATCGGTACCATAAGTTATGCCGTTTAAAGCATCCACTGGGCGATCGGTAGAAGTTGATACTCCTCCCGTACGAGAAGTTGGAATACCTCTATCTATGTATCTTTCATGGTCTAGATACTCAAAAGAAAGTCCAATTTCAGTTTCAGGATTTACTGCGAAAGTCATAGTCGGGTTGATGCCAAATCTTTCACCGTCATAGTGGTCTCTATGATTCGCGAGGGAATCTGAATGAACCATTAAACGGAATGCCGCAGAGTCATTTATCTGGATGTTACCATCTGCAACAAAATCGCCAGCACCAAAAGAGTCAAGTCCAACATTCAAACTAGAAAAGGTATCACCAATGACAGCTTTTTTAGAAACTCTGTTGATGAGACCACCTGTTCCACCTCTTCCAAAAAGAAGTGCATTAGGGCCTTTAAGAACCTCTACTTGTTCTACATTGTAAAGAGATCTGTAATATTGGACATCGTCTCTAATACCGTTTTGGTAAAAGTCTGCAGTTGTTCTGACTCCTCTAATAACAACAGCATCCCTGTGTCCTTCACCCTGAGTAGTATGAATACCAGGAACGTAACGAACAATATCGCCCAAGGCTCTAAAACCTTGATCCAAAATATCTTCATCGGTTACGATGGATACCGTTTGAGGAACGTTAATAATAGGCACAGGGGGTTTCATAGAGTTAACTTGATCTTTGAAAAGCACATTGCCTTTTACTTCAAGCTCTTCGTCCTGTGCGAAAATTGCGGTGGTTGTAAAAACTAACGCAAAAAGAAAAATAATTTTTTTCATAATAAATTCATCTCCTAATTAAGATTAATTGCGAAATGATAATGATTATCATTTCTAAAGTCAATGAGAATGATTATTATTTAGATTAAGTTATAAATAAAGAACTAGTCTATGAATTCGACCATTTTTTTGTTTTCAAGGCGAAGTACCCTATCGCAGAAATGTGTGACGTCATCCAAATCATGAGAAACTAGGACACACGAAGTTTTTGTTTTTTTGAATAAAGCTTTAGTTTCTGTCCTTAAGCTTGATCTTAAATTTATGTCTAAGGAGCTAAAAGGCTCATCCAACAAAACGAGCTTAGGTTCAGTCGCAAGAGCTCTAGCAATTGCAACTCTCTGTTGTTCTCCTCCCGACAAATTATTTGGCATTGAAAACTTAAATTGTTCTGCTTTAAGCAACTTGAGATAATGCATGGCTTTATCGATTTTTTCTTTTTTTGTCCCAGATATTCCAAATTTTACGTTATCCATTACATTCAAATGCGGAAAAAGCCCTTTATCTTGGATGACAAGGCCAATGCCTCTTTTATGAGGGGGAACAAAAACACTCTTACTATTCAAATGCTTATTAAAGTAAAAAATCTCTCCACTAAATGGTTTTTCAAGACCTGCTATCAATCGCAAAAGAGAGCTTTTTCCGATACCTGAGGCTCCTATGATTCCAAGAATTTCTCCGTTATTCAGAGAAAGGTTTGCGTCAAGCAATATTTCTTCTTGCTTTTGATAACCAAAAGATAAGTCTTTGATAATGAGGCATTTATCTTCGTTCATTTGTTGCCTGGTCTGGAGTCTCTTATAATCCTAGTCAAAAAGAAAATAGGAATTAGACCTATGAGAACGATCATGATAGCTGGGCTTGCAGCTTCAAACATTCTTTCTTCGGCTGCGTATATGTAAGTGGTAACTGCCAGAGTGTCAAAATTAAAAGGTCTTAAAATCAAAGTTGCAGGTAATTCTTTTATTACCTCTGATATTACCAAAAGCATACCGGTTAATATGCTTGTCTTCAAAAGTGGAAAATGGATTTTAAAAAAGATACGAACCTTATTTGTTTTTAAACTCAATGCAACATAGTCAATCGTCCTATCAATCCGTTCGTAACCTGATTCAATAGAATTGTTCGCTAAAGCGTAAGCTTTTATTATATAAGCTAATAAAAGACCAACTATAGAACCTGTCAAAGCAATGCCAAGGTAGGGTCCAAAAATACCTTTATCCAATAATGAAAAAAATTGAATAATTCCAACTGCAAGGACCAATCCTGGCACAGCATATCCAAGAGAAATGAAGGTGCTGATTCCATTCAAAATAAAACCATTATCGAATCTTTTCAAAAAATTAAAAACAAAAGCAAAGAAAGTACAAATTACTCCAGCAATTAAGCCTAATATAATTGTATTAAACAAACTATTAATAAAGGTTTCAGAAAAAAAATTATCTGATGAAAAATTGATAGCCCAGTTAGTAATTTCTAAAATAGGTATTAAAAAGCCTACCAATAATGGGAAAAAACAAAAAAAGAAAGTCGCGAAATTTTTCCACCCTTCAAGATTCTCCTTTTTAAATTTTTTAAAAGTAGAACTTGCCAAAGAGTATGATAATTTATTTCTTTCAAATTTCTCTAAAATCAAAAAAAATCCAACAAATATAAGCAGTAAGCTTGAGAGTTGCATAGCTGTTCCTAAGTCATACATTCCAAACCAGGTTCTGTAAATACCTACAGTGAAAGTAGGGATAGCAAAATGTTCAACCGCTCCAAAATCAGAAAGGGTTTCCATAATTATCAAAGCGAGTCCTGCTATAATTGCAGGACGTGCCATAGGAATGGCAAGTCTAAAAAAAATAGATTTATTATCTAAGCCTAAAATTTTTCCTGACTCAATTATTGTTCTTGACTGATTAATGAAGGCCATACGAGTGGTCAAATAAACGTATGGGTATAAAGTAAAAGAAAAAACTATTATTGCCCCATAAATATTTCTCACATTTGGGAAAAAGACATAATTATCACTGATATTGAAGAGTAACCTAAACAATTCATTTGCTGTCCCGTAGGCATCAAAAAGTCCTGTAAATGCATAGGCTAATATATAAGGAGGAACTGCCAGGGGAAGAACTAATGCCCACTCAAGCCAGCCTTTTCCAAGAAAATCATAATTGGATATAAACCAAGCTGAACCAACGCCAAAAATGAGAGAAACTAAAGAAACTCCGGTTATTAACAAAATAGAATTAAAAATATAATCGGTAAGAACGTAATCGATAAGATGAGTCCAATTATTGTTATATTCGCCCAAGAGGCTTAATAAGACAAAAAATATTGGAATTAAAAAAAATCCAAAAAATAGAATTATTGTGAATTTTATAAGTAATTGAGAAATTTTTGGCAATGCCATAATCACATTATGAAGGCAATGAATTAAATTTAAAAAAAATTTACTGCCAGCCCACTCTATCCATCAACTTTAAAGCAGCGGAATTGTACTTTCCAAATTCTGATACCTTGATAGAGTCTTCTTTAAATTTTAGTCCAAATTGAGCAATGAGTGGACTTGGTTTTACCTTTGAATTGATGGGGTACTCATATGTGTTTTCGACTAGGTGTTTTTGTGCTTTCTCCGAAATCATAAACTCCAAAAACTTTATTGCGTTTTCATAATTTTTAGCTGATTTCAAAATACCAGCGCCACTTATATTTATGTGGGCTCCGTTTTTTTCTTGAGAGGGAAATAAGATATTTACTTTTTTTCCCGCAGACAATTGTTTCTCACCCTTTTTTCCAGACAACATAAGACCAAGATAATAGCTATTGGCAATGGCCAAATCGGCCTCATTGTTTGCGACAGCAATAATTTGTGCTCTGTCATTGCCTTGTGGTTTTCTAGCGAAGTTTTTAACAAGTCCTTTCGCCCAGTTTTCTGTATATTTTTCTCCGTACCTTGATATCAAAGATGCCACTAAAGATTGATTGTATAAATTGTTGGAACTTCTAATGGCTAATTTATTTTGCCATTCTCTTGAGTCTAAATCTTCATAACTTAATTTCTTTAAATCTTCATAGGAATATTTATTTTTGTTATAGAAAATTACTCTTGCTCTTTTTGCCAGAGCAATCCACTCATCATTTTCTCCCCGATAGTTTTTTGGAACAACAGAGTTTATGAGCGATGATTTTATAGACCTAAATAACCCGTAGTCTTGGACCTTCCAAAGATTTCCAGAATCGACGGTGATCAAAATGTCTGCGGGTGAATTCTCTCCTTCAGATCTTAGTCTTTCTATCAAGGCTTTACCTCTTGCTGAAATAATATTTACTTTGATTCCGCTTTCTTTTGTAAAGTCTTCATAAAGTTTTGCATCAGAATCGTAATGTCTTGAGGTATAAACATTTACCTCTTTATCGAGAAAAACATAATTCGAAAACAAAAAAAATATTAAACCAAGAGAAAATGTGTTTTTAAGCTTCATTATTAAAAAAAATCCTTAAATTTAAAAAAACAAATGATAATCGTTCTCATTAAAATAACAAGTTTTTCATAAATATTCCGTCTATTTTTTTTAATCAATCTCTCGACTTTTAAAGGAAAATAAAGGTATCATTGAATAATAAAATTTTATTATCCAGGGGGGATGAAAATGTATAAAAAACTATTACTTACGGGGGTACTGCTCTCGTTCCTTTCAAGCTTGAGTTTTGCTCAAGATGAACAAGTAACAGTCATTGGTTCTTTGATTAAAGGAACTCCAATTGACTCGGGTTCCCCAATATCAGTTTTCGACGCTGAAGAAATTGCAGCTCAGGGAAACTTAAATATTGTTGAGCTTATCAAAATGGTTCCTGGTTCTTCAGGTATGGACGGTGAGACTAACCAATTCGGATCCAATGCTGCCGAGGGTATCTCTAACGTCAACTTAAGAGGTTTGGGAACAAACAGAACTTTAGTTTTAATCAATGGCAAAAGACAAGTAACTGCTCCGCTCTCTTCTGGAGCTGGAAGATCAGTTAACTTGCATGACTTACCGATGGCTGCTCTTAGCAGAATAGAAATTCTGAAAGAAGGTGCTGCTGCAACTTACGGTTCCGACGCAATCGCTGGAGTGGTAAATTTCATAACGGACTCTACTTTTGAGGGCTTAAAAGTTAACGTTGCAGCTAAAGGTATTCCAAACGCTGATGGCATTGGAAATGAATTTTCAATCACTTATGGTGCTTTGGTTGGAAACGACGTTAATTTCTTATTGTCTTTATCTCAACAGAATAAAAATCAAATTGCAGCAAAAGATACCGATTATGCTATTCGTCCATTCTCAGCGAGTGATAAAGGTGGATGGTCTACTCTGGGCAACCCTCCTACATTTGTTTGGGCAGGCGGTGCACCATCAAACGCTGTTTTAGGTTTAGGCGGCTTTTCATATTTGTCTGATCCTGGATGTAACAATGCCGGTGGGTTGAATACTCCACTTGGAGGCTTTGGTACTCAAGTAGCAGGTGACGTAGCCTTAGCTGGACTTTGTAGATTCCAATACACTTATTTCGATAATGTCCAAGAAGATCAAGAAAACAGTCAGTTGTGGATGGAATTTAATGGTGATGCAAATGGTAATGACTGGCATTTTGAATTTGCCTATGGAGAAACCGATGTTCCTAATTGGGCAACGTCTCCTTCTTACCCGCCAAGTAATCCATCAACAAATACCATTCCAGATAATCATCCTGCAATGACCCAACTTTGTACCGATTATGCAACTTTTTGTAATGCTTTAACGAATGCAAACTATGGTGGTGATGGTACTAATAGGTCTGCCTATCACAGACTAAGAGTTAGAGCGATTGGTGCTGCCGGTAACCCTTTCTCTGGTAGTGAAAACCTTGCTGAAATGGAATCCAGAGGATATGAAACATACAGAATGGCTTTTGATATAGAAGGTGATTTAACAGATGATGTTCAGTATTCCGCTGGTATTGCTTACTCAAATAGTGAAGGTACACTAACTTCATCCGATACTAGACAAGATAAGTTTCTTGAAGGTCTTTGGGGGTATGGTGGGCCAAATTGTGATGCTCACATTACTGGTCTAAGAACTAGTGCTTCTGATTTAACACCTACCTTTGCAACAACCTCTACCGGTAATGCAATTGCAGCGAATGTGGTGAACTCAACATCTAGACCAACTGGCTGTGAATACTACAACCCTCTATCAAATGGGGTGAAACAAGGTATGCAGGCTAACCAAAGTACTGGTGAAAGAGTAGGATTAAACCCAGACTATGAAGCTAGTTTAGCTAATTCTGTAGCTCTACAAAGATACATAGTTGATCGAAGAAAAACAGTTTCTACTTCTGAGCTTCTTACATTGGACTTTGTTGTGCAAGGTACAATGGGAAATCTTGCAGGTGGAGATGCTGCTTGGGCGTTTGGTTATGAAAGAAGAGATTACAACTTAGAAACCAAAACTCCTTCAGAAGCAGGTCCTGGTCCTAATAATGCGAACACTGATATTCATAATGGTGTGAAATACCCTTGTCCTACTATGGCAGGGAATGCTACTGCGGCAGGTAGAGCTGCTTGTGCTGCTAACCCTATAGGATTGTTTATGTTCTTAGCACCAACTTTTGAGTTTGATACTGATCAAAGTATTGATTCTTTCTTTACAGAGTTTGCGTTACCTATAACAGATACTTTTGATATGCAATTGGCTCTTAGATACGAAGACTACGGTGAGAAAGATTCAATCGATCCAAAAGTTGTAATGCGTTGGACCCCTATCGATGCCTTAACGCTTAGATTTACTGGTCAAACTACCTTTAGAGCAGCTCACCCAGATGAGACATCAGCTACAAGAGTGACTGCTTTACAATATGTAAACCAAGCCGGTGCGTTTAAAGCGGTAGACTTAACAGGTAATGCCAATCTAGATCCAGAAGAAGCAACAACTTATAACTTTGGTTTTGTTACTGATTTTGGAGATGACAGATGGATAGCTACTCTTGACTACTACGACTTTGACTTTAAAAACCCAATAATTACTGAGAATCATCAGCAATTAATGAATGCTTACGCTGCTGGTGGAGCAGCTAAAGCAGCTGTACAAAGTCAAATATATGGCGGAGATAACCTTCAAAATGATGGTACTTTTGGAGCTGCTGCTGTAGGAAGAATTACTGCTAACTACATAAATGGTCCGGCAACTACTGTAAATGGTATCGATTTATACATTAAGTATGAAGACGATTATGCTAATGGTGTTATTTCTACGGGATTTGAAGCAAATTATGTTGCGAAATATTCTGTTGATGCCTACACGAAAGGTGCTGTAGAAATTGCAGGAGCTTACGAGTGTGCAGGATTCTTCAATATCGAAAATCCTTGCCGATCTATGCCAGAAATTAAAGGTAAGTTCTTCTTAAATTACCAAGAAGATCAACATAATTTCTATGGCGCGATCAACTACATCAGCGCTTATGATGACAGAAGAGCGACTGCAGCTGGTTGTGGAAAAGTACTAACAGGTGGAGTATGTACTGAAATCGCAGCTCATACCACTGTCGACGCAACCTATACTTACAGTTGGGATGATCAATTCGATATCTCTTTTTCTGTGTATAACTTAACTGATGAACTTCCTCCTTTCACTGTATGGGAGATGAACTATGACGCATACACTCATAGTCCTTTAGGAAGGTATATTAAAGCTGGATTCACTTACAGAATGCAGTAGAGATAAACATCATCTAAAAAAGGCCTCTTATTAAAGAGGCCTTTTTTTATTGGATTATCTTCTTAATTTCAATTTCTATCTGTTCTGCAATCAAAGGCTGTGCTTTAGCGTTTGGGTGAATGCCATCCAATTGCATCAAACTTTTGTCTAAAGCAACTTTATCCAGTAGAAAATTTATTTTAGGAATATTTTTTTCTTCCGCTATTTCGGTATAAATACCTTCAAAAGCTGTTACATAATTTTTTCCATAATTTGGCGGAATTCTAATTTGCATAATTATTGGATTTGCTCCAACCGCAAGAGAAGCTTCAATAATTTTTAATAAATTACTTTTAATTTTTTCAATGGGGTACCCTCTAAGTGCATCGTTTCCTCCGAGTTCAACCAAAACGTAATTTGGATTATATTTTCTTAAGTCGTTCTCAATTCTAGACAAACCTCCTATGGTTGTATCTCCAGAAATACTGGAGTTAATAATCTTTAATTCAATACCTGATAGCTTTAATGAATTTTCCAAGAGCTGCACCCAATTTTCTGACTCTTTCAAACCATATCCAGCTGAAATACTATCTCCTAAAATCAAAAGCTTCTTTGTATCTGCAGTGATAGAATAAGAAAAAGATAAAAATAAAATTAAAATTATTTTTAGTCCATTTTTTTCTAAAAAATTCATTCGATGATTATAGAAGCAAGAAATTTGTCAAAAAAGGTTATTTTTAATGATCAAGAAATAGTCATTCTAGACGATATCAATCTTAAAGTAAGTACAGGCTCTTCTTTAGCGGTGATTGGGCCTTCTGGCTCAGGAAAATCTACTCTATTGGGAATTTTAGCTGGCCTTGATTCTCCTACCTCAGGTGAAATATATATCAACCAAAAACCTCTCCATAATTTTTCTGAAGATGTTCGAGCAAAAATTAGAAAAGACTCCGTAGCATTTGTTTTTCAGAACTTTGAACTCTTAGCAGGGCTTAATGCTTTGGAAAATGTGATGCTTCCTATAGAGCTAAAAGGTAAAAAAAATGCAAAAAACATTGCCGAAATTTACCTAGAAAAAGTAGGTATGCAAAATCGCTTAACGCATTATCCTCAGCAACTTTCTGGAGGAGAACAGCAAAGAGTTGCTATAGCTCGAGCTTTTGCCTGTGAGGCTGATGTATTGTTTTGCGATGAACCAACTGGAAATTTAGATTCCAGTAACAGTGAGTTAATCGCTAATCTTATCTTTGATACTTTTATGGAATCCTCAAGCGCATTGATTATTGTTACTCATGATATTTCCTTAGCAAATAGATGCGATCAAAAAATAGAGTTAGTTGATGGTAAAGTCTTATGACAATTTTTTCATTAGCAACAAAGATTTTCTTTAGAGAATTTAGGTCAGGACAACTTCTCCTGATGTTCCTTTCTTTGTCCTTGGCGGTAGGTATTGTAGCTTCCATTACTTTCTTTACTGATCGTCTGGATGGCTCCTTAATGATGGAATCAAAGCAATTTTTAGGAGGTGATTTAAAATATGAATCTGATACACCTTTAGATGAATCTTCGTTCCCAATTGGAGATTACTCTTATGCTAATATTTTTGAATTCGGCTCAGTGCTGGGCTCATCCAAAAAATTTCAGCTTGCTTCAGTAAAATCGGTTTCCCCGCCTTATCCTTTGATTGGCGAATTTGAAATCCTGAAAAAATATGATGAAAGGGTCATGGAAACTAATCCTCCAAAACCAGGAAGAGTTTGGCTAGATACTCGTTTAGCTAACCTCTTGGAAGTAAAGATAAATGAAACGATTAATATAGGTGAAAAAGATTTTTCCATAAGTGGAATAATTCTTGCTGAATCGGATAGAGGTGCTGGATCTTTCGCTTTTGCACCGAAAGCCATCATGAACTCATCCGATCTTGAGGAAGCAAACGTAATTCAACCTGGCTCAAGGGTAAGATATTCATATGTTTTTGTTGGATCTCAAGAGGCTATCAAATTATTAGAAAATTTCTTTCAATCTAAAAAAAAACCAGGAGATGAAATCACCACTCCAGGAAACGAAACTAGTCCATTGGGCAGAGCGATCAAAAGAGCTTCAAATTTTTTTCTATTGGGTGCATTATTAGCAATTATTTTATCCTCGTTAGCCATAGCTATATGTTCTTTGCAGTTCACTAGAAGGCATGTGGACTATGTTGCTATTTTTAAGGCTCTAGGATTATCGCCTAATGAAATAAGAAATGCCTACTTACTTATCTTCAGTTTGATTGCTCTGTTTTCTTTTTTAACAGGTATTTTTTTAGGTTGGGTGGTTCAGTTGTCGTTTATAAACCTTTTAAAAGATTATTTCCCTTCAAATTTACCTTTGCCTGGGTTAGATCCTTATCTTATTTCATTGTTAACAGCTTTCTTATGTTTGATGGGCTTTGCTTACCCAATATTAAGAAATCTCTTTAACCTTTCGCCTAATGTCATTTTGAGAAAATCTGAGAAAAATTTGAATACTTTTGATTCCTCATTTTATATAGTCGGCGGATTATCAGCCTTTTACGTGCTTTTGGTCTTTTTTATTAAGGATTTTTATTTAACGAATATCATATTCTTTTCAATTCTAATCTTTAGTGGAATTATTTTTGCCTTCATTTATGGCACCTTTCATTTTATAAAGCCTCTGGGACTTAACCCTCTAAAGCCAATTAAAATGCTTGCCTTTGAGCTCAGCAGGCGAAAACTTTTTAATTCTATGCAAATCGTAGCAATAACTGTTGCCGTTGCTCTCAGCTTGGTAGCCTACTCTGCCTCAACAAATTTAGTTGGATCATGGAAAAGTTCTCTCCCAGATAATGCTCCTAATAATCTTTTGTTCAATATATATGATGGAGAAAAAGAAAATCTTGTTGAGTTTTTGAAGTTAAATGAAATAGCAGTTCAACCGTTATTTCCGGTTACGAGTGCACGATTTCAAAGATTGGATTCAAAAAAAGAAATTGATCGTACTTTCAACTTCACTTGGATGGATAAATTGCCCGAAGGCAATGAAGTAATTGCTGGGAAATGGTTTGAAAATAAAAATAATGGTATTTCGATTTCATCAGAAATTTCAGAAAGATATGAGTTGCAAGTTAACGATCAGATTGTTATTGATATTGCAGGTAAAAAGATTCGCAGCTATATTCAAAGCATTAGAGAAGTAAATTGGGAAAATTTTAGTCCTAATTTTTTTGCCATTGGCTTTCCGGAAGACTTTAAAGAAATTTCTTCAACATTTATAACGTCCTTTCATATTCCTCAGGAAAAGAAACCTCTTTCATCTGAACTAATGAAGACCTTCCCAACGATATCGTACATTTCGTTGGATGCGATAATTTTAGAGGTTCAAACGATCATCGCGAAAGTTTCACAGGCTTTAAAATTAATATTAGGTTTAACCCTAATTGCAGGATTGTTTCTAATGTTGGCAACTATCCAAGAAAGTTTTAAGCAAAGGGAAAAGCAAAACGCAATTCTCAAAACTTTAGGTCTAAATAGAAAAATTATGCAAAAGAATACTTTTATGGAATATCTATCGATTGGATTATTTTCTGGATTGTTAGGTAGTATGCTTGCTGTGATAACGACATTTTTTATCGAAGAAATAGTTTTTGAAATAAATTCCCAAATATACTGGGAAGTAATATTTATTGGGGCTTTTGGTTCAATTTTAGTGATTGGAACAATTGCTGCCCTATTTACATTCTACCTTTCTTCTAAGACTCCAAAAGATGTTCTAAGAGGTGCAGATGGCTAAATCAAGAGACATAATTGCTATTGGTGGAGGTGGTTTTGGGGCAAATCCTGGACAAGGAATTATTGAAAAGTACATATTAAAGCAAACTAAAAAAAAGAACCCTAAGATTTGTTTTATTCCGACAGCAACAGGAGATAACGAAGCTTACAAAGTAAATTTTTATTCTACCTTCACAAACTTAAATTGCTGCCCTTCTCACCTAGACTTTTTTAAAAGAACTCCGGACTTAAATGATTTAATTCTTAATCAAGATGCAATCTTTGTTGGTGGAGGAAATACCAAAAGTATGTTGGCTGTTTGGAAGGAATGGGGGTTAGATAAAATTCTAAAAAAAGCCTATAAAGATGGGGTTGTAATGAGCGGAGTTAGTGCAGGAGCAATTTGCTGGTTTCAAAATGGAATAACGGATTCTTGGGCTTCAAGCCTAAAAATAATGCCTTGTTTAAACTTTGTAAAGGGAACTTGCTGTCCTCATTATGATGAAGAGCCAGAACGTAGGCCAGCTGTAAAGAAACTATTAATAAGCAACAAAACAAAGGATGTTTTTGCTGTAGACGGAGGTGCGGCTCTGCATATCAAAGATGAAAAAATTTTCAAATCTGTAGTTTTTAGGAGCGAAAAAAGTAGCTACCTTGTCTCGTATGATGGTAAGAAAATAAATGAAAAAAGTTTCAAAAAAATTAAACTTATTTAGTAAGATTCACTTAATAACAAAATACAAATTGGAGAAAAAATGCTTAAAAATTTAACGCTTCTTACAACTCTTTTTCTTTCTTTTTTTACTTTTTCTATGGGTCACCTTGATCATGAAAAAGGTCTTCACCCGGTAGCTAAGTCAGGTCAAATGATTGTCACTTACCAAGGTAATTGTTCTAAAGGAAATGCAAAGAAAGCTATGCAGCTAATAGACAAAATCATTGCTTATGAAAAGAAAAACAGTCCTATGAAATATTCTTCAGCGCCTGGAACTTGGTCTGATAATTCTATTGGAGCAGTTGATTTGCATGACTCTGAAGATGCTATGAATAAAGCTTTTGATTGGCAATCTAATGATAGAAAATGGTCAAATATGTTTGATGGAATTGCAAAAGCTTGCGGGATAACAACTGATGATTTCGTTATTAAAATAATGAAAGCTAAATAGAGCTATTTTTATTATGAAAAAAAGTAACGATAAAAAGGGATATTGGGTTGCTAAAGCAAATGTGAATTCTCCAGAAAAACAACAGGATTATGGAAAATTAGCAGAAGCAGTACTTGAAAAGTTTAAAGGCAAATTCCTCATTAGAGGCGGTCGTCAAGTTACTAAGGAAGGTGAAGAATACATGAGAAATGTTGTGGTTGAGTTCCCTTCCTATAAAGACGCTATAGATGCTTACGAGAGCAAAGAATACCAAGATGCATTAAAAGTTTTAGATGGTGGCGCTGATAGGTTATATGCTGTGGTTGAAGGCTACTAAATAAATTAAAAAACTGAAAATGTTCTACTTTCTTCTTCTTGCATGGCTTATGGCATCCTATATGGCTTTGTTTTCCTCAAGAATGAAAGATAGTCCTTTGAAGCCTTATGGATGGTCAATATGGTTTGTTGTTACAGTGATTGTTTTAGGAAGTTTAATAAGTGAGTGGGTAAGGTAAAAAAATGCATAATGACGAAGAATTGAAGAGATTTACTAAAGAATTCTTCGGCAAGTCTATGGAATTTCTCAGTCTTAAATATATTGAGTCAACTGAAGACGAAATGATTTTTTCTTGTATATTTAAAGAAGAATGTTCCAATCCCATGGGATTTGTCCAAGGGGGAATGATAACCGCTGCATTAGATGATGCTACATCTGCTGCAATGATTTCAGGTTATGACGAAAAAAAAGCTCCCATGACTACAGATTTACATGTTTTGTTTCATAGGCCTTTAGCGATAGGGCCAGCAAAAATGAAAGTCAAAATAATAAAATTAGGAAGAAGCAGCGCTACCTCAGAAGGAAGAATTTATAACCAAGAAGATAAATTGGTTGCAACTCTTCTTCATACTGCGCAACCAGTAGACAGACCAAATTAATTATTAGTTCTCAGCTTGAATATTGCGAGCAAATTTATACTCATACAGCACTGTAAAGATTTTTCTTCAAATAGATTCACATCTACATCGATAAATTCGTGACCCTTTTTCTCAAAGAAATCTTTAACTGACATTTCAGCAATTAAAGAAGTATTAATTGGAACGGGTCTGTAATTTTGAGATTTTGTTTGTAAATGAACCCAAGGATTCATAAATGCATTGCCTGCTAAAATCCAATTAGAACATCCAAGTAAAAAGCACAAATTTGCGTATCCCATCTCTTTTGGCTGCAAAAGTTTAGGTAATTTCTTTTCGTCAGAAAGATATATAAGAGGTTTTTTGCCTCCCCAATGGAATTTGAAAGCTTTACAACCCTCTTTTTTTAACCTATTCCAAACTTCTAGAGAGGCTAATGGAGCTTCGTAATTGTCTTGAACAATAGGATCGCCTACATATTCGGGTTCTGGAATAGAGCCATTTAAAATCCTAGATTCTGCATTAGCTATGATCTTTCCATCTTGATTTTGTAGAAAAGTGTTAATTTGACCTTCCTTAAAATCTTCTGACAAAACCTCAAAAGTTTCACCATCATAAAGGGGGGAGGTTATTTTGCAATTTGCATATCCCCTTTCCAACCAAGATTTTCCTAAAGATTCTATGACTGGATGAAGTAAATATGCAGAAACTGTTACTCCAGGTACTAAACCTCCTTTAAAACCATATTCTTTTGCTAATTCATCGCTATGAATTTGATTCTCTGAATCTGGAGCAGTATTTAAAGCAGTTGCTTGCCAAATATTCATAAAACTAAACTATACTTCAGCTTTCTTTTTTTGATAAGAATTTATTATTCCCAAGGCTAAAGGAAAGATTCCTAAGAGAAATTCTCCAATAAAAATTTGATTGTAGTCTGTGCCATAACTATAAATTGCAATGAGATTAAATACTCCTGCAGATATGTAAATAACTCCTACGGAAAAAAACCAAGCTGAATTTAGAGTTATTACTCCGAGAATAGAGAATAAAAAAGTTGCTACAAAAAAAGCAGAAAAGTCTCTGAGCAAAGCATTTTGTGCGCTTGAGCTAAGCTCATTAAAGACAAATCCAAAATCAGAAGCAGCGATAATCGGTGTGAAAATCCAATTTAGGACTAATCCCAAAATTAAATAGGCATAGATCGTTCCAAGAGTTCTTATAATAAAAGAAATCTCTCTATCTTTAGATATAAGAAAGTAAAATAGATATCCTCCTGCGAATCCTGCCAAACAATGTAAAAATTTTCCAAACAAGGTTCTATTACCGCTCAGGATTTCTGTTTGTGTTGTAAATTCAAACAATAAAAAAAGAGTCAGTCCTGTGATAACAGCTCCCGCTATGGGATAAAGATACTTAGTATCAAAAACATACTTACGCGCAAGACCAGCTAAAGAGAAAGCTAATGCAAATTCAATAATAATTATTCCATAAAGAATTATTCCAAGCCTTTGAAAATCAAATAAAATAATTTCTAAGGAAGAAAAAAAATTCACAGGTAAGTTCATTGAAGACAGCCAAATTATGTTTGCAAATGAGGAAATTGGTGTTGTCAAGGCGACGGTCAACAGTGCAGCTACGAGCACTGCAAAAGGATACTTTGCTATTTTCATTTTTCAGTAAAAGTTACTTTTAAAAGTTTTCCTTTTCTTCCGTCTGTCAAAAGATAAATCTCACCACTTGGAGAAATTCCTATACTTCTCAAACGAGACTTTAAATTGGAAAAAATAGATTCTTCCGAAAAAAGACTGTTAATTTTTTTAATCTTTTTCACATCTCTTGATTTTAATGCGGTTACAAGGAAGCTGTTTTTTAGCTCAGGATACAAATCACCATCATAATAGATCATATCTGAGGGAGCTATTGAGGGTACCCAATATTTCAAAGGCTGTTCCATTCCATCCATTTTTGTAAAAGGGCTGATGACAGCACCTGAATAATCTATTCCATAAGTAATTGCAGGCCAGCCATAGTTTTTGCCCGGTTCAATTAAATTAAATTCATCTCCTCCCCTTGGTCCATGCTCATGTTCAAAAATTCTGCCATCTTCCATAACAACAAGTCCCTGCATATTTCTGTGCCCATAACTGAATATTTCTGGTAGAGCATTAGGTATATCTACAAAAGGATTATCGGAGGGAACTGAGCCATCTTTATTTAGTCTAATAATTTTTCCAAAGTGACTATTAAGACTTTGAGCCTGCTCTTTATAATCAAACCCATCTCCACTGGTTAACAGTAAAGTTCCATCAGGCAAGAAATCAATTTTAGCTCCCAAATGTATAGGAACTCTTCTGAAAGCATTAGCCTCAAAGATTACTTTTTTATTTATCAAACTATTATTACTCAATTCAGCTGACATCAAGAAAAGCGTAGACTTCCCGCTTTCATTTAAAGCTGAATATGTGAGATATAAGATATTATTTTTTTTAAATTCTGGATCTAAAACAATTTCAGATAGGCCACCCTGACTTGCATATTGAACTTTTGGAGTACCTTCAACATTTAAAATTTCTCCCGAGGAAATAGTAACTATTTTTATTTTTCCTGGTTGCTCAGTAAATATTATTTGATTTTCATTTAAGAAATCAAAACTCCATGCATCATCAAGATTAGAAGCTACAGTTTCAAATTGGTAATTTGCAAATATTAAATTTACAAAAAAAGATAAGCTTACTAGATAGTATTTAATTGTTTTCCCTAAAATTAGCCAGTATAGCCTTCAGATCTTTCAAAGTCTTTTCTTTATTGAAGTTATAATTACAAGTTCAATAACTATAAAAATTTTTTAAATGAAATTTGAACATTCTAAAAAAACTTTAAATCTCATCAAGAAGGTTTCAGATTTTATGGAGGAAAATATTTATCCTGCAGAAGAAATTTATGCTTCAGAAATGAAAGCTTTTCGTAAATCTGGAAATCCATGGCAGGTTCCCAAAGTATTAGATGAGTTAAAGCTAAAAGCAAAAAAACAAGGTTTATGGAATTTTTTCTTACCTGAAAGTGAAAGTGGTTTTGGCTTAACCAATTTGGAATATGCTCCTCTAGCAGAGATCATGGGCAAAGTAAGCTTTGCCTCAGAAATCTTTAATTGTTCTGCGCCAGATACTGGGAATATGGAAGTGTTAGATAAGTTTGGTTCTGACTTTCAAAAAGAAAAATGGTTAAAACCTCTTTTAAATGGCGAAATTAGATCGGCCTTTGCCATGACAGAACCAAAAGTTGCTTCGTCCGATGCCACCAATATAGAAAGTAAAATAGAAGAGGATGGAGATGAATATGTAATCAATGGAGAAAAATGGTGGACTTCTGGATTTGGCAGGCCTGATTGCAAAGTCATGATTTTTATGGGAGTCACCAACCCGGATAATCATAAACACCAGAGACAATCTCAAATACTTATTCCTACTGATGTTGAAGGAATTGAAAACCTTAGGATGTTAACTGTTTATGGAGCAGATCACGCACCAAATGGACATGCTCATCTAAAATTTAAAGATGTGAGAGTCCCTAAAGAAAACTTAATTTTAGGTGAAGGTAGAGGTTTTGAAATAGCCCAGGGAAGACTTGGGCCTGGGAGAATTCATCACTGCATGAGAATCATAGGAGTTGCAGAAAGAGCATTAGATTTGCTCTGCAAACGCTCTCTAAGCAGAAAAGCCTTTGGTAAACCTTTGGCAGAGCTGGGTGGTAATTATGACGTGATAGCCGACTGCAGAATTGAGATAGAAATGTGTAGATTGATGACTCTAAAAGCAGCTCATATGATGGATACAGCTGGGAACAAAATTGCAAAAAGTGAAATTGCCCAGATTAAAGTTGCTATTCCTTTAATGGCAACCAGAGTTATTGATAAAGCCATCCAAATTCATGGCGGTGCGGGTGTTTCTCAAGATACGCCTTTAGCGAGCTTATATGCTTCAGTGAGATATTTAAGAATTGGCGACGGTCCAGATGAAGTCCACAGAAGAACTGTAGCTCGTTATGAGCTTGGAAAGCATCAAAGTTCTTTCATATAATAACTATCATGCTCAATTACCAAAAAGAATCTTGCGAACTGACTTTGAAAGAAGGTATTGAAGAATATCGTAAATATTTAAGAGCAAATAATCGCCATGTTTTAGGTGAAAATTGCTCTGAAGATGAAAAACTTACTATTTTAGGTCACGATGCAACGCATGTAATTTTTGGTTTAGATACTTCTTTAGAAGAAGAGGCAATGCTGGACTGCTGGGTAATTTTTGGTGGAGACGTCTTTAAGATTATTAAAGGATATTATAAAGGTTCTTTGGATTTAAAAGAAACAAATGAAAAAGTGTTTGATCTTGCTAATGAAGTTGGATATCTAAAATTCACATATCTGTACTTAAGAGTGATGTTCCAAAAATGGCCAAGAATTTTTTTCAGAACGAGAAAGATGAAAAAATGGTCTTATTTTTTTCCTGCAGATTTTCTTGAAAAGAAAATCTCAGACCTCAGGAAAGACTTCAACATAAAAATACTTTCTCCTGAAGAAAGAAGAATGAAAAAAACCTCCTGGCAAAGAGCTATTTCTTAAATTAAATGATGGTGGGCCCGGGAGGACTCGAACCTCCGACCAACGGATTATGAGTCCGCTGCTCTAACCAACTGAGCTACAGGCCCGAATAATAACTAGCATTCTGAATGAATTTATTCGTCTAGGAAAGTTTTAAGATGTCCCGATCTTGATGGGTGTCTGAGTTTTCTCAAAGCTTTGGCTTCAATCTGCCTTATTCTCTCTCTAGTCACATCAAATTGTTTACCGACCTCTTCTAAAGTATGGTCGGTATTCATGCCAATCCCAAATCTCATTCTTAACACTTTAGCCTCTCTGGCAGTTAGGCTGGATAAGACACCGTCAGTAGCATCATGGAGATTATTTTCTGTAGCTGCATCAATTGGAGAATCTTGTAAAGGATCTTCAATAAAGTCTCCTAAAGTGGTGTCGTCCTCATCCCCTATTGGGGTTTCAGTAGAAATAGGCTCTTTAGCTATTTTAAGTACTTTTCTAATTTTCTCTTCAGGCATATCCATTTTTTCTGATAATTCTTCCGGAGTGGGCTCTTTGCCATGTTCTTGAAGCATTTGACGAGAAATTCTATTCAGTTTGTTGATAGTCTCAATCATATGAACTGGGATACGAATGGTTCTTGCTTGATCGGCGATAGACCTAGTAATCGCCTGCCTAATCCACCAGGTAGCATAGGTTGAAAATTTGTATCCCCTTCTGTATTCAAATTTATCAACTGCCTTCATCAACCCAATATTTCCTTCTTGAATGAGATCTAAAAATTGCAGACCTCTATTTGTATATTTTTTTGCAATTGAAATAACTAGTCTTAAGTTTGCTTCAATCATGTCTTTTTTCGCTCTTCTAATTTTGGTCTCGCCTTTTGCCATTTTTGAAGTGATATCTTTTAACTCTTGGACATCCATACCGACATTTTCGGTTAGAGATAAAATTCTTTTTTGGATTTTATTCACATCGGGCTTTACATCTTTAAGCAGCTTTGCGTAATTTTTCTTGGAACGGATAGTGCTATCAAGAAACTTAAGATTCGTTTGGTTATCTCTAAAGATTTCTAAAAAGTCTTTCCTTGGCATGTTGCAATCTTGTGTGCAAATGTCATAGATTTCTCTTTCAGAATCCCTAATTGCTTTTGCCAAAGCCCTAGCTGTGAGAGATATAGTTTCGAATCTTTTTGGTGATAACTTAAGAAATTTAAAAAGTTCTCCAAGTTTATCAAGATCTTTTTGAGCTTTATCGTTATCTCTTCCAGACGAAGCAATGGTTTTTTGTGACTTGTTGTATTGCCTTTTGATAGAAGAGAATCTTTTAGCGAGTTCTTCCATATTAATACCCACGTCTTCCTCTTCCCCATTTTCTTCGGCCGAAACTTCTTCCGTAGAAGGTGGAAGATCTTCTTCTTCGTCCATGAAGCCCACTACTAAATCAGTGATTCTTTTGTCTTCTTTTTTGATTAATTCATATTCCAATAAAACATCTTCAATGATTCCTGGATAAAAAGCGCAAGCATGAAGTAAATCTCTTGCACCTTCTTCGATACGCTTTGCAATTGCGATTTCGCCTTCTCTTGTTAACAAGTCAACAGAACCCATTTCTCTCATGTAGAGCCTTACAGGATCGGTAGTTCTGCCAACTTCCGACTCAATGGTACCCATTTCGTTTTCGGTAGGCGTTTCAGGAGTGTCTTGGTTTGCAGGAGAAAAGTTAGAACCTTCTTCTGGAGCCTCTTCTAGAACCTGAAGGCCTAAATCGTTTATTATCTGGATAACTTCATCTAGTTGATCTGGATCAGATACTTCATCGGGTAAGTAGTCGTTGATGTCAGCAAAGGTGATGTATCCCTGTTCTCTGCCTTTTTCAATGAGCTCTCTCAGCCCACTATTCTCTAAATCGTCGTCAATCATATTTTGGGATTTTGATTATATATAAGTTTGAAAGTCTTAACTATTAAATTTTTAGCAATTAGAGCTTTTTAAATAAGGATAGTTCGTCCTCGGTAAGTTGTTCAAATTTAGAAGTAAGAAGTTTTTTAAGCTCTATTTTTTCTTTGGAATCCAACTCATTTTTTTCATACTTTATCTTTAGTTTTTCCAAAAGATTATCCCCTTGATTTCTTTCAATGTAATCAACTGCCTGTTTGATGAACTTCAAACCCTCATCAGGACTGATGAGGTTTTGATCGTTTGAAAGATCAATCAAAATGTTTTTTTGCTCAGGAAACTCTTGAATAATCATAGGAAAAGAAACGTCTGATTTGGCTCTTAAAAAGGAAATTAAGGGACTAATTAAGAATTCATTATTATCTATAAAATAATCCAGGTATTCAGATTTAGCTAAATCTGGATTATGAATAATGCATTTTAGTAAGCTCTTAGTTACCTTACCCAGATCCATTTCCATGTCCTCTGTTTGAGAATGTTTTTTAGCTTCTGGTTTTGTTGGTGAAACCTCACTGAGATCAATATCCATTTTTTTTGAAAACTCATTGATCAGAATAGTTTTGAAATTGCCTTCCTGCATGGGCTTAACAAAAGAAATAAACTCTTTGGATGCTGCAGCCTTACCTTCTAAAGAGCTGTCATGGTTTTCAAGAATGCTTTCAAATAAATAGTCGGAAAGATTTGTTGCATCATTAATTAACTTTGGAAATTCGTCTTTTCCTTTTTCTAGCAGCAGACTTGCTGGATCATGATCATCTGGTAAGAATAAAAACTTTACTCTTTTGCCATCTTTCACAACCGGAATAGCTATTTCGAGTGCTAATTTTGAGGCATTTCTACCTGCCTCATCTCCATCAAAACAAAATATTACTTCATCTGTCTTTTGAAAAAGTGTTTCTAAATGAAATTTATTAGTCGCTATTCCCAATGTTGCAACGGCAATGGGTAAATCAAAACTAAAACAAGCCAAAACATCCATGTAACCTTCAACTACTAAGATCTGACTTGGTCTTGAGCTTCTTGCTAAAACATTTGGAAGTCCATATAGTTCTCTGCTTTTTTTGAATACTTCGGATTCTGGAGTATTGAGGTATTTGGGTTGATCTTGATCATCTAAAACTCTGCCTCCAAATCCAACAATTTTGTTTCTTCTTGAGACAATAGGAAAAATCAATCTGTTTCTGAAAACATCATACTTTCTTTCATTTTTTGCGATTTTAAAAAGTTTAGAAGATTCCTTGGCTTCAATCTTTTTGGATTCAAAATGCTTTACAAGATTATCCCAGCCTTCCAAACTTAAACCCAATTCAAATTCCTTTGAGATTTCTTCTGAAATTCCTCTTTCCTTCAAATAAGATCTTATGTGTTCTCCTTCTTTTGGCTTAAGAAGATTATTTTTATAGAAGTTTTTAGCCTCATCATTGAAACGAAATAATTCATCAAATTTTTCCCTATCGTAGTTTGATTTGGTCCTTGGAATTTCCAAACCAAGGTTTTTCGCTAAAATTTCCACAGCTCCGATAAAATCTTTTGACTGATAATTCATCAAAAAACCAATAGCATTTCCTGAGGCTCTGCATTTAAAACAATAATAAAATTGCTTTTGATCACTCACGCTAAATGATGGGTTGCTACCATCATCACAAAAAGGACACTGCGCCCAATGATCTTTGCCTTTTCTTTTTAAAGGAACATAAGAATCAACTAAAGAGACAATATCTGAATCCTCTAGAATTTTTTGAATGAAATCTTCAGGAATAAAATCAGACATTTTTACTTTTTTCTCTCAACCAAGATTCCAAAATTATCTGAGCAGCTAAGGCATCAATTCCTAGATTAGGTTGTATCTTATTTTTTTTAATTATTTCCTTTTGCTCCTTTGCCTCAAAAGAAGACAATCTCTCATCATGAAGTTTACATTCTATGTTTAAAGATTTTTCAATTTTTTCCTTAAAACCTCTAACCTCTTTGGACATTTTACTTTCTGTGTCGTCCATATTTATTGGGAGGCCTAAAATAATTAATTTTATTTCCCACTCGTTTATTAAATCTTGTATTTCTTGAAAGAGTTTTTGTTGATTTTTATAAATAATTGTTCCTTGGGTTGAGGAAGTAAGTGTAATGTCATTACCGATAGCATAACCAACATATTTTTGTCCATAATCTATACCTAAGATGTTTGCCATTAGAAAGCTTTTTCTATCTGCTCAATTAAGTCCTTGGCGAGGTTTATGCCTTGTTGATCATACAATTCTCTAAGACAAGTTGGACTCGTGATGTTTATTTCGGTCAGAAAAGATCCCAATATGTCTATGCCTGCAACCAAAATGCCTTTTTCGATTAATTTGGGTTTTATGGCATTTACAATCTCAAGATCTCTATCGTTCAATTCTCTTACTTCTGCCTTTCCTCCAGCAGCAAGATTTCCTCGAAAATCATCTCCTTGAGGAATCCTGGTCACAGAAAAACCACAATCTTTGCCTGAAATTAGAATGACTCTTTTATCTCCTTCAAATACTTCAGGAATGAATTTTTGTATCATCATTTTTTCTTTTTTTTGATCAATCAAGTCAAGAGTTTCAAGAAGATCTGAGTCTTCATGATGGAGTCTTTTAATGCCTTCCCCGCCCATCAAACCTAAAGGTTTAATAACTACTTCTGAATTTTTATGAATAAAATCTTTAATAATCTCTTTTGAAGAAGAAACTATGGTATTGGTAATCAAAGAGGGATAATCAAGAATTGCCAATTTTTCATTGTTATCTCTGAGTGCTTTTGGATGATTAAATACTTTGACTCCCAATTTTGTGGCAGCTTCCAAAATATAAGTATTATTTATGAAGTCCATATCGAAAGGAGGATCTTGTCTCATCAATATTGCATCAAAGAAATCTAAAGACGAGATGGTATTTTCCCCTTTTTCATACCAGCTAGATTCTTCATATTTAACTGAAATAGGAGAAAATTCTGCACAAGGTTTGTCAGCATTAAAAAAAAGACAATCTGGCTCTATGTAAAAAATTTCATGCCCTTTTTCTTGAGCCTCAACCATCATAGCTAAAGTAGAATCTTTTTTATAAGAAATCTGAGAGATGGGATCCATTACAAAAGCTAGTTTCATTCTATTTATTTAAAATTTTTAACATTGACAATAATACAGTAGGTACTGTTTCTGTTTTGATGACTAACTCTCCAAGAGAGATGCCTTCTAAACCATTGGATTTCATTTTATCAATTTCCTTAGGAGAAAAGCCTCCTTCTGGGCCTATCGAAAAGTAAATTTCGTCCAATTTCGACAAGGATTCAATATTTTTATTCTCTCCTGGATTTAGAAAAAACTTATTCTCCGATGGTATTTCCATTTGCCATTCCTCTAAGGTCTTATGTCCAATTTGTGGCATCCAATTATTTCCAGATTGTTCACAGGCCCCCGTTACAACTTTTTTCCATCTTTCTATTTTTTTTTCTGAAGGTTTTTTCAAAAACTTTGATCTTTCAGATGATAAGCAATCAACTCGATAAACTCCCAATTGAGTCACTTCATTTAAAATTTTTTCAAAATTTTTTATTTCAGAAATGCCTAATGAGATTTTTGGGAAGGTTTTTTTTTGAATCTTTGTCTCACCTATTGAAAAAATTTCACAGTTTTTTTTGTTAATTAAAGAAATAGATGCTTCGAGGAATTGCCCTTTCGAATTAAATACTTCTATCTTATCTCCTTCTCTCTTTTTTATAACTAAAAGGTGGTGAAAACTGTCTTTATCTAGTTTGTAAGTTTTGTTTTTTGTAAGTTCCTGATCGAGAAAAATTCGTGGTATTCTCATACTTTTATCTTACTGCATATACTTAACTTGTTTTTATTTAAATGAAAATTTTTCTGATTAGACATGGAGAAGCTGCTCAATCTTGGGACCAATCAGCAGATCCAGGATTAAGCGAACTTGGCAAAGAACAAGCTCTGGCGTGTTTTAATACTCTCTATGAAAATGTAGATCTCAATCAATTTAATTTAATCTCCAGTCCACTTAAAAGAGCTCAAGAAACTAGTTTGCATTTCAAAAAAAACTTAGATAGGCAACTGTCCTTGAATGAGGCTTTCAGAGAAATTCCATCTCCAGGTATATCTTTATTAGAGCGTAAAAATTGGTTACAAGAAGTTTTCAAAAAAAATATTGACGAATTGGAAAAGCCTCAACAAATTTGGCAATCAAAAATTCTTTCTACTTTAAAAAGTTTTACCGAACCAACAATCATATTCTCTCACTTCATGGTTATAAATATTGTTGTAAGTACTCTAAAAAATGATCCCAGAGTGGTTTCTTTTTATCCTGACAACTGCTCGATTACTGAAATAGAGAATAAAGAAGGCAAACTAAATTTAATATCTATAGGAAATGAATTACAAACCCACATAAATTAATGAGAAGTAAAGATCAAAATAAAGAGGATAGAAAATCATTAAAATATCAAGTTGGATTAGCCTTAAGAAGATACTTCAAAGAATTGGATGGAAATAAAGCCACTAATGTTTTTGAAATGGTCATAAAAGAGGTGGAAAAACCAATGCTTGAAGAAGTGATGAAATTTTGTAACGGCAATAAATCCCAAGCCAGCAAAATATTAGGTATAAATAGAGTCACACTTAGAACAAAACTTAAACAATACAATATAAAAAATGGCTAAAAATCGTAAAATCAAAATCAAACGAGCTCTTGTCAGTGTTTCTGACAAAACCGGCATTGTAGATTTTGCAAAAAAACTCCATAACTTAAATATAGAAATCATATCGACAGGAGGAACAGAAAAATTATTGAGAAAAAATAAAATTCCAGTAGTTCCTGCTGAAAAATTTTCAGGTTCTCCTGAAATGATGGGTGGCAGAGTAAAAACATTGGTCCCACAAATTCATGGCGGGATTCTTTCTCGCCGAAAAGAAGATAGAGACGAAACAAAAAAACACGGTATCAAAGAAATTGATCTAGTTGTGGTGAATCTTTACCCGTTCGAAGAAACAATAAAAAAACCTAACATTGAATTGGATGAAGCAATTGAAAATATTGATATTGGAGGTCCAACAATGTTGAGATCAGCAGCTAAAAATTTTTTCCATGTCGCTGTAATTTCGTCTCCAAATCTTTATGATTCATTTATCGCTGACTTAAAGAGTGAAAGTGGCAAGTGTTCATATGAAACTCGAAGAAAATTGTCTTTGAAAGCTTTTGAACATGTAGCAAATTATGACATTGCAATAGCAAACTTTTTATCAACTTATGATGATGAGGCTCCAGAAAACTTTTTTAGCAGTCATAAGCTTAAACAAGTATTACGGTATGGAGAAAATCCTCATCAGGAAGCAAATTTTTATGTAAATTCTGGGTCTGAAGGAGCAGGCATCACTTCAGCAGAGCAAGTCCAAGGAAAAGAACTTTCTTACAATAATATTGCAGATACCGATGCAGCCATTGAATGCGTTTCAAATTTTGAAAAACCCTCTTGTGTCATTGTCAAACATGCAAATCCTTGTGGTGTAGCTTCAGGGAAGACATTGTTAGAAGCCTATGAGAAAGCTTTTTCTTGTGATGAAACCTCTGCATTTGGCGGCATTATTGCTCTCAATAAAGCACTTGATAAATTTACTGCAAAAAAAATTATCGATAATCAATTTGTTGAAGTTATAGCTGCACCAGCCATTAATCCTGCTGCAAAAAAAATAATAGCTAGAAAGAAAAATGTACGTCTTTTATTAGTTAAAGATTTATTTCAAAAACCAACCGGATTTAAAACCCTAACTATGAACCAAGGTATTCTGGTCCAAAATGTTGATGACGGTGCGGTATCAAAAAAAGATCTCAAAGTAGTAACTAAGAAAAAACCAACTTCCAAACAAGTCAATGATGCTTTATTTGCTTGGCGTGTAGGAAAATATGTCAAATCCAATGCAATTGTTTATGCGAAAAATAATATGACTCTTGGTATAGGAGCAGGTCAAATGAGTAGAATCGATAGTGCTGAAATTGCCGTCTCTAAAGCCAAAAAAGCAGGTTTTAATCTTAAAGGAGCAACTATGGCTTCGGATGCGTTTTTTCCATTTAGAGATAGCATTGATGAAGCTGCAAAGAATGGAATCCAATGTGTGATTCAACCTGGTGGATCGATAAGAGATAAAGAAGTTATTGCTGCAGCTAATGAAGCTAATATGATCATGTTTTTCACCAGCATGCGTCACTTCAGACATTGATATGAAAGTTTTGGTAATAGGTTCTGGCGGAAGAGAACACGCGCTTGTTTGGAA
The DNA here is from genome assembly GCA_902629465.1 of uncultured SAR86 cluster bacterium. Classification (GTDB taxonomy): domain Bacteria; phylum Pseudomonadota; class Gammaproteobacteria; order Magnimaribacterales; family AG-339-G14; genus MEDG-81. Next base: position 89,322 of record CACOQX010000002.1, on the reverse strand, counting down.
ACTTGCTCAAAGCAATTTGTGTGAAAAAGTTTTTGTTGCTCCTGGTAATGCCGGTACTGTTGATGAGCCAAAAACAGAAAACGTTGACTTAAGTGCCGAAGATTTAGACGGACTATTGGATTTTGCAAAAAACAAAGAAATTGATCTAACTATTGTCGGTCCTGAGGCTCCTTTAGTATTGGGTCTGATTGATTTATTTGAAAAAAATAATTTGCTTTGTTTAGGTCCCAATAAACTTGCTGCGCAAATGGAAGGCTCAAAGATTTTCATGAAAGATGTTTTAAGGAAAGGAAATATTCCTACTGCAACTTATGAAGTATTTTCAGATCCTGAACCTGCCAGAGAATATTTAGAAACATGCGATATCCCTATTGTCCTTAAAGCAGACGGCCTTGCAGGCGGGAAAGGTGTAATCGTTGCTTTTACTAGAGAAGAAGCCTTAGAAGCTTTGAACTCTCTAATGGTAGATCAAAAACTTGGTTCCGCAGGAGATAATCTAGTTATTGAAGAATTCCTTAAAGGCGAAGAAGCTAGTTTCATAGTTTTGTGTGATGGTGAAAATGTAATTCCTTTGGCAAGTTCTCAAGATCATAAACAAAGAGATGATGGTGACAAAGGGCCAAATACAGGTGGGATGGGAGCATATTCCCCTACTCCCTTAATTACTAATGAACTGAATGAAGAGATTATGCAAGAAATAATTTATCCAACCCTGGCTGAATTAAAACGAAGAAACATAGAATATAAGGGTTTTTTGTATGCTGGTTTGATGATCGATGACCAAGAAATTAAAGTCTTGGAATACAACTGTAGGTTTGGGGATCCAGAAACTCAACCGATATTAATGAGAATGAAGAGCGATTTTCTCAGCTTGTGTTTAAAGGCTGCAAAACAAGAATTAAGGGGAGAACAAATCGAGTGGGATGAAAGATTTGCATTAGGTGTTGTAATGGCTTCAAAAGGCTATCCTGAAAAATATGAAACTGGTTTTCCAATCTTGGGTATAAGAGAAGAGAATGAAACCACAAAGGTATTTCATTGTGGAACAAAGAAAGAAGGAGAAGAAATTCTTTCAAATGGCGGTCGGGTTCTTTGTGTTACTGGATTAGGAAATGATTTAGATACCGCTTTTGAAAAAGCTTATGAAGCTACTTCTGAAATTAGTTGGAGTGGCGCTTTTTACAGAAAAGATATTGGAAAAAGAAATCAGTAAATTTTAGACAAGTATTTCTCGAAGTGCTTCGCCTGGACTTGGCTTTCGCATGAAACTTTCGCCAATGAGGAAGGAATGAATGCCTTGCTCCTTAGAAGATAAAATATCTTCTCTTGAACTAATACCGCTTTCAGAAACCACAATCACATCTTTAGATATTTGCTTAGCTAATTCTATCGCCAAATTTTTATCGACCTCAAAGTTTGTGAGATCTCTATTATTAATACCTAATAATCTTGGACCGACAGACAAAGCTATATTCAATTCATCTTCTGAGTGAACTTCGATCAAAGCATCCAGATTTAACTCTTCTGCTAACTGAGAAAAGTCCTTCAATTGTACTAAATCAAGAGCAGCAACTATCAAAAGTATACAGTCTCCTCCTGAAGCCTTTGTCTCATATATTTGATAAGGATCAATCATGAAATCTTTTCTTAAAATTGGTAATGCACAGGTGTTCCTTACCATGTCCAGGTACTCCAATTTTCCTTGAAAAAATGGTTCGTCTGTGAGGATACTTAAAGAAGTAGCGCCATTTGTTTCAAAATCTTCTGCAATCTTTTTCGGCTCAAAGTCTTGCCTTATAAGGCCTTTGCTGGGCGATGCCTTTTTAATTTCAGCAATAATAGCTGTTTCTTCCTTAGAAACCTTCGTCGAAATTGCTTCTATAAAGCCTCTTTTCTCATATTTTTCAAAATCTTCCTCTAAAGAAGAAATCGGCCTATAAGAACTAGACTTTTTGACTGTTTCTTTAGTAGTTTCTATTATTTTATTAAGCTGATTCATTAAAATTATTAGAAAAAGTAGCTAATTCCTTAAGCTTATCAAAGCCTGATCCAGACTTTATTATGTCAATTGCAACCTCAAATGCTTTTTCAAAGCTAGTTACTAAGTCAGAAACATAAATTACAGCAGCGGAGTTTAAACTTGTTATATCTTCGCCTGATTTAAAGCCTTTATTTTGAAGAGTTGTTTTTATGAGTTCTAGACTTTGTGATGGAGAGTCTATTTGAAGATCATTTAAATCATCATGATGAATATCAAAATCTTTTGGATCAATTTCATACTCTTTAATTTTATTATTTTCTAATTCCGCCACAAATGTTTTGTCTACTGAACTAATTTCATCAAGACCATCTTTTGAATGAAAAACCATCGCTTTAATTGTTCCAAGATTTTTTAGAGTTTCTGCAACAGGCAAAACCCATTTAGGATCATAAACTCCAATACATTGTCTTTTTGCACCTGCAGGATTGGTAAGTGGTCCAAGCAAATTAAAAATAGTCTTATCAGCAATTCGTTTTCTTACTGGCATGACAAATTTCATTCCTGGATGAAAATTTTGAGCGAACATAAATCCAATTCCAATTTCCTCAATACATTTAGCAACTTGATTTGGACTAAGACTCAAATTTACATCAGCTGCTTCTAAAACGTCAGCACTGCCACTTTTACCAGTTGCTGTCCTGTTACCGTGTTTTGCAATTTTAATTTTTGCTGCTGCTGATACCAAACCTGCAGTTGTAGATACGTTCATCATACTTTTTCCAAGTCCTCCTGTTCCACAACAGTCAACAAGATTATCTTTCTCTTTCAAATCAACTTTTAAAGACGCAGCTCTCATTGCTAGGACAGCTCCAGTTAATTCATCTGATGTTTCTCCTTTTCCAGAAAGACTAAGAAGAAAATTTTCAATATCTTGTTCTGAAATCTTTCCAATAAAAATTTCTTGCATGACGAACGCAGTTTCTTCCTGAGAAAGATTTTTTGAGGAAACTTTAGATATGATTTCAGTTGAATTCATATTGTATTTAAAAAATTAGAAAGAAGTTTTTTACCATCTTCGGTCATAATTGATTCTGGATGAAACTGAACCCCACTAACATTCAATTTGCAATGTTGAATTCCCATGATAGAACCATCAACAGTTCTCGCGTTAATAATAAAATCTTCTGAAAGGGTTTTTTCCTCAATGACTAAAGAGTGATATCTGGTTGCAGTGAAATTATCAGGCATGCCTTCAAATAAGAAATTGCCATCGTGCTGTATTTCAGAGGTTTTGCCATGCATAAGTTCTTTAGCTTTTATGATATTTGCACCAAAGACTGCGCCAATGGCTTGATGTCCCAAACACACACCTAAAATAGGCTTATTTTCCTTAAAATAATCAATAACTTGCATTGATATCCCAGACTCTTTTGGGGTGCAAGGTCCTGGAGATATTACAATATATTTAGGGTCTAATTTCCTTATTTCTTCTATCGTTATTTGGTCGTTTCTGAAAGTTATAACCTCCTGGCCTAACTCTCCAAAGTATTGAACAAGGTTATAAGTAAAAGAATCGTAATTATCGATCATCAATAACATTCAAGAACCTATACTGTTAATTGCTTTGACTATTGCCATTGTTTTATTCTTTACTTCTTCCCATTCATGCTTTGCAACAGAATCGGCAACTATGCCTCCACCAGCTCCAACATATATTTTTTTATCTTTGATGACGGCACTTCTGATGACAATTGCAGTATCCATGTTTCCTGACCAAGATATGTACCCTACTGCACCGCCATATATTCTTCTTCTTGAAACTTCTAGTTCATCAATAATTTCCATAGCCCTAACTTTGGGAGCGCCTGTAAGAGTTCCTGCCGGAAAAGTTGCTCTTAGTGCATCTATCGGAGAAATATTGTCTCTAACTTTTCCCACTACATTGGAGACCAAGTGCATTACATGAGAGTATCTTTCTATAATCATTTTTTCATTAGTATTTACTGACCCAATTTCAGCAACTCTTCCGATATCGTTGCGACCTAAATCTATAAGCATTAAATGTTCTGCCAATTCTTTTGGATCATTTTTAAGTTCGTCCTCAAGTTGTTGGTCTTCTTTTTCATTTTTGCCTCTAGGTTTGGTTCCAGCAATTGGTCTGACGGTTATATTGCCGTGCTCAAGTCTTACTAAAATTTCTGGAGATGATCCAACTAATTGGTAATCTCCAAAGTCCAAGAAAAACATGTAAGGAGAAGGATTTAATTTTCTAAGGGATTTATAAAGCTCAAAAGGAGGAAGATCAAAATCTGCTGACCTTTCTTGAGCAAAAACAACCTGCATTACGTCTCCCTCAATTATATAATTCTTTATTTTTTGGATGCACTTTGTATATTGTTCGAAATTCATATTTGATTTAAAAGTTATTTCATTTCTGGATGTAACTTCTTCAGTTTTACTATCATCTTGAGATTCTAGTCTTTCTATCAACTCATCAATCTCGCTAAATGTTTCTGAGTATGAATTTTCAATATTTGGATCTGAATAAAAAACAATTTCTAAAGTTTTTTCTAGGTTATCAAAAATCATCACTTTGTCAGATATAAGTAAATTTATATCTTCTATTTCATGAGCTGGATTTTTTGAAGTACTTTGAAGTTTATTTTCAATTAACCTAATGGATTCGTAGCCAAAAAAACCAACTAATCCTCCGGAAAAAATTGGTAAATCACCTGTGTCAGGATAAAAATTTTCTTTTAAATAATTTTCAATAAATTTTAATGGATCAGATGAAAAAATTTTTTCTTCAATACCCTTTAAATTTAGAAAAATTTCAGAATTCTTAACTTTAATTGAAGATTCAGATGGTAATCCAATGATCGAATATCTACCCCATTTCATGTCAACTTCTGCAGATTCTAAAAAATAAGAGCCTTTTGACTTAAATTTTTCAAAAATATCAATTGGTATAAGCTTTTCAGCCTTTATTTTCTTTGATAAAGGTACACGATTATATGTACCTTTTTGACTATAAAATTCCTTTTCTCTCATTTAATTTAGGATCAGTTTTGAATTATTCTTAATATTATGTGATGAAAACCAGTCTTTAGAGAGTTCCAAAGCATATTTAGCAGGTTCGGATGAGCATACAGAATCAAGTGATCTAGGAAACAAATTCTTCACTTCAATCAAAGTCATATCTTCCCTAAAAAAGCCAAGGTCTAAAGGAATATAAGTATTTTTCATCCACATACATCTCCTGCCTTCATTTTTCCATATGAACAACATTCCATCTGAATTTGATAAATCCTTTCTAAACATGAGACCTCTTGATTTTTCTCTTTGAGAAATTGCCAATTCTACGCATAAATTTGCTTTCTCAATAGAAATTGAACTGCATTGTTTATCAGAACTAGTTAAAACTGGTGCCAGTAAAAGGAGAAAAAGTAATTTAATCAATTAAAGATTTTAAATTTGAGATTGTGTCTTTGTAATCTTTTGTATTAAAAATAGCAGAGCCTGCAACAAAAGTATCGGCGCCTGCCTTGGAAACCTCCAAAATATTTTCTTTTGAAATTCCTCCATCTACTTCTAACCTAATTTCTTTGTCCAATGAATCTATCCTCTTTCTTAGCTTTTTAATTTTAGGTATTGTTGAATCTATAAACTGTTGTCCTCCAAAACCGGGATTTACGCTCATAAGTAAAACCAAATCTAGTTCAGGCAGGATAGAATTTATTGTACTTAAAGGTGTAGCTGGATTAAGAACCATGCCAGCTTTTAAATCATAATTTTTTATAGTTTGAACACATTTGTGAATATGTTCAGTCGCTTCCGGATGAAAACTTATAACAGACGCGCCTGCTTCGGCAAAATCATCAATCAGTCTTTCCACTGGCTTAACCATCAAATGCACATCGATTGGAGCTTCTATTCCATAATCAATTAAGGACTTACATACCATAGGGCCAATTGTAAGATTGGGCACGTAGTGATTATCCATTACATCAAAGTGAACCCAATCAGCACCAGCCGACAATACAGCATCAACCTCTTTCCCAAGCTGGGAAAAATCTGCAGATAAAATTGATGGAGCTATTACATTCTTTTGTTTGGCCATAAACAGAAGTTTACTATTCGACTACTAACCCGTCTAACAAGTTCAACTCTTTTTTTGAGTTTAAATTTACTAAATCGCCCGAATAAATCTCTCCTGTAACTTCATTTTGCTTTACATACTTTTGAAGTAAATCTGCCCACAAATCATAATAATCCTCTTTTAAACCGTTAAAAATTTTTGGATTTATGACAGCAATGCCTGCATAAGTTAAATTATTTTTTATTTTTGAATTTTTTACAATGCCAGCTTCAAGATATGCATCTTTTGATTTTTTTTCTTTAACGAAAATTAAATGAGCTGCTTTTTTCAATTTAAAGTCTAAAAATTTTTCAAAAGGGTAATCACTCCAAAGGTCTCCGCTGATTAATAAAAAGGGTTCTTTTTGAATGAATCTTCTGGCTGTTACTAAAGCCCCGCCAGTACCTTTAATTTCTTCCTCATGAGAATACTTGATTTTTAAACCGTATTTTTTCCCTGAACCCACCGATCTAATAATTTTATTTGATAAATAGTGAGTGTTTATGACTATATCTTTGAAGCCTGCCTTTTTGATATTTATAAGATTCCAATAAATAAGAGGCTTTTTTTTAATCTTTATTAATGGTTTAGGTAAGTTATTTGTAAAAGGTCTTAGCCTTTTTCCAAAACCAGCTGCCAGAATAAATACTTTCATAGTGTTTTTAACCTTTGATCTAAGATCGGCATTAAATTTTTAAAAAAATCACTATATCTTTTTGTTTCGCCATATTCTAAAGAAGTAGTCATTAGATATTTAAGAATAGTTTTAAAATCTTTTAATCTATCTGATCTCTTTAATTCCAAAAATACTTGAGATAATTTACCTAATATCCTTATCTGTCTTTGAAGGCTTGCAATATCAATCATTCTTTTAACTTCTAGAGTTTTAATTGAGGAACTTTTGACGATTTGAGAGTTTTCAACATAAAAATCAAGCCAGTTAGCTATTTCTTCTTTAGTCCATTCTTTATAAAGATCTTTAAATATGGAAGCTAAATCTATACCCAAAGGGCCTATCAAAGCATCTTGAAAATCAATTACACCAATTTTTTTTTCTGACAATGAAATTAAATTTCTCGATTCAAAGTCATAATGATTTATGACTTTTGGGTGATCTTTGAGCTCAGAGATAATTATCGAATAAAATTCATCAATTTCTTCTTTTAAGTTGTCAAGTTCAGGAACTTCCAAAAATTCTTCTAAAAAGAATTTTTTAAATAGGTGTAAATTATTTTCAGTAACTTTTTCAAAGTCAGAAAATATGCTTTCGTCTAATTCTGTTACTTCAATTTTATGAATCTGTTCTATAGCTAATTTGATTAATTTATTTGAATTTTTCTCATTCAAATAAAATTGCAAAACGTCATCACCAAAATCTTCAACGATCAAATTACCGAGTGAGTCATTTTTAAAATAAATAGCTGGGACATTTACATTTGCCCTTTTAAAAATTTTTGCTTTTGTGTAAAAAGACTCAATACTTTCATCTATTCCTTCAGGGACCACCATGAGTATTGAGCTTTTATCTTTGAAAGGAATTCGAAAAAATGTCCTTTGACTTGACTCTATTCGAAGTTTTTGACCTTTAGATAGAATATCTTCATTTGATACACCAATGCTCTTTGATATCCACTTTAAGGATTCAGCGGAAATATCGACTGGCTGAATCAAAATTTTAGGAGTCTATCGCTGCTTGGGGGGGAGGAATATCATCTGGGACAAAAAAGTCTGGTGCTAACTGAGCAAAAGGTACTTCGGCATATTTTGAAAAATCTTTCACTCCATTATCAGCTAGCAAATTATCATCAATACAAAAGTTACCGGTAAACTCTTTTGAGTCTTTTGTAAGAATTACATAGGCTGCGTCAGCCATGATTTCAGGAGTTCTAGAAACTTTTACAGTTTCATCTCCACCAAGAATATTTTTTACCGCTGCTGTTGCAATAGCAGTCCTAGGCCATAAAGCATTTACTGCAACACCTTGTTCTTTAAATTCCTCAGCCATTCCCAATACACAAAGACTCATTCCAAATTTAGCAATCGAGTAAGCAACACTATTTGCAAACCATTTAGGATTCATATCCAAAGGAGGAGACAAATTCAAAATGTGTGGGTTTTCAGCTTTAAGCAAAAAAGGTAGACACTTCTTTGAAGTTAAAAAAGTTCCCCTTGCGTTTATTTGGTTCATCAAATCATATCTTTTCATGTCGGTTTGGAGAGTATTAGTCAATTGAATAGCACTAGCATTATTCACACATATATCGATGCCTCCAAAATGATCAGCTCCCTTATTTACTGCTTCTTCCAATTGGTCTTCGAATCTGACATCACATAAAACAGGAAAAGCCTTACCTCCGGCTTCTTCAATTTCTTCAGCAGCTGTGTAAATTGTTCCTGGAAGCTTTGGGTGCGGTTCAGCTGTTTTAGCAGCTAAAATTACATTAGCTCCATCTTGAGCTGCTTTTTTAGCAATTGCTAGTCCAATGCCTCTTGATGCGCCTGAAACGAATAAAGTTTTGTTTGTTAATTTGCTCATAAAAATTCCTATTAAAAATAATTATTTTAAACAGAATTAAAATTCTGTATATCTCTAATATTAAATACTTTTAAAGGTAAAATAGCATTCTTGAGTAAGATATTTAATTTTCTTTTTTTCACTGCTTTTTATTTTGGAAGCATTTTTCCTTCTGATATTGAATTTGAGGCTGATAAAACTTTATTTGATACTAAAAATGAACTTTTATTATTAGAGGGTAATGTATCTCTAAAAGTAGAAAATCTTCTATTTAAAGCAGACCAAGTAACTTTAGATAACAAAAATAAAGTGTTTTCCAGCGAAAAGATTAGTTTTTCTTCCCTAGATGACTTTCTTTACGGGCAAACTAAGTTTGTAAGCATTTCTGAAAATGAAACGATTATGAAGGATGTTGAATTTTCAAGCTGTCCTTGTGAAGATAAAATTTGGTGGGTTGAGTCGAAAGAATTAAAATTCTTAAAAAGTAATGAAACTCTTTCAGCAAAAAAGAGCAAGCTTAAAGTTCAAGGTCGGACTCTAGCGTATTTGAATAGTGCAAATTTTCCCGTAAGCGCGAAAAGAAAAAGCGGAATACTTCTTCCAGAAATCTCTATTAATGAAAGATCGGGTCTTGACGTAAAAATTCCGGTTTATCTTAATCTTAAAGAAAATCTTGATCTCACTCTTGAGCCCAGATTGATGACTCAAAGAGGTTATGGACTAACAAACCAACTAAGATACTTGGGCAAAAGTTATGAAGGATATTTCAACTCTTCTTTTTTAAAAGATGATGAATCGTCATTCAAAATTCTTGAAACCGATGATTTGAGGTGGTCGTATAATTTTTTTCATGAGCAAAAATTTAAAAATTCAATATTTTTAAATTTCGATATTTCTTCTTCAGGAGACCCTTTTTATTTATCAGATTTAGGAAGTTTTCTTAGCGGTTTATCAAGAACTTACATTTTGCCTCAAAAAATCAATTTAGAGTTTTTTAGCAGGAATCTAAAGATAAAAACAGATTTAAACTCTTTCAAACTTACTAATCCTCTTGCAAAAAATCAATTTCAAAGACTGCCTGGGTTACAGTTCAATTATTTTGTAAACAAAGATAATTTAAATTTTCACATTGATATGGATTTTGCCTATTTTAATAAAGGTGGTGCCTTTAGGAATGACGACAAACAAAATCTTTTGAGAATCAACTTAAAACCAGAAATTTCTCATGCTTTTGCTAAAAATAATTATTTCTTAAAAACTAATCTTTCTTTTAATTATTCCTATCAAGATTTCGATACTCAAAGTTTAAGTAGATTTCTTCCTATTCTAAATTTGGAACAATCACTAAAGTTTTACAAAAAAACTGAAAGCTCAAAATTTTTCGTAGAGCCTTTTTTAAACTTAGCAGTATCGGATCAAAAAAAAATTGTTAACAAAGTAAAGGTTGATTCTGGTTTAAAGCTATCTTCCATAAACGAAAGCCAAACTTTTGGAGATTTGTTCTTAAGCTATCAAAAAGATATAGATGTAGGAGCTAAATTTTCTCTTTTTGGCTCTGAAAAAAGTAAATTGAATATTAAACTTTCAAAGCTTTATACGATAGGAACAAAGAAACTATTTTATGAAAATTTAAAAATAGATTTTCCAGATCCATTCTCTCTGAAAGTTGATTATAGAGTTAATAAAAGACTGCATTTTCTATCTAAAATATCTATTGATAATGATAATAACTTTAGCTCATACAAAAATACCTTTAGTTTTGACTCAACAGGTTACAGACTTTCTCTAAGACATAACCTCATAAAAAACATACAAATTTATGATTTAGCCGAAACTTCACTTTATAAAAAGGAAATAAATTCTCTAGAATTTACTGCAGCTTTGAATTTCTTTGAAAATTGGAGTGGCGGGTTTAAATTTATTCATGATGTTGAGCAAGAAAAAAATGTTTCAAATGTATTTTCTATAGATTATGAGAACGATGGTCTAATAGTGGGTTTTGCTTATATGAAAACTTTAGAACTTGATTGGGTAAGTATCTTGGAAAACGATTCTTTTAAAGATTATCATAAAGATAGGATAAGATTATTTTTTGAACTCAAAGGTCTTGGTTCGATAGGAAGACCAAAAGAAAATTATTTAAGAAGAAGAAGTTTATGAAATATTATTTTTTAGCATTTTGCTTTTATTCGTTATTTTTACAAACGGAAATTAATTTTATTGATCGCATAGCAATAATTGTGGATGACGGAATAATTATGGAATCAGAATTAAATGAGGCATTAGAAAATACTATAACTAATTTTGAAGAGAGTGGAGAAAGACTGCCTCCAAGAGAAATTATTTTTTCCAGAGTGATTGAAAAATTAATCATGGATGAAATTCTGTTGCAAAAAGCAAAGAAGTTTGGAGTCAGAATTAGTGATCAAGAATTAAATGAATCGTTAAGTAGATTTGCTGAGCAAGATGGTTTATCGCTTCAAGATTTTCGAAAGAAAATAGAAAGTGAGGGCAAACAATTCAAAAACTTTAGAGAGGCTGTAAAAACAGAGTTAATTCTTAGAAGAGTCCAAGGAGGATTGGTTCGTCCTAAAATAATTATTTCAGATCAGGAGCTGATGAATTACATAAATTCTACTGAAGGACAAAGCTTAATCGCAATTGAATACAAAATTAATCAGATTTTGATCAAAGATGATAATAATGAAGAAAATGTAAATAAGGCTAAGAATATTATTGAAGAAATGAATAATGGGCTTTCATTCTTTGAAGCCTCAAAAAAGTATTCTGCTCTTTTTGAATCAGAAAATAATGGTAATTTGGGATGGCGTACAAGGTCTGAAATTCCTTCATTATTTGTTGAGCATTTAAACAAAATGGAAAAAAAAGATATTCATGGTCCAATAAAGAGTGGAGCTGGAACGCACATTATCCAGCTTGAAGATATAAGAGGAGAAACCATACAAACCGAATCCCAAACACTTGTTCAACATGTACTCATAGAGGAATCAGAAATTAGAAGCGAGAAACAAGCAGAAGATCTTATAAATAAACTTTACGAAAGATTATCTAATGGCGAAGAACTTGATATCTTGGCCAGAGTTTATTCTGACGATCCTGGCTCAAAACTTGATGGTGGAAAACTTGACTGGGCTCCTAAAGGTAAATATGACAAAAAGTTTGAAGAAGTAATGTCAAAAACGGGTAAAAATGAATTTAGTAAACCTTTCAAAAGTGCTTTTGGATGGCACATTTTAAAAGTTTTAGATAGACGAGAAAAAAATATATCTGATGACCTCTTAAAAGATAAAGCCTACGGTATTCTCTTTCAAAGAAAATATAGAGAACAGCTAGAAAATACTCTTGAAGAAATTAGATCAGAGGCATTTGTAGATATTAAAATTTCTTCATGACCAGATTTTTTATTTCGCCAGGTGATCCCTCTGGTATTGGCCCTGAAATAACCCTTAAAGCTTTATCCAAAAATAAAGACTTGCAAGAAAACTTTGTATTAGCTGGAGACAAAACTTTATATTTAGATTTGATTGATAGAAATAATATTGATCTGAATTTAATTGATGAAAACTCAGAAGAAAAAGGAGTAATTTTTAAACATTTTTCTCTTCAAAATCAGGTATCTTTCGGCGAGCCAGACATAGCTAATGCAAACTATATTATTGATATCCTTTCCTATGGTGCTTTAGGCTGTCTCAAAAACGAATTCAAAGGTCTCATTACTGGACCAATAAATAAAGAATTAATAAATGAGTCTGGGTTTGAATTCTCTGGTCATACAGAATTTTTATCGGATATTTCTAATACAAAAAAAGTAGTGATGCTTTTAATGAATAAAAAACTGAAGATTGCACTTCTTACAACACATATTCCATTATCTGAAGTTCCATCTAAAATATCGAAAAAGAACCTAGAAGAAACCGTTTCGATTATTTCTAAAGAATTTAAAAATACTTGGAAAATCGAAAACCCCTCAATATGTCTTTTAGGTCTTAATCCTCATGCTGGTGAGGGTGGCTATATAGGTCATGAGGAAGAAGAAATTTTAAAGCCTTTTGTGAGTTCTTCAAAAGAGAATGTTCATGGTCCAATATCTGCAGACACAGCATTTATCGAAAAAAATTTAGAAAAATATGATGTCTTCCTTGCCATGTATCATGATCAGGGTTTGCCTGTGATCAAATCAATGGGTTTTGGAAATACCCTTAACGTAACTTTGGGGCTACCTTTTATCAGAATTTCAGTAGATCATGGAACAGCTTATGAAATAGCAGGAAAAAATAAAGCTGATTTTTCCAGTATGAACGAAGCCTTAAAAACATCGGTCTCGTTGCTTTAAAATGCAAGCAAAAAAAAGATTTGGGCAAAACTTTTTAACAGACAAAAAACTATTAGAAGATTTAGCAAATCTTATCAACGTTGTTGCCAAAGACAAGCTTTTAGAAATTGGCCCGGGTAAGGGAGACTTAACAAAAAACCTAATAAATGTTTGCAACTCTTATTTTGGAATAGAGTTAGATAAAGATTTATTGGTTTTTTTAAGAAATAAGTTTCCAAAATATAAAAATGCCTTTATTTACGGAGATATCTTGAAACTAAACCCTTCAGAAATTTATGCTTCAAATCAGTTTCGAGTAGTAGGAAATATTCCTTACAACATATCAAGTCCAATTTTAGATTGGTGCGAAAAGCATTATGAAAAAATACTAGATATGCATTTCATGCTTCAAAAAGAGTTTGCTTTAAGATGTGCTGGAAATGAAAAGACTTCATCCTATGGGAGGCTAAGTGTTATTTGTAAATATTTATACAAGGTTACAATTACAAAAGAAGTTTCGAAAGAATATTTTAGCCCTATACCTAAAGTAGATAGCTTATTTGTTAGATTTTCTCCTAAGAAAAAAGAAGTAAATCAAATAGAATTACAAAATCTAAAGAAAGTAACTGGGGCTTTATTTAATAAAAAAAGAAAAAAAATTTCTAATTCTCTTCAAGATATCCTTAAAAAAGAAAGCATCAATAATTTGGATCTTAACTTAAATCTTCGTCCTGACGAACTATCTTTAAATGAATATCTCCAAATATCTAAATTGGTAATGAATGATGGCTAATTACGCAGTTGGAGATATTCAAGGTTGTTTTGAAGAGTTTAAAGAGGGTTTAGAGCTAATAAAGTTTAAAAGTTCAAAAGATTTTTTATGGATAACAGGCGATCTAATTAATAGAGGTCCAGACTCTTTGAAAGTTTTAGAGTATGTTTTCAAAATTAAAGATTCAGTTCATATAGTCTTGGGTAATCATGACTTACATTATTTAAATTGTTTCTTCAACAATAAAAAACAAAGTGACGATGATACTTTTCAATCTCAAATGTTTCACAAAAGAAGTCTAAAAATGGCTAAATTTCTTATACAGCAGCCTTTTGTATTCTCAAAAAAAATTCTTACTAAAGAAAAAGTCATAAAAGTTGCCATGGTTCATGCAGGAATTCCAAAAGATATGACGCTAAAAAACGCTGAAACTTTATCTAAGATTTGTGAGTTGGAATTAATAAAGAATACAAAAAATAGTTTGAAAAAGATTTTTCAAGATAAGAAAGATTTCAATTCTATTGACTCTTTTATTGGTTTAATTAATTTTTTTACAAGAGTCAGGGTTGTAAATAAAAATGGATTGCCTGATTTCTCTTTTAAAGGTAGAAAAAAGAACATTCCTTCAAATTTAGCTCCTTGGTTTAGAAAAGAAAATAAAATAATGGAAGACCTTGATTTTTTGGTGTTTGGTCATTGGGCAGCACTTCAGGGTAAAACAGACATATCAAATATCATTGCTCTAGATACTGGATGTTGTTGGGGAAAAGAACTAACATTTTTAAGATTAGAAGATCAAAAAAAATTTGTTATAAAAAGTAAGCAAGGATGAAAATTTTCTTAGTTGGTGGAGCAATAAGGGATGAATTATTAGGGATTCCTTTTAATGAAAAAGATTGGGTTGTTGTAAATTCTTCTCATAAGGAAATGATAAAGCGAGGCTTTAAACAAGTAGGAAAAAACTTTCCTGTTTATTTACATCCCAAAACCAAGGAGCAATATGCCTTAGCTAGAAAAGAGAGAAAGACAGGCAAAGGTCATAAAAATTTTTCATTTAATACAAAATCTGATGTTACATTAATTGAAGATCTAAAGAGGAGGGACATTACGATAAATGCTATTGCTAAGGATGATTCTGGAAAATTATATGATCCTTTTGGAGGTCTTAAGGACCTAAAAGAAAGGAGAATTAGAATAGTTTCCAAAGCTTTTTCTGAGGACCCTTTGAGGCTTTTTAGAGTTGCAAGATTCAAATCAAAACTAGCTGAACTTAATTTTTCAATTTCAAAAGACTCTTTGGAAGTTTTAAAGAAAATGTCGTCAAACAATGAAATAAACTATCTCTCAGGTGAAAGAATTTGGGATGAAACACAAAAGGCTCTTAGTTATAAAAATTCTAGTAAATACTTTACAACACTAAAAAAAGTTGGAGCTCTCAAATATTTTGATGGACTTGAAAAGACCTATTACAAGAACCTAAAGTTTCTTAAAAAGATGGATTGTGAAATAGACATGGTTAGTGAAAAATGGGCCATAATCAATCTTAATTCTAGTTATTCAGAAATTCTTGAAAGAAAAATTAGGGTGCCCAATAAAATGTCAAATTTTAGAAAAACGCTTAATGAATTATTTCAATTAATTGAAAAGAAAAATATAAATGAAAAAAAACTTTTAAACAGCCTTAACAAAATGAACTTTTTTAGGAACGAATTTAATTTATTTAATTCATTAGACCTACTTCAAAAGTTAAAAATAATTTCATCAAAAACGAATAAAAATTGGAAATTTCTCTTGAATGATCTTAAGAAAGTTAAAGTGAAAACTTCGGGTCTAAGAGATGAAGAAATTAAAGAAAAAATATTCAATAAAAGATTAAAAGTAATCCGGGATAAAAAAAATGACTTATAAAACTGCCTTAGTTACAGGAGGAGCAATAAGAATTGGTGAAGATATATGCAAAAAATTGCATGAAAATGATTACAACATCATTTGTCATTACAACAAATCTGAAAAGGAAGCTAAAAACCTTAAATCTCAATTAAATAAATTAAGAAAAGGCAGTTGTGAAATTTTTAGCTTGGATCTTAATGATTTTGATCAAGTAGAAGAACTTATAAGCAAGATTAGTAATAATTTTAATTCTCTGGATCTTTTAGTAAATAATGCCTCATCTTTTTTTAAAACAGATATGGAAAATCATAACGACTCTGACTGGGATGATCTTATTAACTCAAATTTACGAGGACCTTTTTTGTTATCAAGGCACTGTAAAAAAATGCTTTCAGAATCTAATGGATTAATAATTAATATATCTGATGCAATGATTAATAGAGGAATGAAAGATTATGTTATTTATTCTATGGCAAAAGCGGGACTTGAAAATTTAACCAAAACTCTTGCGCGTGAGTTTGCTCCTGAAGTAAGAGTAAATGCCGTTGCTCCCGGCGCAATATTATTGCCTTCAGATGGCTCATCTGAAGAACAAGAACTGCTTAATGAAATTCCTTTGAACAGAATCGGAAAAGAAAGAGATATTTCTGAGGCTGTAGTAGGGTTGACTAAATTTTCCTATGTGACCGGTCAGATTTTAAAAATTGATGGCGGCAGATCTTTAAATTGATGTATATTTACTTTTTTTGAGATTAGCATGAATAGTAAGTTCAAAGGGGAATATTCAGGTACAAAAAATGTATCGGAAAGACATGAGATTGATCAAAACAAGCTTCAAGAATTTCTCAATGACAAATTGGAAAACTTTGGAGACATAAATTCAATTGAAGAATTCGTTGGAGGGCAATCCAATCCTACTTACCTTTTAAAAACTCAGGAAGAATCTTATGTCTTAAGAAGAAAACCGCCAGGGAAGCTTTTGAAATCTGCGCACGCAGTTGATAGAGAATATAAAGTAATTGCAGCCTTGAATAAAACGGATGTTCCAGTTCCAAAAGCCTATATACATTGCGAAGATGAATCAGTCATTGGAACGGAGTTCTTCCTGATGAGTTTTGTAGATGGAGAAGTAATGTGGGAACCTCATATCCCTCAAGCATCTAATGAAGAAAGACAAAAGATTTATCATTCTATGAACGAAACAATTGCAACGTTGCACAGTGTGGATCATGAAAGTATCGGGCTAGAAACTTTTGGAAAGCCTGGAAATTATGTAGGTAGACAAGTTGCAAGATGGTCAAAACAATATATTGCATCGGAAACGAGAGAAATAAAATCTATGAACAATCTTATGGAGTGGTTACCAAAAAACCTTCCTGCTGAAAAAGCAACAAAACTCGTTCATGGTGACTTTAGTTTAAGCAACGTCATGATTGACTTAAAAACTTTTAAAATTTGCGCGATACTAGATTGGGAGCTTTCTACGCTAGGAGATCCTGCTGCAGATTTTAGTTATCACTGTATTCAATATAAGTTAAATCCCGTTTTATCGGATGAAAAACAATGCAAAGATTTGGGTATTCCTACTGAAATGGAATATTTGGAAATGTATGAAGAGAAAACTGGTTATGAAATCAAACCGGAGTGGAATTTGTATATGGGTTTTAACTTATTTAAGTTAGCAGCTATCAGTCAAGGAATTATGGGCAGAGTCAGAGACGGAACTGCAGCAGGTAAAAATGCTGACTCTTTTGGCGAAAATGCCGTTATGATGGCTGATGAAGCTTGGAAATTAATTAACGAGTGAGGTAAAAATGTCAAAAATAAAAATGCCAGTCGAAAAAAGTCACATTATGATGTTTGCGAGGTCAATTGGAGATGCAAATCCTAAGTATTACGAAGAAAAAGACGAAAACGTTGTTGCACCCCCTACTTTCATTCAATCTAGTGCGCAATTTGATCCTGATTATTTTTTAAGACCAAAAATTGGTGCTGATAATTGGTTTGGGTCTGGTAAAGAAGCTACAGGAATGAAATCATCGGGTTCTGGCTCTGGAGGTGGTGGAGCAGCAATGGGTCTTCATGCCGAACAACATTATGAATACCATCAACCTTTGAAAGTGGGCGATGTTATTACTGCTGAAATTAAACCAGGAAAATCTTGGGAAAAAGAAAGCAAAAGAGCCGGGAAACTAAAATTTAGTGAAAGTGTAACCGAATATAGAAATCAAGAAGGTGAGCTAATTATTACTGCAACTTCTGTTGGAGTGGTTACAGAAAAACCTGTAGAAAATTAGGAGGAGAATATGTTGAAGAAAAATGAAATTAAAGTTGGAGATACTTATTCTGAAAAGATCGTAGAAGATTTGAAGAGAACTCAGATTGTGCAATATGCTGGAGCATCTGGTGACTACAACCCTCTCCATACCGATGATAAATTCACTAAAGAAATTGCAGGTTATCCAGGTGTCTTTGCTCATGGAATGTTATCAATGGGAATGACGGGTAAGATGCTTACAAACCTTGTTGGTGACGGCATGCTTAAAAAATATGGCGTTCGTTTTACCAATCAAGTTTGGCCTGGAGATTCTTTAGAAAGTACTGCAACAATCATAGATATCAAAGAAGAAGATGGCGAGACCCTTGCTGAGATTGCTATCGAAACAAAGAATCAAGACGGTGCTACCGTTATTACTGGCTCTGCTACTGCAAAAGTAGGCTAGTAAATAGGTTTTATGAATAATCCTTCTATTCCAGAAGTTGGTGGCCGTAGTGCAAAATTTGCTCTAATTTTACTTGTCATAGTCTATGTCTTTAATTTCATAGATAGACAGATCTTAACCATTCTCGCAGAAGATTTAAAAGCAGACTTAAATATCTCTGACAGCGATATTGGATTTTTGTACGGAACTGCTTTTGCAGTCTTTTATTCAGTAGTTGGAATCCCAATGGGTAAACTTGCAGATACTTGGAATAGAAAAAATTTAATAAGTTTGGGTTTGGCTTTTTGGAGCTTGATGACATTTTTGTCCGGAACCGCAAAGTCCTTTTTGTCATTATCAATTTACAGATTTGGCGTTGGTATTGGAGAATCCAGTGCGTCACCAGCGTCTTACTCCCTTTTGTCAGACTATTTCTCTCCAAAAGTAAGAGCAACAGTATTATCGATATACGCAAGCGGGCTCTACATAGGTTCGGGAATAGGTATATTCATTGGAGGGCTGATAGTAGATAACTGGAACGAAGCTTTTCCAGTAATATCTGAGGCTCCCTTTGGGTTAAAAGGATGGCAAGTGGCTTTCATGGCGGTTGGTCTTCCAGGAATTTTGCTGGCTCTAATAACTTGGCAGATAAAAGAACCACCTAGAGGGCTAAGCGAAGGCTTAACTGAAACCAAAAAAGAGAATCCTCTTAAAGCAGCTTTTGGGGAACTGGTAGGATTAACTCCCATTGGATTACTTCAAGCTGAAAATAAACGAAAGGAATTGTTAAGAAATTTTGCTTTGCTAATTTTTGTTTTATCTACTGCCTATTGGTTGATTCAAACAACTGGAGATTATTTGCAATGGATTGCCTTTGGAATAGGTTTTTATATTGTGTGTAATTGGGTCCAAGGTCTTAGAATTAGAGATAAAGTTGCTTTTGAATTGATGTTCAAAAGCAAGGCACTTTTACTTGGTTTGTTAGCTTTTCCTTTTATTACTTTTGTCACCTACGCATTAGGTGCATTTGGTCCAGCTTTTTACATAAGAAATTTTGGTATGACAGCCTCTGAGGTTGGTGTTATCTATGGCTTGATAACTGCTTTTGGCTCCATGGTAGGAGTAATTGGGGGAGGTTTTGTTGGAGATAAACTAAGAGAAAAATACATAAATGGAAAGCTATATTTGATTATGGCTTCTGCCCTAGGTACGGCAGTTACAGGTCTAGGATTTTTGTATTCTCCTGAGGCCAATGTCTCTTTTGCATGGAAATTTTTCTATCATATTTCTTCGACTGCCTGGTTGGGCTGTGCAGCATCAACAGTAACTGAGCTTGTTTTACCAAGATTAAGAGCGGTGGCAAGTGCATTTTTTATTTTGATGCTTAGTATGGGCGGACTAGCTCTGGGACCTTATCTGACGGGTATGTTGAGTGATATTTACACAGTGCAATTTCTTGCTGAAGGGATGAATAAATCAATGGCAGAAGCAATTGGGTTAAAACAAGCCCTGGCACAGTCTTTGGTGGTTTTGTTAATACCTATGGTTTTATTGGGTTTTGCTTGTAGATTTTTGAAAAAAGACGAAGAAAATCTTTTTGTTAAAGCAAGAAATCTAGGCGAAGCTATTTAACTTCTTTTTCCAAATTTCCGATATTTTTTCTTGATGTTTCGGATGAATCAAGTCAGGGGCAATTTCTGCTAAAGGCTCCAGAACAAATCTATACAAATCAATGTCTTTGTGAGGTATGTCTTTGCCCAGAGCTTTGCCGACGTATTTTCCATAAAGTAACAAATCTATATCTATTTCTCTATCGGAAAATTTTTCTGACCTGTCTTTTCTGCCAATTTTCGTTTCGATATCTTTCAATGTACCAATAACCTTTTCTGCAGAGTCTTCAGTTATAAGGCAGACTACTTGATTTAGAAAATCTTCACCTTCAAAGCCTTCTGATTTTGTTTTATAAGTTTTTGATTCTTTTTCTAATTGGTACTGCTGACTTAAAAGCTCTTTTGCTTGATGTAAATTTTCCTCTGGTTCAATGTTACTGCCAAGACTTAAATATATTTTTGGCATTATCTTGAGCGGTAAATTTTAAGTCCTACTTCTTTTGATCCACGAAGAGCGCCAGGCTTGGACACAGATAGAGAAAGATTTAACACCCTTTCATCTTGCATGATAATTTTTGAAACTTTTTCAGCAAGAGCTTCAATAAGCTGAAAAGATGATTTTTCTACAAATTTTATTATTTTTTTTGAGGTAGTTTTATAGTCAAAAGTATCTTCTATATTGTCTGACTTAAAAGCTTTTTTGATATCAACTTCTACTTCATAAGAAATTTTTATGAGTTGTTTGACATCTCTTTCCCAGTCAAAGATTCCTATTATGGCTTCAATTTCTAAATCTTTTACAAAAATCTTATTGGACATTTTCTAAACTCCATCTTGGTGCAACATCAATAGTAAAATCTTTGGTCTGCTCTTTAATTTTTTGGAAACCTGCAAAGGCGATCATCAGTCCATTATCGGTACAGTGTTTTTGATCTGGATAGTAAAGATTTATGGTTCCTTTATGCTTTTCTAGTTCCTCTCTTAGGTATTTGTTAGCAGCAACCCCGCCAGATAAGACTAGTGATTGACTATTTTCAATTTGGCATGCTTTTAGAGATTTTTTAACCAGACAATCTATTGCAGCATTTTGAAACTCAAAAGCGATATTGTTTACTGTATCCTCTGAAAGGTCTTCTTTTTCTAATAAAGCCTTCACCATATAAAGTACAGAAGTTTTTAAACCGCTAAAGCTAAAATTTAAGTCCTTAGAATCAATCATGGGTCGTGGAAAAGAAAATTGATGTTTTCCTTTAGATAACAAAGCTCTCTTTTCAATTTCTGGACCGCCTGGATAACCCAATTTCAATAATTTTGCTGTTTTATCAAAAGCCTCCCCCACAGCATCATCTTTTGTTTGTCCAATGACTTTATATGCATTGGGTGAAGAAACTTTAACTATTAAAGTATGTCCTCCTGAAACTAACAAACTAATAAAAGGATAAGTTAAATCTTCTGCGTCATATTTTGCCATTATCAAATGTGCTTCCATATGATGTATAGGTATTACCGGAATATCTAGGGCATAAGATAAAGAGTTTGCAAGGCCTGCTCCAACCATTAAAGGACCTCTTAAACCAGGACCATTAGTAAAGGCAATTGCTTCTATCTCTTTCATCGAGATACCTGAGTCTTTCATTTTATTTTTTAATAAAGGCAAGAGCCGATTAATGTGATCTCTAGCGGCTAGCTCAGGAACTACCCCTCCATACAAATCATGCTCTTTTGCCTGACTGTATAAAGCTTCGAATAAAATTTGATTAGCTTTACCGTCATACAATGCAATTCCAGTTTCATCGCACGAAGTCTCTATTCCTAATATTTTCATTTTAATTAAAAGTTATTTTGCAAAATATCTTAACTCTCTATAGAATTGCCAGCCTAATATAAATATGCCTATTATAAAGCTAAAAGATAATGAATCTTTCGATTCCGGACTCAGAAGATTTAAAAGGTCTTGTGATAAAGCTGGAATCATTTCAGAAATAAGAAAAAGAGAATTTTACGAAAAACCTACGTCTGTAAGGAAAAGAAAAGCTGCAGCAGCAGTAAAAAGACAAGCGAAAAGAAGAAAGTTTGGCAAAATGCCGCCTTTGAGAGCAAGAGTCTAAATGTCCAAAAATCTTAAAAGCTTGATTAAAACTCAAGTCACAATTTCTATGAAAGATGGTGACAAATTTAGAACTACTGTTTTGAGAATGATCCTTGCGGAAATTCAAAAAATTGAAATTGAAAAAAAGTCAGATCTTGATGAACTTCAAATTACTTCAATTCTTGAAAAGATGATTAAACAAAGAAATGATGCAATCGCACAATTTGAACAAGCGAAAAGGCAAGAATTGGCTGACAAAGAAAAACAAGAAATAGAAATCATAAAGGAATTTTTACCTGAACAAATGTCAGAAGAAGAGGTTTCTAAATTAGTTTCTAAAGTTATCTCTGAAGTTGATGCTCAGGACATGAAAGATATGGGTAAAGTAATGGGGTCTCTTAAACCTTTGATAGCAGGTAAAGCAGATGCTGGTGTTGTCAGCCAATTAGTAAAAAAAGCCTTAAGTTAATTTTTTAACAGTCTCTACTATAGAAATCGTTTGTTGGTCTGCTTCAACGTTTACAAAATCACCTTTTTTCAGAAAAGATAAATTAGTTTTAGAAATAGTTTCTGGAATTATAGAAATTGTAAAAAAATTATTTGTCACATTAACTACAGTCAGGCTGATTCCATTAATAGAAACATACCCTTTTTTGAAAATGTATCCTTTCAAATTAGAGGGAATTTTAATTTTAAGAATTCTTTCTTTTTTATTCTCAAAACTTATTATTTCAGCAATATTATGAACATGTCCAGAGACAAAATGCCCTCCTACTTCATCACCGATCTTCAATGATCTCTCTAAGTTAAATGGTATGGCAGAAAATTTTTCTGAGATGTTGGTTAATTTGATTGATTCATGCACAACATCAAATTTAATCAGATCTTTTTTAAAATCAACTACCGTTAAGCAAACACCATTGACTGCAACGCTATCGCCCTTCTTTAATTTTTTTGTGAAATTAGCAGGAACCGTGATAGATAACTTATACCCGTAATCCTTTTCCTCAAATTTTACCTTCTTTGATACAGCCTGAACTATTCCACTAAACATTTTTTATTTTTTAAGTTCCGAAATTTTTGCTATTGAATGTATTTTTATGCCTTGCTCAGCATAAAACTCCTGAAAAGTTTTATCTGAGTCATAAGGCTCTTCTCTATCCAAAGCAACTAATGCTCCCACAAAAGTCCCGCTGTTGCTTTCGATAATTTCTATTGAGTTCTTTATGGCGGTTCCAGCGGTTAAAACATCATCAATCAATAAAGCTTTCTTGCCTTCCAAATCTCCCATAATGATTCCTCCTTCGCCATGACCTTTCTCTTCCTTTCTGTCAAAAGCTAAAGGGATATTTTTTTTTGTTGCTTCAAAATATTTTGTTGCAACAACTGACGCCAAGGGAATACCTTTATATGCAGGGCCAAAAAATAAATCAAAATCTATCTTCAAGTCCAATATTTTAGATACATAGCAATCAGCTAAAAAAGAAAGTGATTCAGAATCAAAAAAGGCAGCAATATTAAAAAAATAGTCGCTTTCCATACCAGATTTCAGTTTAAAACTTCCAAACTTTAAGGCTTCTAATTCAATGGCTTTATCTAAAAAATCTTGCATATTGGTTTCAACGTTTCCATACTTTATCAATGCCTGAAAATCTCCACAAACTTTTTGTTATTTCCAGTCCTTCGGGAGGTGGTAAAACGTCTTTGATAAATAAGCTTTTTGAAGACTCAAGGTCTGCGAACTTTGAAAAAAGTATTTCGGATACTTCGAGACAAAAACGTCAAGGAGATTTAGAAGGTAAAGATTATTATTTTTTATCTGAAAAAGATTTCAAAGATAAAATTAAAAAGGAAGAATATGTTGAATACGCAACTGTCTTTGGGAATTTCTATGGTACTTCAAAGGCTGAAATAAATACAAAACAAAATAACTCAAGCTTAATTTTAGAATTGGATTGGCAAGGCGCCTATGCAGTAAAAGAACTTTTTGATGATGCTAAACTTATTTTTTTAGTTCCTCCGTCTTTGGACGATTTGAAACAAAGACTAATTAAAAGAAATCTAGATTCGTCTGAAGCAATAGAAAACAGACTATCGGAAGCAAAAAAAGAAATCAGTAAGTCCGAAATGTACGATTATTTAGTCTTAAATGATGATTTCGATAAAGCCTTTGAAGATCTGTCAAAAATTCTTTTTGAAGGTATTTCACCTATAAAATTTAATTCAAGAGCTTCTAAAGACTTGATTAAAAGATTAGTAGAATAATCAATAAAAATTAAGTAGAATCCACTTCCTCAAGAGGTTAATGCATGGCTAGAATTACTGTCGAAGATTGTTTGAAAAAAATCCCAAATAGATATGAAATGGTGAAACTTGCTGCAAAGCGAGTTAAACAACTGGCTATAGACGGAAGAGAACCTACCATCGACCCAGAAGACGATAAGCCTACAGTAATTGCTCTTCGAGAGATTGCTGCTGGAACTGTAACTCTAGAAAACATAGATAGCTTTAACTTTGACGCCTTTGAAGAGGAACTCTCTGATCAATTAACTTCGGACGACGAAGGCATAGAATAACTTTTTTTTGGTAAACTCTCTTTGCTAATGGCAACTGAGACAAAAAACCTTAATAAACTTACCAAAAACCTTGGAAAGTATCTTGATCAAGATCAGCTTGAACAAGTAAAAAAAGCTTATTTTTTCGCTGCAAATGCACATTCGGGTCAATTTAGAGTAAGTGGAGATCCTTATGTGTCTCATCCTCTCGCCGTTGCAGAAATACTAGGAAAATTAAAAATGGATCAAGACTGTCTGTCTGCTGCAATGCTTCATGATGTTATTGAAGATTCAGGTATTCCCAAAACCTTTTTAAAGAAAGAATTCAATAAAGAAGTTGCTAACTTGGTTGATGGTGTAAGCAAGCTGGATAAAGTTGAATTAACTTCAAAAAAAGATTTACAAGCAGAAAGTTTTCAAAAAATGGTTCTTGCAATGTCGGAAGACATAAGGGTCATTGTTGTAAAACTCGCAGATAGATTGCACAACATGAGAACAATAAAATTCCTTAATAAAGAAAAAAAATTAAGAATAGCTAATGAAACTCTTGAAATTTACGCACCAATTGCTCACAGATTAGGAATGCATCAAATTTATAGGGAGCTAGAAGACTTGGCATTTGAAATTTTATATCCACTTAGGTTTAGAGTTATCGAGGAAGCTGTAAAAAATAACACCAGAGGAAGGAAAAAGATTCTAAAAAAAGTTGAAAGTTCCATAAATCAAAAGTTGCAAGAGCAAGACTTAGATTGTGCAATTTCCAGCAGAAGAAAGCATTTTTATGGTATCTATAAAAAAATGAAAAGACAGTCCAAAACTTTGAAAGAAGTTTTAGACGTTTATGCTTTGAAAATAACCACATCAAATGCCATGGACTGTTATAAGGCGCTAGGTGTAATACACAATGCTTTTAATCCCATCGAGGGAAGGTTTAAAGATTATATAGCCATACCAAAATCTAATTCTTATCAATCACTGCATACCGGAATCATGACTTTTGAAGGACTACCTGTTGAAATTCAAATTAGAACGAGTGAAATGGACGAATTAGCTGAGTTTGGAATAGCAGCGCATTGGGTTTATAAATCTGGAGAAAAGGATAACCCAGTTCAAGCCAGAGCAAGAAGGTGGGTTAATGGCTTGATGGAAATAAATGCACGATCAGAAGATGCTTCAGATTTTGTTGAAGTAATCAAAACAGGTTTAGTATCCAACGAAGTGTACGTTTTTACTCCTCAAGGAGATATCATTGATTTGCCTAAGGATTCAACACCAATAGATTTCGCCTTCGCTTTGCATTCAGATATTGGACTACATTGTAGCGGTTGCAGAATCAATAAAAATCTTGCTCCCTTAAGTGTTCCTTTAGAAAGTGGTCAGACTGTAGAAATTATTACTGATAAAGTTCCGCAAACAAACCCAAGCTGGCTAGATTTCATTAGAACTTCCAGAGCAAGATCGGCTATTCGCCATAATTTGAAGAATCTTAAAGAGTCAGAGTCAAGAAAATTTGGAAAACAACTTTTAGAGCAATCTTTATTACCTCATCAAACAAAACTAAGAGATGTTCCTAAAAATAAAATGAAAAAGCTTCTCACCTCCTTAAACTATAAAAGCGTTAGAGAACTTCTTGAAAGTATCGGCTCAGGAAAAAGATCTAGTCTTGTTGTTGCTCATCAAATCATGCAATTTCTTGATGAGAAAGAAAATGAAGAAATTCAATTCTCTAACTTACAAATTACAGGTGCTGAAGGCTTGGTGGTAACCTATTCAAGTTGTTGTCGACCTATTCCTGGAGACCATGTAATTGCGCACTTTTCAACAAGTAGAGGAATTGTTATTCACCAAGAAAGATGTAAAAACATCTTACCAATTCGTCATGATCCAGCTTTGTGTTCTCCAGTACAGTGGGAGGATACTTTGTCAGGAGACTTTTCAGTAGAGATAAAAATTGTTGCAGAAGATAAAGCTGGAATACTTGCAGAAGTTTCAGCAGTAATCGCAGAGTACTCAACTAACATTGAAAGCATAAAAAGTGACCCACCTGCTGGAAATAAAGTGGATCTTTATATTCTGCTCGCAGTAACGGATAGAAATCATTTGGCAAAAATACTAAGAAGATTGCGTCGAAAAGACTTTGTCATTTCAGCTACAAGGATACATAGCTGGGAGCAAAGAAATGCTACCCTTCCAATTATTGAAGAGGAAATAAGTGAAGATAATTGAAACTGATAATGCCCCAAAGGCCATTGGAACATACTCTCAAGCTGTGAAAGTAAATGGCTTTTTGTTTATTTCTGGTCAGATACCTTTAGATCCCAAAACGATGGAATTAGTTGAAGGAATTGAAAATCAAATCAATCAAGTTTTTGAAAATATTAATCAAATTTTAAAAGCCGATGGAATGGATTTTTCAAATATAGTAAAACTTTCAGTGTTATTAGAAGACTTAAGTCATTTTGAGAAAGTAAATCAAATAATGGCCAACATATTTTCAAGACCTTATCCTGCAAGAGCTGCATATGAAGTATCAAAATTACCAAAGGGAAGTTCAGTAGAAATCGAAACCATTGCTTTTAAAGAGTGAAAAGCAAATCACTTCAAAAAAGCATCTCAGAAATAAAAGGAGTTGGCCCCAAAGTTAAAGAAGAACTCAATAAAATTGGCATTAACTATATTCAGGATGCTCTCTTTTTACTGCCCAAAAAATACGAAAATAGAACGAAATTAACTTCCATAAAGGATTTAATTCCAGGAGAAGCATTTCAGTTTGAGGGTGAAATTCTTGAAAGTAAGACCATATTTCCAGGCAGAAGGTCTTTTATGGCAAGAATATCTGACGGTACAGGATTTTTACAAATTAGGTTATTTTATTTTTCATTTGCTCAAGCCAAAGCTTTTAAAGTTGGTCTACATGTTAGAGGCTATGGTGTTATTAGGACGAATGGTTCTTTGCTTCAAGTGTTTCATCCAAGCTATAAAATCTTTGCATCATCCAAACGACCTGTTTTAGATAATACCCTTACTCCAATTTATTCTCTTGGTTCTACAAAACTGACTCAATTTAGAGCAAGAAACATAATTAAAGAATGTTTAAAAGAAATTGAGGAACTAGATCTCAACGAAAAGGAGATTGATTCAATATTTAAACAACAAAAAATAAGCTCTTTATCTGTTAAAGATGCCTTACTGAAAATTCATAGTCCTTCTGTTGATGATGACATTATTAAAATCAATAGTTACAAACACGAGGCTCAAGAACGTTTAATAGTCGAAGAATTAGCGACGAATCTCATTGGAGTCAAAATCGCCTCCGAAAAAATAAATAAGCTCAAAGCAAAACAAATGCCAATTTCAAAAGAAGAAGTAACTTTATTTAAAGAAAATTTACCTTTCAAATTAACCAAGGCTCAAGAAAGAACAATCAAAGAAATTTCAGATGATATTTCTCTTGCCAAGCCTATGAGGAGATTGGTCCAAGGTGATGTGGGATCAGGAAAAACAGTAGTAGCAGCTGTGAGCATGTATATCTCTGCAAAAAATGACACTCAATCTGTTCTGCTTTGTCCCACAGAGGTTTTAGCGGAACAACATTTCAAAAACTTTTCAGAATGGTTTAAAAACTCAAATATAAAAATTGAATTATTAACTGGGAAAATGCCTATTTCTAAAAGAAGATTAATCTATCAGGACTTAGAAGATGGCGAAATTGATATTTTGATTGGTACGCATGCAGTCTTTCAAGATAAAGTGAAAATGAAAAATCTTGGTCTTGTGGTAGTAGATGAACAACAAAGATTTGGTGTAAAGCAAAGATTTGATTTGGTTAAGAAAAGTTCCGATCGAATAATGCCCCATCAATTATTCATGACTGCAACACCCATACCAAGAACCTTAGCAATGACAATTTTTGCTGATCTGGAAACTTCGAAAATCGATGAATTGCCGCCAGGTAGAAAACCAGTAGAAACTCTGGTTTATAGTGATAAGAAGAAAGACGAAATAGTAAAAAGATTAGAGACTGTATGTAAATCCGGTAATCAAGTTTTTTGGCTTTGTACTATGATTGAAGAATCTGAAAATCTAGATGTTCAAGCAGCTGATGAAGCCAAAGAATGGATTAAGGAAAATACCAACGGTTTGAATGTTGGTCTTGTGCATAGCAAACTTTCAAAAGATGAAAGAGATAAGGCAATAGAGAATTTCAGAAGCGGTAAAACCGATGTACTGGTCTGTACGACTGTTATTGAAGTTGGCATGGATGTTCCCAATGCTAGTTTGATGGTTATTGAAAATGCCGAAAGACTGGGTTTGAGTCAATTACACCAATTAAGGGGAAGAGTGGGAAGGAAAGCAGATTTAGATGCTTATTGTGTTTTGATTTATCACGGAGAGATTGGTGAAATTGCTAAGGCGAGACTTGAAGCGATGAAATCGACCAACGATGGATTTGAAATCTCAGAAATCGATATGAAGCTGAGAGGTACTGGAGAAATTTTAGGCACCAAACAATCTGGAGGAATAGAACTTAAAATCTCCGATTTATCTAGAGATGCTCACTTAATAAAAAAAGCAGAAAAACTGGTAGAAGGTTTAAATCAAAAAGACGAGGAAATATCTAAGATTCTTCTTGATAGGTGGCTAGGCGATAAACAAAATTTGATTATCGCCCAGTAAAAAAATTTAAAGCAATGGGGAAATAACCAAACTTACTATTGCCATTACATTAATAAGAATATTCATTGAAGGTCCTGAAGTATCTTTAAACGGATCTCCCACAGTATCTCCAACAACCGCTGCCGAATGAGTATCAGTGCCCTTTCCTCCAAGATTTCCTTTTTCAATATATTTTTTTGCGTTATCCCAAGCTCCACCAGCATTAGCCATCATCAAGGCCATCGCTACGCATCCGATTAGTCCGCCGCCAAGCATTCCGCCCAAGGATTCTGCGCCTAAACCAAAACCTACTACAGCAGGTGCACCTACTGCAATGACGCCTGGAATAAGCATTCTTTTCAAAGCTGCTGAAGTCGCAATGTCTACGCATTTCGCTGTATCTGGTTCTGCATTTCCTTCGAGTAATCCTGGGATTTCCCTAAACTGTCTTCTGATTTCATTGATCATCTCAAAGGCTGCGTCTCCAACTGCAGTCATTGTTATCGAAGAAATTAAAAAGGGAATTGAGATACCAATAAACATTCCAACTAAAACGCGAGGATCTGAAAGAAGTAGTTCAAACTCTCCTTTGTTATGCGCAACCGTTTCTACAAAGGCTGCGATAATAGCTAAAGCTGCTAAAGCAGCAGCACCGATTGCAAAGCCCTTTCCTATAGCTGCAGTTGAGTTTCCTACTTCATCTAAGCCATCAGTAATTTCTCTAGTTTCTGGACCCATACCAGCCATTTCAGCAATGCCGCCGGCATTATCTGCGACAGGTCCATAGGCATCTATAGCCATGGTTATACCAACTGTAGCGAGCATTCCAACAGCAGCTATTCCAACTCCATATAAACCAGTCAAACTTGTCGATATCCAAATTATTGTTGCAAGCACGAGGATTGGAAGAACCACAGATTGCATACCAACAGCTAAGCCAGTAATCATTACAGTTGCCGGGCCAGTTTCTCCTGATTTTGCAATCTGCCTAATCGGACTGCTTCCAGTGTAATACTCAGTAATCAATCCTATGAGAACTCCTCCTACTGCGCCAGTTAGAACAGCAAGCCAAATGTTAACAAATCCTTCTCCAATGAATAATTGGATTAGAAAATATGCAGCAATGATGAATAAAACTGCTGAACCTATGGTGCCGGTTCTCAAAGCAGCATCAGGTGACATTGAAGAAAATGCTTTGACAATAATTATTCCAAGAACTGAGGCTATTAGTCCAATAGAAGCAAGCGCAAGAGGTAGAAGCATCATTCCAGAATCGTCTAATGTAGATGCAATAGCAATTGAAGCAATCATCGCTCCGCAATAAGATTCGAAAATATCAGAACCCATACCAGCAACATCGCCGACATTGTCTCCAACATTATCAGCAATTACACCGGGATTTCTTGGGTCATCTTCAGGAATACCTGCCTCAACCTTACCTACTAAATCAGCACCAACATCCGCACTTTTGGTATAAATCCCGCCACCTACTCTTGAAAATAAAGCTACACAGGATGCTCCCATTCCAAATCCTTCGATAGCTCTAGCAGTTGCTGGATCTCCTCCAAAATAAAAATACAATCCACCTAAACCTACAAGACCTAAAGAAGCTACACACAAACCCATAATCGAACCGCCATAAAAGGCAATTGAAAGGGCTACTTTTGAGCCTTTTTCAGCAGCAGCGGTTGCTGTTCTGGAGTTTGCTTTTGTAGCAGAAAACATTCCAAGCCAACCTGCTAAAGACGAAGAAAGAGCTCCTGCTGTAACTGCAAGTGCGGTATTAAAACCTAGAGCATAATAAGATAAGGCAATTAAAACTAAAACAAAGAAAAATAAATATGAGTATTCTCGGCGCATGAAAACCATTGCACCTAAGTGTATTTGGTCAGCAATTTTTTTTACTTTTTCAGAACCTTCGTCATAACTAACAACAATAAAATAAAGAACAAATGCAATTAACAAACCGAAAAGGCCGAAGATTGGCGGCATAGAAATATAAGTTTCCATAAGTGACTCTCCCGAGAATAAAAACGCTAATTTACCAGATTAGCAACTATTTTTTAACTAATAAAATCCTTTCTTGAGAGCTGATTTTCTGAATTTGCAACAATACAAGAGATAGTTGCATCTCCTGATACGTTTACTGCTGTTCTTAACATATCTAATAATCTATCAACGCCTATAATTAAAGCGATCCCTTCAACTGGCAACCCTACTTGTTGAAGAACCATGGCTAACATGATTAGCCCTACTCCAGGAACTCCGGCAGTTCCGATTGAGGCTAAAGTTGCTGTGATAATAACCATTAAATATTCCATCATACTCAAATCAACTTGATATACCTGAGCGATGAATACCGTTGCTACGCCCTGCATGATTGCAGTGCCATCCATGTTTATGGTTGTTCCCAAAGGGATACAAAAAGAACTTACAGATTTGTCAACGCCGAGCTTTTCTTCTACAGTTTTTAAAGTTACCGGCATAGTCGCGCTGCTTGAAGATGTGCTGAAAGCAAAAATGATGGCTTCTCTCATTTTTGTGAAGAAAATTAAAGGGTTAATTTTTGCTAACGAAGTTAGTAATAAGCTATAGGTAAAAGCAGCATGAAATATTAAGACTCCTACAACGATTAGAAAGTAATTAATCAAAGTAAAGATAATTGATATTCCCAAAGACGAAAAAGTTGAAAATATCAAACAAAATACTCCAACTGGGGAAAGCCAAATTACAAAATTAACAATGTTTAAGATAATTTCATTTAAATCTATGAAGAACGATCTTATTTTAGATGTCTCGTTTGAAATTTTGTTTACACCATACCCAAATAACATAGCAAATATTATGATCTGAATCATATTACCGGCTGCCATAGCTTCAATTGGATTGCTGGGAAATAAATTTACAAAAGTATCTTTAAGAGATGGAATAGCATCTTGTTCAAAAGATGAATCACTTACCATGCTGACACCATTTGCCATTTCAAAGAAAGAACTCACAAATAAAGCGCTTATAATTGCCAATGCAGTGGTGAATAAATAAAGTGCAATTGCTTTAGAGCTGATAGTCAGGAGTTGCTTGTCAGAAGCTAGGTTGGAAACTCCCACAACTAAAGATACAAAAACCAATGGAACAACTAGTAATTTTAGAAGAGAAAGAAAAATACTTCCTAGAGCATCAATAAATTCTGAAAAGAAATTTAAAAAACTTGGTAAATTATCTTGAAAAACAGAGTTTGAGATACTTCCTAAAATTATTCCGAGAAGCATCCCTAGCAGGATTTTTGCAGTTAAAGACATCTGGTATTAGTAGCTTTTTCCACCCTCCAAAGGAACCATCTCAAAATCTTCTTTTCCAACTCCACAGTCAGGACAAACCCAGTCAAAGGGAACATCTTCCCATTTTGTTCCGGGTTCAATGCCGTCTTCAGGCCAACCTTCTGCTTCATCGTAAATCAATCCGCAGACAATGCATTCCCACTTAATGTATTCTTCCATACCTAAATAAGTTTAATATCTTTATGAGGATTGGATTATATTCATGTTGGGCGTATTAAAAAACTATTTTTTCCTTTTAAGACTAGATAAACCTATTGGTGTATATCTTCTTTTATGGCCGTCTTTAGCCGCAGTGTGGCTTGCCTCTGAAGGTAATCCAGAACTTTTAATAGTAATAATATTTTGTCTTGGCAGTTTTCTAATGAGATCCGCAGGAGTAATCATCAATGATTACTTTGATCAAGACATCGATAGAAAGGTATTGAGAACATTTAATAGGCCAATAGCCAATTATTCTGTCTCAAATAAAGAAGCTCTTGTGTTGTTTTTAATATTGATGATTTTGTCATCAAGTTTGCTTCTTTTTTTAAATCTCAAAAGTTTATATACAGCCTTATTCTGCATTGTATTAGTTTCTAGCTATCCTTTGATGAAAAGATTTTTACCAATTCCTCAACTTTACTTAGGGATTTGTTATTCCATGGGAATATTTATGGCTTATGCATTCTATAAAGGAACATTTCCTTTAAATTGTTGGTTGTTGTTTTTTGGAAACATTTTTTGGGTACTTGCCTACGATACAGTTTACGCATTGTCAGACAGACAAGATGATTTGTTAATCAACGTAAATAGCTCAGCAATTTATTTTCAAGGTAAAGAAAAATTAATTTTATGGATAAGTTATTTTTTACTTATAACTTTTCTTCTTTTAATAGGAATTTTTAATTCCTTTTCTTTATTATATTTTTTTGCAGTATCAGCAAATATTTTATTAATCCTTTTTTTGATGATTGCTACTAATTTTGACAAACCCTCGGATTGTTCGAGATTTTTTAAAAAAAATCATTGGTTAGGTATAGGAATATTTTTAAGCTTTGTTGCTGCTTTTGTATAAATGAAGGAAATAAAATTTAATAACTCAATTAGCTCAATTGATAAAGAAAAATGGAACAAACTAATTCCAGATAACGATTATCCTTTTTTAAAATACGAATTTCTTGAGCTGCTTGAAAAAACAAATTGTGTTGGAAAAAATACTGGTTGGCATCCTGCGCACATCTCTATAGAAGAAAAGTCTGAGATCCTGGGGGCAATGCCGCTCTACATTAAAACCGATTCCTCTGGTGAGTTTGTTTTTGACTACTCTTGGGCAAATGCTTTTTATCAACACGGCATAGATTATTATCCTAAATTGGTCTCCTCCATACCCTTTACTCCTGCTTCTGGACCAAGAATTCTTCATCAAGACAAAGAATCTGCTGATCAAATATTTTCTCTAATTCTTTCTGGCGTGGAAAAGCTTAGCGAGGAAAATAATATATCCTCTTGGCATGTCTTGTTTCCGGAGGAAAAGGACATAACTGTCTTTTCTGAGAAATCCCTTAGTGTTAGAAAAAATGCTCAGTTTATTTGGTTCAATGAAAACTTTAATACATTCGATGACTTCGTTGATACTTTTAGATCAAGACATCGAAAAAACGTAAAAAAAGAAAGAGAAAAAGTTTTAAACCAAGGTATAGACATACAAACTTATTCTGGAACTAATTTGAATCAAGAATTAATGATGCAGTTCTATGAATTTTACTTATCTACAAATTTAAAACGCAGTGGGCATCTTGGATATCTAACAAAAGAATTTTTTGAGGGATGCCTTAATACGATAAAAGAAAATATCGTTCTTGTGCTTGCAAGAGATACAAATAATGAAGGTTTGGTTGGGGGGTCCATGTTTTTTAAAGATAAAGAAAATTTATATGGGCGTTATTGGGGTTGTTCAGCT
The DNA here is from genome assembly GCA_902629465.1 of uncultured SAR86 cluster bacterium. Classification (GTDB taxonomy): domain Bacteria; phylum Pseudomonadota; class Gammaproteobacteria; order Magnimaribacterales; family AG-339-G14; genus MEDG-81. The sequence continues at coordinate 54,804 of CACOQX010000002.1, read as the reverse complement.
GAATATGATTGTTTGCATTTTGAATGCTGTTATTACCAAGGAATAGAATTTGCAATTAAAAATAAACTCAACAAGTTTGACCCTGGCGTTCAGGGTGAACATAAAATTAAAAGAGGTTTTAAGCCAACGATCACTTATTCTGCACATTGGATTTCTGAACCAAATTTCAAAGATGCAATAGAAAATTTTGTGAATAATGAAGAACAACATATAAACGCCTATGTCAAAGCAACAAGCAAATATCTCCCTTTCAAAAATATTTAAAAATCATAAGTCAAAAAAAAAGATTTTTTATCTTGCTAAAAAAGACCAAGATTTGGTTGATTTGTTCATAAATTTTTCTGATTTTGGGGAATATAAAAGGGATAAAGGCTTCAAAGGAATTTTGCAATTGATAATTGAACAACAGCTCTCTGTCGCATCAGCTAATGCAATATATAAAAAGCTCAAGTTGAAAATGCCAACTATATCCCCAGTATCCTTTTTGAAAATAAAAGAATCAGATTTAAAAGAATGCGGTTTAAGCAAACAAAAAATTGATTACTTAACTGGATTTGCGAAAAAATGTAAGAATGAAGAAATTAATTTCAGGAAAATTCATAAAATGGATGACGAAAATTTAGTGAAAGAAATTACTAAAATTAAAGGTATTGGACCATGGACTGCCCAATGCTACATGCTTGCTTCGTTAAAAAGAGATGATGTTTGGCCAGTTGCAGACTTAGGTTTAATGGAAGCAGTTAAAAGAATAAAAAAACTTAAAAAGAGGCCATCGGAAGAAGACATGGAAAAAATTTCTCAAATTTGGAGACCTTATAGAAGTACTGTAGCTAATGTGCTATGGGCATCTTATGACTAATTTTTAAAATGAATTAAATCTCTATAGACTTCACAAATGTTTAAAACCTATCGAAATTTAAAAAGCTTGCATAGTATTTATGAGCAGAATTTTGTTCTAATGAATAAGCTCTCTGGAGAGCTCGATAAACGTAATAAATTCTCTTTTCAAGTTGGAAATCTTGAAATCAAAAGTCAGATAAGCATTTCGAAAGAAGAGCTATCAAAATTTACTGATGAATTAAAATTCCAAATCAAAGATGTTACTGGAATCAAAGATATTGTTATCAAATGCAGAACTTACAAGGAAGCAAAAATGATGGAAGTAATTGAATTTCAAAATTTTCACAAAGATTTGTTATCTATTTTTAAATTAAAAAAAATGAATTTCGAAAAGGACGAACGTCTTCAATGGAATCTTTTTATGAATCAATTTTTGAATTATTCTATTCTTCATGGAAGAGCAATTGAAGATTATTTACCTTCATGGGTTCAATAGTTCAGCGGAATCAAAAAAGTCAAAAATTCTAGAGTCTCATTTAAAAGAAGAAAAATTTATCAATTTTGAATCTCCTAACTTAAATACCTCCCCCTCAAAAGCTATCTCTCAGATAGAAAAAATAATTATAGAAAGTTTAAGTAGAGTTTGTTTAGTAGGAAGTTCTCTCGGGGGACTTTATGCAACTTTTGTAGCAGATAGATACGACCTAAAATCAGTGACCATAAATCCTGTTGTGAAAAACCATATCTCTGAAATGAAAGATTTAGTAGGTTTTCATAGAAACTTTCATACAGACGAAGAATATGAATTTTCAATGAAGGACTATTTGGATTTGCAGAAGTTAGGGTTAAAAGAACTTAAGAAGCCTTTAAATCACTTCTGTCTTATAAAAATGTCAGATGAAGTTTTGGATCACAATAAAACATCATCGTATTTTTCCAAATCTTATGTGCTGAGTGAAAAAGAAGGAAATCATAGTTATGATGACTTTTTTGAAAAAATTCCTTTGATTTTAGACTTTATGTACTAAAATAGTGCAAAATAAGCACTAATTAAAGACAAAAAATGCACTATTTTATAGCAATTACTTTGCTAATATTTTCTCCTAATTTTATTTACACGGAGAATATAATGACAGACTTTAATACGTACGAATATATTTGGCTAGATGGATACACTCCTGAAGCAAATATGCGAAGTAAAGTAAAAGCTACCGACGAAGACACAGCTCCAGACTGGTCTTTTGATGGTTCATCTACACAACAAGCGGAAGGAGGCAGTTCAGATTGTCTTCTGTTACCTGTACAAACTTATGCAAACCCTAATGGGCATGATCTAGTGATGACACAGGTGCAGGCAGCAGATCATACTACACACCCTTCTAATTTTAGAGCCGCTGCCGCGGAAGTGGTTACAGATGAATGGTGGTTTGGATTTGAACAAGAATTTTTCTTTACCGATCCGAAAACTGGCGAACCTCTTGGTTGGGAAGACGGCACTCCAGAAAGAGAGCAAGGAGAATATTATTGTGGTGTTGGTGCAAGAAACGTTGTGGGTAGAGAGATTTCAGATGCTCATTTACATGCTTGTCTTGATCTTGGAATCACTCTGACTGGAACAAATGCTGAAGTTGCTTTAGGACAATGGGAATACCAATGTTTTGGAAAAGGAATCAAAGCTGCGGATGACTTGTGGGTAAGCAGATATATGCTTTTTAAAATAGCTGAAGAATTTGGCGTTGGGGTAAATATTCATCCTAAACCAAAAACAGGAGACTGGAATGGTTCTGGTATGCACACTAACTTCTCTAATGAGGAAATGAGATCAAAAGGTTCAAAAGAGCTATTCGAAGGAATGTGTGAAAAACTTGGAAAAGTTCATGACGAGGGAATTGCTTCCTATGGTTCTGACAATGACATGAGACTAACGGGACTACATGAAACTCAAAAAATCACTGAATTTTCATACGGAGTCAGTGATAGAGGAGCCAGTATTAGAATACCAGTCTATACAGTTGAACATGATTGGAATGGATATTTAGAAGATAGAAGACCTGCTTCTAATGCAGATCCTTACAAAATTTTAGCGCACATTGTAGGTACGCTGACTAAATAAATCTCAAGGTGTAAAGTGCTTAAGACCATAGGATTGACCCAAACGGAAAAAATCTTTTGGTTAATCCTAGGTCTTAAGGTTCAGCTTTTTAAATTAAAAATAAAAGTAATTTTCAAAGATGATATTTTTTGAAAATGTTTTAGACGAATTGTCTGCAAAAATTCTAGTTACTGACGACAATTTAGATGTTTTATTTTTAAATAAATCTGCTGAAGACTTTCTATGTACTTCTCTTGATGAATCTAAAGGAAAAAATATAGATCAAGTTTTCAAAGAAAAAACCAGTAATGAGCTAGAACTTCAAGAAATCCTTGAAAAGAAAAAATCTTTTAAACGCCACATAACTACAATTTTTCTTAAAGACAATCTTCAAAAGAAAACGTCTTTTAAGGCTTCTTATTTTGCCAACGATGAATTTAGAGGCATTATTTTTGAATTCTTTGATAATTCAAAACCTGAATCTCTTTCTGAAAGTATGAAGAAAAGAACGGCGGCATCGATTACTCAGGCTTTTTCTAGAGGGCTAGCGCATGAAATTAAAAATCCTTTAAGTGGTATTAGAGGCGCGGCACAGTTACTTTCCCAAAAAATAGAAGATCCCAAAAAAAAAGAATTCGCAAATATTATTCTTAAAGAGTCAGACAGACTCGTAAATATTGTTAATAAGGTTTCTGGTAATAGTTTCAAGCTAGAACAGAATTTTCAAAATATTCATACCATTCTTGAAAAGATTCCTGCTTTCATAAAAAACATTGAGAATCAAAAAGTACAAGTTCTTAAGGATTATGATCCTAGCTTACCCTTAATTGAAATAGATAATTCCTTGATTTCTCAGGTTTTTTTTAATCTTGCAACTAATTCAATTGAAGCTTTTAAAAAGAATAATACGTCAGGGAAAATTACAATAAGAAGTAGAGTTGCTTACGAAGTTTTCATAAATAATAAAAAATTTAATACGGCTTGTCAGGTGGATTTCATTGATAATGGGCCGGGGATTCCAGACGATATTATTGACTCTGTTTTTTTTCCATTGGTTTCATCAAAAAAAATAGCATCTGGCCTGGGTTTATCTATTGTTAAAGGAATTATTAATCAACACGGAGGCTCGATAGATTGTTCTAGTGACGAAACAGGAACAACTTTCACGATTCTTCTGCCCATCACAGAAGTTAACTTTGAAAAAACAAAAGCAAACTGAGGAATAAATGGCTAAAAGTAAAAAAATCTGGATTGCTGATGACGATGAGTCAATCAGATTTGTTTTAAAGTCAGGTTTATCGGAAGCAGGTTTCAATGTTTCTACCTTTGAAGATGGAAACGAAGTAGTTAATAAACTTGATATTGAATCACCTCACCTTTTACTTACTGACCTCAAAATGCCTGGAAGAGATGGTATGGATTTATTGGAAACTTTTCGTAATGAACATCAAAAAATTCCAATAATTATCATGACAGCACACTCTGATTTAGACACCACGGTAGAGGCTTTTGAAGCGGGAGCTTGGGACTACATAGCCAAGCCCTTTGATCTAAATACCGCAATAGAAAAAATTAACAAAGCAATTTCTGAAAAGAAAAATGTTCAAAAGAAACTCTCAGAGAACGAGGAAATAAGTCTCAGAGCAGGAAAGATTCTTGGAAAATCTCCAGCAATGCAAGATTTGTTCAATTCTATAGGTAAATTATCCCACTCGGATAGCACAGTTTTATTGGTTGGTGAGTCCGGTACAGGAAAAGAGTTAGTATCTCAAGCAATCTTCGAACACTCAGATAGGTCCAATAAAAAGTTAATTTCGCTTAATGTAGCGGATATACCTGTCGAGCTATTAGAGTCTGAATTATTTGGTCACGAAAAAGGCGCTTTCAAAGGCGCTGGTGATCAAAGAATTGGTAGATTTGAGCAAGCCGATAAAGGAACTTTATTTTTAGATGAAGTTGGAGATATGCCTCTCGAAACTCAGACCAGATTGATAAGAGTTTTATCAAGCGGTGAATTTTATAGAATTGGAGGAAATAGTCCTATAAAGGTGGATGTGAGAATTATTGCTGCTACAAACCAAAACCTTGAAGAAAAAGTTAAAAACGGATCTTATCGGGAAGATCTCTATCATAGACTAAATGTCATAAAAATAAATTTACCCCCTTTAAGAGACAGGAAAGAAGACATCCTTTTATTAACAAGTTATTTTTTGAAGAAGTTTTCTGAAGATGCAAAAATCAAAGTTAAAGTTCTCAGTAAAGAAGTTGAAGAATTATTCGAAAATTTGATCTGGCCTGGTAATGTTTTGCAATTGCAAAATGTTTGCCAGTCACTTACTTTATTATCCCCTGGTCAAGAGATTTCAATAAGTGATATTCCTAAAGACCTTTCTTTGCAACGTAAAGGTCCAGAAATGAGTTGGAGCGACATGCTTGAATCATGGGCATCAAAAAAACTTCTTAAAGGTGATGATCACATTCTCAATAGCGCTACCCCGATATTTGAAGGAACTATGATTAAAGCAGCATTGAAAGTTACAAAAGGTAAAAAAAGTGAAGCAGCTAAGCTATTGGGCTGGGGAAGAAATACTTTAGCCCGAAAGATTACTGAACTCGACCTTTAATTTACTAAGGGTAATTTTTCCGAAACCCAATTATTTATTCCACCCTTTAGAACGAAAACACTAATTTCTTCCTTTTTAAGATCTGAAGCCATACGAGATGAATTTGTCCCATTCTGACAAACCAATATTACTGGTTTACCATCAACTTTTGCTATTTCCTTCTTACAAACCTCTAAATCAGGACCGACATGCCTCGCTTGACTAATTTTTCCTTCATCGAATTCTTTTTGAGATCTAATATCAATAACGAGAGCATTTTTTTTATTGATCAAAACAACTCCTTTATGAGGTTCTAAATTTATTGCTTTCGAAATCCTGTCTAACAGGTAAAGGGCAAATAACGAAAAGACTAAAGGAATAACAATAAACCAATTGTCGATTAAAAATTCAATAAAATATGGCATAAGCGCGATATGATAAACGTAAAACTGATTTGACACTATGAATTCAGAAAAAAATTTTTCTCACTTAGTTCTTGTAAGGCATGGACAAAGTGAATGGAATGCAAAGAATCTCTTTACAGGCTGGAAAAATCCGGGTCTAACTGATAAAGGTTTGGAAGAGGCAAAAATCACAGGAAAAAAAATAAAAGAACAAAACATTGTTTTTGATATCCACTTTACTTCGGAACTTAAAAGAGCGCAGTTAACAGGGGAAATAATTCTTTCCGAAATAGAACAAGAATCTTTAAAAACTGTTAAAAATATTGCTTTAAATGAAAGAGACTACGGCGAATTATCTGGACTTAATAAAGATGAATCTAGAGAAAAATGGGGAGAAGAACAAATTCACATTTGGAGAAGATCTTTTGATCAGCCTCCGCCAGGAGGAGAAAGTTTAAAAGATACAGCCGATAGAGTTATTCCGTATTTTGAGAAAGTCATAGAGCCTGAACTTAATGAAAAGAAGAATGTATTGATATGTGCTCATGGAAACTCTCTTAGAGCGCTTGTTATGCACATAGAAAAAATATCACCTGAAGAGATAGTTAAAATAGAAATAGCTACAGGTGAGCCTATTTTTTATAAATTCAAAAATAAAGAATTGATTAGATCTTAGAGTCTTACACCAAAACCTTCAGCCCGAAGAGCTTGTTTAACTTTTTTAATCGAAATTTCTTCGTAATGAAAAATACTTGCAGCAAGTAAAGCATCAGCTTTTCCAAGCTTTACAGCGTCAACTAAATGAGAAAGCTCTCCGGCTCCGCCAGATGCGATAACAGGAATCGATAAATTATTTGAAAGTTCCAAATACAAGTTGTTATCAAAACCACTTTTAGTTCCATCTTTGTCCATAGAAGTCATGAGAATTTCCCCTGCGCCTAAATCCTGCCCTTTTTTCGCCCACTCAATTGCGTCTAAATCGGTTCGGTTTTTTCCGCCGTGAGTGTAGACGTTCCAGATTTTCCCATCCTGTTTAGCATCTATAGCCAAAACAATACATTGAGCTCCATACTCTTTGGAAGCCTCCTCTATAAGATCGGGGTTTAAAATAGCGCTTGTATTAATAGAAACCTTATCAGCACCGGATTTTAGAAGCATCTCAATATCTTCAAGAGATTTTATTCCGCCTCCAACAGTAAACGGAATGAAGACTTGAGAGGCTATTGATTTTACAGTTTCAATTGTTGTGGAACGTTCTTCAAAAGATGCATCGATATCCAACATGCATATCTCATCAGCACCTTCAGCATCGTATCTTTTAGCAGCCTCTGATGGATCACCAGCATCAACAATATCCTTAAAATTAATACCTTTAACTACTCTTCCGCCTCTAACATCTAAACAAGGGATAATTCGAACTGCTAAACTCATTTTTTTAAAAGATCTCTAAAGCTTCTTTAAAGTTTATTTTATTTTCATAAAGCGAAACACCGCAGATAGCTCCAATGACATTTGGGATTTTTGAAAGATTTATCAAGTCGTTTATATCTTTTACTCCTCCCGAAGCTATTACGGGAAAAGGAGATAATTTTGCAACTTCGCTTGTTTCTTCTAGATTCGGCCCAGAAAGCATGCCGTCTTTATTAATGTCTGTATAAATAATTGATTTGATTGGGAGCTCTTTATATGAACTGATTAAGTCTGAGGCTGACAATTTTGAAGCTTCTGTCCATGCTTCTGCAGCAAGAAAACTGTTCATTGCATCAATTCCCAAAATAATTTTCTCTGGAAAGGTTATGCAAGCTTTCGTGAATAATTCTTTATCCTTTATAGCAATGCTTCCTAGAATTACATTATCTACACCAGATTCGAAGATTAAATCTAAAGTTTCAAGATCTCTTACTCCTCCTCCCAGCTGAAGATTCACGTCTGGAAATTTTTCTTTAATCTTTAATACATATTCTAAGTTTTCAGGTTTGCCTGACTTAGCTCCATCTAAATCAACCAAATGAAGTTTTTTTGTTCCTTCTTTTATCCAATGAGCTGCTGCATCTATAGGTTTTTCAAAATAAATTTTAGTTGAGGATAAGTCTCCCTTTTGCAAGCGAACACATTTTCCACCTTGAATATCAATTGCGGGAATTGGTAACATTTAAATTTTCCAATTGATAAAATTTTCTAAAAATTTGAGACCTATCTCTCCACTTTTCTCTGGGTGAAATTGAGTAGCAAAAATATTTTCAGTTGCCAACGATGAAACAAACTCTTCTCCATAGCTTGTAGTGGTTACAGTGGATTCTGTTTCGGTAGCTACAAAAGAATGCACAAAATAAAAAAACTGTTTATTTTTTATTCCTGAGAATAATTCGTGTTTTTTTTCAATCTTTACTTTATTCCAACCCATGTGAGGGATTTTTAGATTTTCATTATTTATGTCTTTTATTTTAGTGATGCCTCCATAAATTACACCTAAACCCTTCTCTTTACTTTCTTCGCTTGAATTAAAGAGAATTTGTAGGCCTAAACAAATTCCAAGAAAAGGTTTCGATTTAATTGCTTCCAATAAAGGGTTGATCATTTCCATTTCATTTAATTTTTTTACGCAAGAACCCATTGAACCCTGTCCTGGAAAAACAAGCTTATCAATACTTTTAAACTTATCAGGAGTATCGACTATCGAAACTTTAGAACCTAGTGATTGAAGAGCTCTAGCTACTGAATGTATGTTGCTGGCTCCATAATCAATTACTCCTAGGCGCATTAATTTATAGCAAGCCTTTAGTGGAAGGAAGAACATCTCCTTTAGTAGGATCAACCATACATGCAGTCTTGAGGGCTAAAGCAAATGCTTTAAATATAGTTTCAGCTTGGTGATGTGCATTTTCACCTTTGAGGTTATCAATATGAACAGTTGCAAGAGCCTTATTTACAAAGCCATGGAAAAATTCTTTTAACAAACTCAGATCAAAATCATTTATAGCTTCTTTGGTGAATTCTACGTCCCAATTTAAACCTGGCCTTCCTGAGAAATCTACTACTACTCTAGATAAAGCTTCGTCCAAAGGAGCATAAGCAGATCCAAATCTATAAATACCTTTTTTATCACCAAGCGCCTTAGTGAAAGCTTCGCCCAAACTAATACCAACGTCTTCGACCGTGTGATGAGCATCTATCTCTAGGTCGCCTTTCGCGTCCAACTCAATGTCAAAACCGCCGTGTTTGGAGAGTTGATCTAACATGTGCTCAAAAAAAGGTAGGTCGGCTTTTAAATTACTTTCACCTTTACCATCCAATTCCAGAGATACTTTTATCTGAGTCTCTTTTGTATTCCTTTCTAATTCAGCATTACGCATTTTTATCCTCATTCAAAAAACACATTATAACGGACAGAAATAAGTAAAATAATAAACATGACTCAATTTTCTAAAAAAATAATTGATTGGCAAAAACAAAAAGGAAGGAATAACCTTCCATGGCAAATGAAGAGTGCTTATGAAGTATGGATTTCTGAAATTATGCTTCAACAGACTCAAGTTGAAACCGTTATCCCATACTATCTGAAATTTATAAGGAAATTTCCTGAAATAAAAAAGTTGGCAAGTAGTCCTGAAGAAGCAGTCATGAGTTTGTGGAGCGGTCTGGGCTACTACTCTAGAGCAAGAAATATTCATAAAACGGCAAAAATTATTTTCAAAGAATATAGCGGAGAATTTCCCAGAGATTTTGATGATTTAGTGAAACTTCCAGGAATAGGTCCTTCTACAGCAGGGGCTATCTTGTCTTTAGCGTTTAATGCTCCGGGAATAATTTTAGATGGTAATGTGAAGAGAGTTATTGCTAGATATAAAGGCATTAAAAATCCAATTGATGATAATCAGACACAAAAAGAAATAAAAAGTTTTGCTGAAACTTTTTTACCTGAAGGTTCTTTCAGGAGATATTCACAAGGAATAATGGATTTGGGTTCAATTCTATGCAGGCCAAAGAATCCATCTTGTAATTTATGTCCTGTCAGTAAAAACTGTTTGGCTTTGAAGAACGAACTTCAGGAAATAATTCCATGCAAAAATCCAACTAAGCCTAAAAAAGAAAGAAATATTAATTGGCTCTTAATATCTTCAAACAATAAAATTTTGCTCAGACGAAACGAAAATGAAGGTATCTGGAAAAACTTATGGCTCTTTCCTGAAAAAGGCGTTTTTAGTAATGAAAACCTTCAATTACTAGAAGAGAAAGAATCTTTGCCCGATCTTATACATAATTTATCTCATCGAAAATTAAATATATCTACAAAAAAATTCTCAATTAAAAATAAAGACAGATTAAAAATTGATAGATCTCATTCTGTTTGGGTAACCAAATCTGATTCAGTTAAAATGGGGATGCCAAAGCCTATTAAGGAAATTATTAATAATTACTTATGAAAACTGTTTTTTGTAGAAAATATCAAAAGGATTTGCCGAAAATGGATAGAGCACCCTTTCCTGGAGAAAAAGGAGAAGAAATTTTTTCAAGTGTTTCCAAACAAGCGTGGATGGAGTGGCTTCAACATCAGACAATGCTTGTTAATGAAAAGCAGTTAGATTTATCAAAAAAAGAGTCCAGAGATTATCTAAGTCAGCAACTCGAAAACTTTTTAGATAATGAATCTTTTGATAAAGCTGAGGGTTTTGTACCTTTAGATAAATAACTTTATAAGCTTGCTAAATATCTATAGAATTTGATTTTCTTTTTGCCCAGATAGCTCAGTCGGTAGAGCAAAGGACTGAAAATCCTTGTGTCGGTGGTTCGATTCCACCTCTGGGCACCACCAAGAAAGTTACTTTAAGCTTTTGCTTTGAGTAAATAAAAAGTAATCCCTGCGGCAATAAACTCAAAAATCATAAAGAATACGAAGATCGTATCTGGCTTACCATCTAGAATTAAGCTGAGTGCTCTTCCCAGGCCAATCCCAAGCATAAAAACAAACATACACCATAAAGCTGGGACCGTTAGACTTTTGTTAAAAGCTCCAAAAACCCATAACAACACACAACCAATATATAGACCCATTACGGCTCTAAAGATATTGGACAAGTTATTGTCTGCTACTTCAATTCCATAAAGAACTGGCAGAAACTCTTTTGGACTTAATCCGTATCCCAAAGCAGCTGGGAATACTCCAAGAGAGATGAATAACAAAAAAAACGATTCTTTAGTCATGGTTACCTTTTTATGTTTGTTTTTTAAAAATTACTATAATTTCCTAATTAATAATAAACTTTTCTGCAATGTTTGTGCGTCCTTGTGTAATATTTAATTATGTCTGAAAAATTACTTTTAGAGGGTTTGAAAGTTATTGATGCAGGAAGTTTTATTGCAGGGCCGGTATCAACCACAATCCTTTCCGATTTTGGTGCAGAAGTCATAAAGATTGAACCACCAAAAGTTGGTGATAGCTTGAGACATTTAATTGCTCGAACAAAAAGAGTAAATCCTGTTTCCGATAAGGACTATTGTTGGCATTTAACGTCAAGAAACAAAAAAAGTTTAGCCTTAAATCTTGGAGACCCAAAAGGACAAAAGATTTTGCAAGAACTAGTAAAAGTTTCTGATGTATTTGTAACCAATATGCCTCAAAGAATAAGGGATAAATTGAAAATAAATGCCTCAGACTTGCTGCCTTTAAATGAAAGACTGATTTATGGATCTTTAACAGGCTATGGTGAAGACGGTCCAGACTCTCACAGAACTGCCTTTGATACGATGGCATGGTGGGCAAGAAGTGGTTTGATGGATATCGTGAGACCGTCAGATAATTCTACTCCAGGGATGCCGCCTATAGGTATGGGAGATCAGCCTACTGGAGTATCTTTATTTGCGAGTATCATGACGGCTCTTTATAGAAGAGAAAAAACAGGTAAAGGTGGAGAGGTAAATACTTCCTTGATGGCAAACGGCGCATGGTCAAATGGTTCGTTCATTCAAGCAGCACTTTTTGATGCTGATTTTCCAAAGAAAAAGACTGAAGTTACTCCTCACCCTTTTGGTGGACGTTATGAAACTAAAGATGGCAGATATCTTTTACTGGCAATCATCGATGCGGCTAAAGAATGGCCAAAATTATTAAAAGCTCTCGATATAGAATATTTAAATGGCGATGAAAGATTTTCAACCTTTCAAAAAATGAACGAAAATCATCAAGAACTTTATGAGGAACTTGAAAAAATCTTTAAGCAATATGATTTGAATGGAATAGTTGATAAATTGAGATCCTCTGAAGTTACCTTTGGAATTCTTAGTAAATCTACGGATCATAAAAAAGATGAACAATTTCTCAAAAGCGAGGTATTGGTTAATTTTTCAAAGGATAGTTTTGAATCAGACAATTTAACCGTTAATAGTCCAGTATTTCTTAAAGATGAGCCTAAAAAAACTCCTTCTAGAGGTCCAGACTTAGGAGAACATTCTAAAGAAATTCTTTCTGGCATTGGCATAGATTCAAAAGAACTAAACAAGCTTAAAGAAGATGGGGTTATAGATTTTTAAATAGTAGAGAAAGATACTTTAAAAAACTAGAATATAATATTCAAAACAGGGGAAATCATGAGAACAATAGAAAATCTATTAGAGGGCTTAATCTATGCCAGCAGATGGCTTTTAGCACCTATTTATATGATTTTGTGTCTTTGCTTGGCACTGATCGCCATAACTACAATTCAACACTTCATTCAATACGCTCCAGGTTTAATGAGTATGAAGTTAAAAGAAGTGCTTTTATTTGTTCTGCAAGTGGTGGATCTAGCTTTGATCGCAAACCTTGTTGTAATGATTATTTTTTCTGGTTACGAAAACTTTATTTCTAAAATTGATGTAGCAAAAGATGATCGAGATAGGCCGGATTGGATGGGCTCGGTTGATTTTAGTGATCTAAAGATTAAACTGGTTGCCTCAATTCTAGCGATATCTGGTATAGGACTGCTTGAAACCTTTCTCAAAATAGCTGGTTCGGGCGATGTTGCAGTGAGCGAAGTAGAGATTAAGTGGATGGTTATCATTCACATCATTTTTATAATCTCTGGATTGCTTTTAGCAATGATGGATTATGTAGCTCATCGAAGCAGCAAACATTAAATATTCAAAAATATCTTTTTGCTAAAAGCCAAAAGAATAAAGGTATTACCGCGATACCTAAGAAGGCTACTGAGGCAGATTGACTGTTAAGGGCTGCTGCTCCTATAAAGGCGTAAACTACTGCAATTAATAAATTACTCACAATCATTACAGTTAGAAAAATACTCCATTTCATACTAGCTAAACCAGCAGCCACAGTTGAAATTTCTGCTAGAGCTGGAGCGGGCCTCGCAATCAATAAAATACTGACACCAAATTTTTTTGCCGCCTCTTCTGATCTTTCTAAATCATCTTGGCTGAGTATTTTTTTTGCCAAGGGTTTGGCAGCATACCTTCCTATCGCAAAGCCGATTATCGAACCCAAAGTAAGCCCTATCCATATAATAGGTATGGATAAATAAAAACCAAGAATAGCTCCGGCAAAGGTATTGGTAACGCCATTTGGGATAGGCAAAAAAACATCAGCTGCCAATGCGAAAATAACCAAAACAGAGTTTAAAAATTGATTATTTCCACTCCATTCAATGAATTCTTCTGTTGAATCAGCTATCGATGACTCAAGTAATGACAAGGGTAATATGATTGAGGTTAAAACAATTATGATAAAACCTAGAATCTTTAAGAAAGTATAGATATTCATCTCTTTTTACATTTTATATGTCTGTCCAATAGGAAAAAATTTATTTCAAGATTTTTTGTGAATGTTTAAAATATGACAGTTATACTGCCATTTCCGATGTTTAAAAATCTATTTTTTTTCTTTTTTGTGATTGCTCTTTTTTTCTCTTGTTCTGAATTTGAGAGAAAAACAGAAAAGGAATTAGCCCAAGAAAAATTCGGAGATATCTCGTTTGTCGAATACAAGCCTAGTCCCAATCCAGATAAAAATGCCTATTTTGGCGACTTGCATGTTCATACGGAAAATTCTTTTGATGCCTATGCCTTTGGAACTACCTCTTCTCCTGCTGATGCCTATAAATATGCTAGAGGTGAAGCAATAAAACACCCTACGGGTTATCAAGTCCAGTTATCAAGGCCTTTGGATTTTTATGCTGTTACCGACCATGGTGTATTTCTTGGTTTAATGAAAGAAGCTGCTGATCCAAATAGTGAAATTGGAAAGTATGAACTCACTAAGCCACTACACAATCTCAATCAAGAAATAAGTAACAGTTTTATCTCAATTATAAGAAGAGCAAATCTTTTTAGGCCATTTGCACAAGAATTAGCAAATAACGTTCAAGATGGAACTATAGACATTAAACTCTTAGAGAAAGTAAGTAGTGACGTTTGGCTCAAAACAATTGAAGCTGCAGACCAAGCCTATGATCCAGGAACTTTTACAACCTTTGCCGCCTATGAATATTCTTCATCGGTTGAGATTTACGATACTTATTTGCACAGAAATGTAATTTTTAAAGACACAAAAAAATTACCAAAAAGAATTTTTACTAGAGCTGACAGTTTAAATCCAGAAGACCTTTGGAAATGGATGGATGGACTTAGACGCAAAGGAGTAGAGAGTTTAGCAATTCCTCATAATTCAAATATTTCCGGTGGTGCTGCTTTTAAATTGACTTACTATGACGGCAAACTCATAGATGAAGCATACACTTCGCAAAGAATAAGAAACGAGCCTTTGGTTGAGGTTACTCAAGCAAAAGGTTCTTCCGAAACACATCCTTTACTGTCAAAAAATGATGAATGGGCAGCATTTGAAATACCGGTAGAGAAGCAAGCTCAGGTTTTAGAAAATGCTAAGGGGAGCTATATTCGTAACGCTTACTTAAGAGGTTTGACTTTAGCTGAACAAGGCTTAACAAACCCCTACAAATTTGGCCTTGCAGGCGCAAGTGACACTCACGTTGCTGCTGGTTCTTATAGTGAAGAAGCTTTCTTTTCAAAAATTGGTTTGCTTGACGGAACTCCAGAATTAAGAGGTTCAGTCCCTTTCAATTGGGCTATTGCTAAAGCTGCTAAAATCTTTAGACCAGAATCTTTCGCTGAGATTAATGGTAAAGATTACATGGCTGTTACTGACAGATTGGTTGGCTTCTCAGCATCTGGACTTACTGGGGTTTGGGCAGAAGAAAATACTCGTGAAGAAATTTATGATGCCTTTAGAAGGAAAGAAACCTTCGCTACAAGTGGTACAAGAATAAAAGTACGTTTTTTTTCAGGATATGATTTTGAAGATTCCAATATTAATGATTTAGACCTTGTTAAAAAAGCTTACAAAGGTAATTTATCCATGGGTTCTACAATTAGCATAGAACAAGAAAAAGAACCAAAATTTTTGGTATGGGCTTCTGCAGACCCATTGGGAGCGCCGCTTCAAAGAATTCAAATTATTAAAGGTTGGTTAGAAAATGGAGAACACCAAGAAAGAGTATATGACGTTGTGTGTTCAGATGGATTAGTTGTTAATCCATCCACAAATCGATGTCCTGATAACGGAGCAAAAGTTGATATTGAAAACTGTTCTGTAAGTAAAAATTCTGGAGCTACAGAATTGAAGACTTTTTGGTTAGATCCTGATTTCTTGATGTATCAAAGAGCTTTTTATTACGTAAGAGTTTTAGAAAATCCAGTCTGTAGATGGTCAACCTGGGACTCAATAAGAGAAGGCGTTCAGCCAAGATCGGATATTCCATCAACTATACAAGAAAGAGCATGGACTTCGCCAATTTGGTTCGAACCGACCAATTCTTGAAATATTTATTTCCCTGTATGAAAATTTACAAATATCTGATGAATAAAATATTTTCAAAATTAAAAAGTTTTCTTTTGATGAGTGCTTATAAGGCTTTAGTGGGCTTTGAGAAACTAATCAATAAAGGTGTGGTATTGGATTTTTTAGCCGACGATTTTGTAGA
This sequence comes from uncultured SAR86 cluster bacterium, assembly GCA_902629465.1. Classification (GTDB taxonomy): domain Bacteria; phylum Pseudomonadota; class Gammaproteobacteria; order Magnimaribacterales; family AG-339-G14; genus MEDG-81. The sequence goes on along the minus strand of CACOQX010000002.1, from coordinate 38,876 downwards.
CGACCCCTACAAAACCTATAACTCAATGAGAATGCATAAACCCATTTTATTTTCTCAGACAACCAGACTGCATTGGGTTACAAAAATGGAGTTTGCTCAAGAAATGTTAAGGGACAAGAGATTCAGTGTTGATGACAGAAAATATCCGATTGCTGAAAGACGTAGAAAGGAGTTTAAAAAAGCTGGTCGCGAAATTATGCTAGAACAATTTGAAAATCCCAGTATGTTAAAACTAGATCCGCCTGATCATTCAAGAATTAGGAAGCTCGTCCAGTATGGATTTACCAACAGGTACATCACTTCCTTAGAACCAGAAATTAAGCAAGTCGTAGACGATTGTTTAGACAAAATTCATAATCAAGAATCCTTCGACTTAATAGAAGATTTAGCAAAACCTCTTCCAGCAATAGTAATTGCGAAGATGATGGGTTTACCAGATAAAGATTTGAATCAATTTCAAGCATGGTCAGAAGATCTATTGCTAGGAGTAGGAGGAATCGGTACTTCAAAAGAAGATATAAAAAAATCTGGGGATGCTTATGAGGCTTTGATTCATTACTTTGAAGAGATAATTTTAAAAAGAAAAGATGCTCCCGGAGATGACTTTATTGGCAAATTAATCCAAGCAGAAGAAGAAGGAGATAAATTGAACATTAAAGAAATGTACGGTACTTGTTTGTTACTTTTAATTGCCGGCCACGAAACTACAACTCGCTTGATTGGTAATGGTATTTACACCCTTTTTAATCACCGTGACCAAATGGCTCATCTTAAAGAAAACCAAGAATTGATTCCTAATGCCATTGAAGAGATGTTGAGATACGAACCTCCTGTGCATGCTACTGTGAGGTTTGCCGAAAACGATATGATTTATAACACAAAGTCTTACAAAAGAGGTACGGCATTTGCCGTAAGCATTGCTGGAGCAAATAGAGATCCTGATGCTAATGCGAATCCTGACGAATTCGATATTTTAAGAGATGACATAAAGCACATATCCTTTGGTTATGGTCCGCATATGTGTATTGGCGCTAGCTTAGCTAGAATTGAATCGAGAATTGCTTTTGAAACTCTTTTTGAAAGATTTGCTCATTTAGAACTCTTGGACCAAAAACCTTTATGGGGAAAAAATTTAATATTCAGAGGTTTCGACCATTTAAATTTGAAGGTTAGTTAAAAAAAGGCGCCCTAAGGCGCCTTTTTAAAAAGAAACAAATTAGAATCTATGTATGACTTCTAATCCTGCTCTAACACCTGGATAGTACTTAACCCTAGCTCCTCCTCCTTGACTTTGAGGATAAATCAAAGCGAAAGCAAGATCATCTTTCTCGTCTAGACAATTAGTACAAAACCCTCTAAGCGTGGTTCCATTATTAAATTCTATTGCAGTTGAAAAGTTCAATCTTTCAATAGTATCGTTCAAAGTTAGTCCTTCGACACGTTCGTCACCTAAAGCGATATCAGATTTATAAGAATAACTTCCACTAATAATGACATCACCTATTCTAGAGGGTTCAACGTGCTCAAAAGAAAAAATCATCGCCTGTTCAGGAGTCCAAGGCATTTTACCTCCTGCTCTCTGATAAGAACCTACTGCTGTAGCACTACAATCAGTAAAAGTTCCATGGACTTCTCTCCAATCTCTAGAGTCATCACAATAATCGTCATATTGAGCATCGATGTAAGCATAATTAAAGTTTAGAGTTGTTCCTTGAGAAACTCTTGCAGTTAAATTTAAATCTAATCCGTTAATCGTAGAAGCACCGGCATTTTGTTTAATCCCTAATGGCAAGCCTTGAACAACTTTAACTTTGATTAACTGTTTATCGGTCCAATCGTATGTATAAGCAGCAGCACTAAAACGAAGGGAGTCATTAAGAAATGAACCTTTGTAACCAATTTCGTACATTTCTAGCTCTTCTGGGTCAAATCCCTGTTCAACTAAGTCTCTAAAGTAATTAGCAAACTGCCAACCACCGCCTTTGTAACCAGTTGCAACCGTAAACCAAAGCATGCTGTTATCATTTGGTTTGTAATCAATTGTCAATTTAGGATCTGTTGAGGACCAACTTGCCTTCTTATTAACCTCAAATACATTTGCCACAGAAGCAATAGGAGCAATACCTACTCCTTGCAATTCCACAGCTTTAGCGAAAGCTGCTCGGTAATCAGCATTTCCAGCCGTATCTGCAGCGCTTATAGCAGCAAATTCAGGAACTAAAGCAGCAGCAGCTCCTGCTGCAGCTATTGCGCCATCTACAACTGCTTTTTGAGCTACATCTAAAGAAGTTGTGTACCATGTAGCTGGATCTGCAGCATTAAAAGTTTGGTTGCCTGGTAATAGCGAATCACAGTCTGTGATAGCAGCATTTGTACAGTTTGGTACCACTAATTGGGAAGGTATTCCTACCGAATTTGAACTTGTAATGTACGTCATGCCTTTAACATCGTAGCTATATCTCGCGCCTAAAGTTATATTCCACTGATCAGCCATTGGAATTGTTACCTGACCAAAGGCAGCAGAAGATTTGTTGTTTATTCTTAAATCAAGATTAGCTGTTCCCCAATTGTCATAATCTTGAGCCGTAGCAATCGACCAAGTTTTTGCAAGCAAAGCTTTTGAAGCTGCTGGCCCTGCGTAAGCACCCGCTTGTAATGCTCCAACATTTACTAAAGAAGCCGCTTGAAATAATCCTCCATCCGCTACTGCAACAGCCGCTGCAGCACCTTGATTGAACAAACCTTCTGGACCTGTTTTGAATCCATCAAATCTGTCACCATAATCAAGAAAAGAGTAAATACCAGCAACCCATTGAATCTGATCTTCAGGTTTAGAATTCCATCTTAATTCAAAACTTGATTGATTAGTTTTTTGATAAGATGATTGAGTAAAAGACTTAGCTGCAGTTGCATCAAAATCTCTTCTTTCTTCACCCTGGTTTTGATTAGTTGCAGCAATAATAGTTAGATCATAATCATCTCTGAATAATTTTACTTTTGCAGAAATTAAGTTGTCTTCATTAACAGCAAAAGTATCCAAGTCACTTGCAGCAGAATATTTGTCTGCTCTCAAGGATGCAATACCTGCTGCATCGGAAGCATATGCTGCAGCACCTGCAAGGTTTGTTTGAAAAATATCTATTCCCAATGCTGCTGCAGAAGGACTAGCTTTGATTAAATTGTATTGAGACGCGTTGCAAGCAGTCACCGCATCTTCACAAATTTTTGCTTCGGAAACTAGTTCGCCAACATCCGACTTTGAATAATCTGCAGTAAAAGACCATTCATAATTATCTCCTTCTCCAAACAGTGAAAATCTTAAGTTTTGATTCTCTGGACCATCATCATCACCTCGAGATGTCTCTTTATGAGCACCTTCAACATCTTGGTAACCAAGAATCATTCTTCCGTAAAGGTTATCTCCTAGCTCTCCAGAAACCATGTAACTTAGTGATTCATAACCTGAATCTCCTAAACCAGCTTTAAGCTTTTGTTCAAATTCACTTGTCGGTTTTTTGTAATAAATACTTATCGCACCGCCAAGAGCATTTCTTCCATATAAAGTACCTTGAGGACCTTTTAAAACTTCGATTCGTTCTAAATCGACTAAACCAGTCATAACTGACTGAGCTCTGGACATGAATATTTCATCGACAAAAAGAGCATTAGAACTTTCTGAACCAGTATCAAAGGCAGTTGAACCGATTCCTCTTAACCAAATATTTGCTCGTCCTACATCTTCTCCAGACATCATCATGTCAGGTACTAATCTAGTAAGATCGTTTGTATCTCTCACTCCAGCATCTTCAAGCATATCACCTGAAAAAGCTTGTAATGCAGAAGGTACGTCTAATAAATTTTGTTCTCTTTTTTGAGAAGTAACTACCATTTCTTCCAAGGCTGCTTGAGCTAAAGAAACAGTAGAGGTCAATAAAAGCGATACAGTAACCGCATATTTCAAAAAGGATTTAAACATTATTCCCCCGTAGTTAAAAAACAGCGACAAGAAGTCGCGCTAAAAGGTGGATTCTATCAAAAAGAAAGATGATTTGTGCACTAAAATAGTGCTGGGTAACATATGAATATATTGGTGTCAAAACGCTTAAACTCTTTTAAAAAGGGCTTCCACCTAGCTATTATATGTGATTAGATTTTGTATTGGAGAAACATTATGAAAGCTTATCAAGTAATTGAAAATGGAAAGCCATTAGAAAAAAAAGAATTGGAAACACCTGTTCCAAAAGGGAAAGAAATTTTACTTAAGACAGTATCTTGCGGTGTTTGCCATTCAGATGTTCATATTCACGATGGTTATTTTGATTTGGGTGGTGATATGAAGTTGCCAATGCCTTTAGCTGAACCTCTAACTATGGGCCATGAAATTTTTGGAGAAGTAGTTGCAAAAGGGGAAGAAGTTTCTTCTGTAAATGTTGGAGAGAGATATGTTGCTTATCCTTGGATTGGTTGTGGAGATTGTGAATTATGTAATTCAGATAAGACACACTACTGTTTAAACAATTCTAATTTGGGAATTAATGTTAGCGGTGGATATGGTGATCATGTCTTAGTGCCAGGAGAACAGTATCTTTTTAGTGCTGGCGATACTCCAGATAGCTTGGCAGGAAGTTATGCCTGCAGAGGATTAACTGCATTTAGTGCTCTAAAAAAAGCTGGTCCTTTTTCTAAAGATAATTCTCTAGTAATTGTAAGTGCAGGTGGATTGGGACTTTTAGCCTTAAAAATAGCGAGAGCTGCATATGGTATAAATCCAATAGTCATTGACATTGATGACGAAAAATTAAAAGTAGCAAAAGATTTAGGTGCTTCAGAAATAATAAATTCTTCAAAAGATGGAGCCTCCGAAAAACTTATGGAAGTTACAAACGGGGGTGCAAACGCAATAGTTGATTTTGTTGGAGCAGAACAATCTGTAAATCTTGGATATCAGTGTCTTGCTAAAGGAGGAACAATTGTAGTTGTGGGATTATTTGGAGGACAAATAACTATTCCTCTTCCCCTTCTTACTTTGACTGAAAGAAAGATTTTGGGTTCTTATGTAGGCAGTCTTGGTGAAATGGAAGAATTAATGAAATTAGTAGCAGCTGGAAAAATTGAACCTGTTGAAGTCGAATCTAGAAATGTTTCTGAGGCTAATAAAACACTCGAAGAAATGAAAAATGGAGAACTTTTAGGATTAGTTTCTTTGAGGCATGACTAAACATGGAAAAAGTTTGTTTAGTAATAGGAGCTGGAGCAGGTATTGGTGGAACAGTAGCAAAGAGATTTGCGAAAGAAGGATACCACGCATATCTTGCGAGAAGGACAGATGAAGAAGGTCTTAATAGGTTAATAAATGAAATTACTGATTCTGGCGGAAAAGCATCTGGTTCATTACTCAATGTTATCGAAGAAAACTCAATAGAAGATTTAGTCAATAAAATTGAATCAGATATTGGGGCTATTGATACTGTTATTTATAACATCGGTGCTCAAATAGGCGATCGTGCTTTAGCCGAAACCAGTTATAAAGCGTTTGAGATGGGTTGGCGTATGGCAACGTTTGGCTTATTTAGACTTGCTCAAGTTTTAACTCCAAAAATGAAACAAAGACAGGGAGGAAATATCATTGTGACCTCTGCTACCTCTGCAGTTAGAGGTAATAAAGGACAACATTCTCATGCAGCAGCAATGGGCGGCAGAAGAATGCTATGCCAGTCTTTGAATGCTGAGTTTGCAAAAGAAGGCATTCACGTTGCCCATGTCATTATTGACGGCGCGGTAGATGCTCCTGATACTCTTGGCAAGATGTTAGGCTCTGACTTATTTGAAAAATTTAAAAAGCAAAAAGGTGCTGATGGCATGATATTGCCTGAGAATGTTGCTGATACTTACCTTTTCTTAGCACAACAAACCAAATCAACTTGGACTCATGAAATCGATATTAGAGCTTTTTCAGACCAAGCTTGGTGGAACCATTAATTTATAGGAGATTTTCATGAAATATCTTGCATTACTTATAGTCATTACATCCGCTTCTATTTTTGGTATGCATCATGAAAAATTAGATGTAATAGTTTTTGCTATTGATTTAGAAATAGTCGACGGTAAAAAAAAGAATGCGAGAAATTTTGTTTCAAGGATTACTCAAAATGTTGAAAATAAAGAACCTCAAACTCTTGTTTATCAATATCACTTTTCAAAGAAAGAAAACAAAGTTTTTCTTTTAGAAATCTATCCAAATAACGAAGCAGCCTTGATTCATATGAATAATTTTCTTGGAAGTAAATGGGAAGAAGAGTTTGTCAAAAACTTTTCAATTAGCAATTTTCAGGTTTTAGGAAATGCAAATTCTAAACTCAAGAAATCTTTAGAGCCATTCACTAAAGATTTCCGAAGCAACCTAATAGGTTTTGATAGAGTTGCAGAACAACTTGGCGAAGAGATTTCTAAAATTAAATAAGTTTAACTTATAAAATTATTCAATCTCTCGTAAGCGTTAACAAAATCTTCTTTGAACTCTTGCACGACGTCACTTGCCGAGATACTTTGGTTCATAAGACCAACGCCCTGTCCTACCCAATAAGTTGCAAGATCTTTTGCTCCTTCATGACCTCCAGCAGCTAACTTATTAACTTTTTGCAAAGCTGGCTCTGCGACCATAGGTTGTAACGGCATTGGTAGGGGTTCCGGAGCACTTTCTGCCTCCCAAGCTTGGGTCCATGGAGTAACTAATTGTCTAGAATGTTTGCCAGTTCTACTTCTTGACCTAACCGTTTGGCTTGAATTTGCCGCAACCATTTTTTCTTTAATTACCGGCTCTACTTCTGACTCAATTGTAGTTAGCCAAACTGAACCGCACCAAGCTCCTGAAGCTCCCATTGCCATGGCTGCCGCCATTTGCTTACCAGTTACAATTCCACCAGCAGCTAAAATTGGAACATCACCGTAAGGTTGAATAGCTTGGTAAACCTCTGGAATTAAAACCATGGTAGAGACACTTCCACAATGTCCTCCTGCCTCAGTTCCAGAAACGACTAAAATATCGACTCCAGCTTTAACTTGGTTAATTGCATGTTCTGCGGTTCCTAATAATGCTGCAACTTTACAATCGTTATCTTTACCCATTTGAATCATCCAGTCTGGAGGAACGCCAAGTGCATTTGCAATGATTTTAATTGGATGTTTAAAGGCAACGTCCAGAAGGGCTTTTGCTCCATCAGATTGTGTATTTTGAGCGAAGCCTGATCCGCCAGTATCTATTTCTCTTAATTCTGGAGCATCAATACCGTGATTTTCCAAAACATCTGTTCTGAAATCTGCATATTCTTGAGGAATCATTTTTGCAAGCTTGTCAGCATCAAACTTTTCATCTTTTCCAACCATTTTGTTTGGAATCAATACATCTACTCCATATGGTTTTCCATCAATATGCTCGTCAATCCACTTCAATTCTTTTTCCAATTGTTCTGGAGACATTCCAACTGCACCTAAGACTCCACAACCTCCTGCTTTGGAAACTGCTACTACAACATCTCTGCAATGCGTAAATGCCACCAAAGGAAACTCTATATCTAACATTTCGCAAATTCTTGAATTCATCATTTTTATACCTCTTTATTTCTAATCATTAATATCTTCTAAATTTCAATTCAAATCAAGATTTTTGTATTAAAATTTATTTATGCCTAACAAAACCACTATCCCAGCCTCTTTCGTTGTCATATTACTATCTACTCTTATAGCCTTTGCTGCCAATCAAGGGAGTGTTGCTATATCAAATGTACCGCTTTTTGGATTTGTAGTATTACTGATTTTTGTCATTCAATGGCTTGTATTCATTCCGTCTTTCATTAACAGAACAGAGCATTTTTTTGATTTAACTGGTTCGCTTACTTTTATGTCAGCTTCTCTTTTTACTCTTATGGCAATCCCGGAAATATATTTAAGGGACATCGTCATCACATTGTTAGTCGTTGTGTGGGCTACCAGACTAGGCTCCTTTTTGTTTTTTCGAGTAAGAAAAGATGGAGGCGACGGAAGATTTGACATAATGAAAACCAAATTTTGGTGGTTTTTAATGACCTGGAATATTCAAGGAATGTGGGTATTTTTGTCTTTAGCAGCTGGACTCGCTGCGATGACTTCGCAAAATAAGATTGAGGCGGATATCTTCTTGGTATTGGGCACCTTGATTTGGATTTTGGGTTTCTCTATTGAAGTTATTGCGGATAATCAAAAATCTAAATTTAGGTCAAATCCAGAAAATAAAGAAAAATTTATTACAACAGGAATTTGGTCTTGGTCAAGGCATCCAAATTATTTTGGTGAAATTCTTCTATGGATTGGGATTACAGTAATAGCTTTACCAGTTCTTCAGGGCTGGCAATTCATAACGCTCATCTCTCCTATCTTTATCATCATCCTTTTAACCCAAATAAGCGGAGTGAGATTACTAGAACTTAGAGGAAAGAAGAAATGGGGAGACAATGAGGAATACAAAAACTACATACGAAATACTTCAGTTTTAATTCCCTTGCCCCCTAAAAATTAAGAATTAATTTCATTATTTAGATTGTCAAAACATTAAATTTGATAAGTCAATCCTGCAGCTTCTACTCCTGCTATTGCACAAATCTCATCACGATCGGGTAAATCTCCTGAAACACCAACAGAACCGATTACATCATCTCCTTTCTTAATCATTATCCCTCCAGGAGATGGAGCTATTTTGTTTCCAGATATAGCTCTGGCAGCATTGAAAAAATGAGTCTGTTCAGGTTGAGCGCCGTAGAGATCTCTTATCGCCCTGCTAGAAAAACCAATTCCAACACAGCCCCAGGCTTTGGCAAATGCTATATCGGGCCTAATGAGAGCTGAATTATCTTCCATTGCTGAACTAACTAATACTCCTCGAGTATCAAGAACTGCAATTGTTACAGGCATCATGTTCTCTTCTCTAGCTTTTTTTAAACAACCTTCAACTATTTTTTGTGCATCTTTAAGGGTAATCATATTTATCTCCTAAATTAAAAAATTAAATTATTTTTCTTCAAACTTATATGACTTAGATTTTTTAAAGGCCTCTCTTTCAAAAAGCATGTCAGTGTATCTCTTAATATTAGGTTTGAATGCTTGATCTATGCTAAGAGATTCTGCGACAACAAAAGCATAACTCACACAAATATCTGCAATCGTAAAGCGATTTGAACATAAGTATTCTCTATCGTTTAAAGTTGTCTCTAATAATTTACACCTTGAGACAAACCATCTGCTGTAGCCCTCTACAGCAGCATCCGCAATGCCTGGCTCTTGAAGTTTATATCTAAGAACAACTGTCTGTGGAAAAGTTAATGTAGCATCAGAGTGGAAAAGCCAATTTAAATAAGCTGGATAATCAGGCTCATCTGGCATAACTCGTAAATCGGTCGGTCCATATTTTTCAACTAAATATTGAGACATCGCAACAGATTCGGTCATTTTTACATCGCCGTCTATCAAATAAGGAATTGTTCCAAGCATATTGATATCCAAATACTCTTTCATAAACATCCTAGGTGGAAAAGGCATCATTTCGAGTTCGTAATCTATGCCCATTTCTTCGGCAGTCCAAATTGGCCTCATTGCTCTTGATGCTTCCGTTCCCCAAATCTTAATCATTTTCTTTTCTCCCAATATGATTTAGCCTTATATACTAAATTTTTAAACAACATTTATTATAGGAGAAAACATGATAGGAGTACTTGTTAAATTAAACATAAAAGAAGGTAGTGAAAAAGACTTCGAAGAAAATATGCTGAAACTGGTAGAAGCAACAAACGCAAATGAACCTGGTGTTTTCTACTACGGTCTCTTAAAGACAGATAACCCTCAAACTTATCAAATGATAGAGATATATAAAGATGCCGAAAGTCATGCTCATCATTCTCAAACTGAACATTTTAAAACTCTAGGCGGAGCACTTGCACCATTTCTTGCAGGAGCACCAGAAATTACTGTTCACGAGGAAATAAAATAGCCCTAAAAGAAAATTATTTAAGAGCTGTATCAAGCCAAGAAATATCCTTAGATGACGCTCAGCTTAAATTAGCTGAGCGTTTAGACACTTGTTTGCAAGAAATAAATATTGAAAAAGGTTTTTTTAACTTTTTTACTAAAAAAGTACCCCAAAGAATTTATATTTACGGAGAAGTAGGACGAGGAAAGACATTTCTCATGGATATGCTTTTTGAGGAAATTAATCATGAAAAAAAAATACGACTGCATTTTCACCGTTTCATGCAAAATCTTCATGAGGAGCTAAAAAATTATGAAGGAGCAACAGACCCCTTAAAAAAAATAGTTAAAGATTTATCAAAAAAATACGAATGTCTTTGTTTCGATGAATTTTATGTAGAGGATATTGCAGATGCCATGCTGCTGGGGAAATTTATGACTGAACTATTTAAATCAGATTTATCTTTTTTTGCAACTTCAAATATTGCTCCAGTAAATCTATATGATGGAGGATTACAGAGAAAGTTATTCCTGCCAGCTATAAAAGCTATTGAAACTGCTTGTGAAATATATCATTTAGATTCTAATGTTGATTTTAGATTAAGGGCTTTAGAAAAAAGTGGAAGTTACTTTTGCCCATCCGATAAAAATATTCAGATCATTGAAGAGATTTTCAATGAAATTACTCAGAATAGAAAAGCTAAGGATAGTTTTATAATCATAAACAATAGAAAAATTGAGATCTTGGCCTTTTCTAAAGGAGTCCTATGGGTTAATTTTTTACAAATCTGTTCATCTCCAAGAAGTGCTGCAGATTACATTGAAATTTCAAAAGAGTTTCATACAGTTATTCTATCTGATGTACCCATCATAAATTCTGATGACGAGGCAAGGCGTTTTATTTCTTTTATAGATGAATGTTACGACAGAAAAGTAAAATTAATCATTTCAGCAGCTGAACTCCCTGAAAAAATTTATGTCAAATCTAGACTAGAGGAAAAATTTAAGAGAACTATTAGCAGAATGACAGAAATGCAATCTAAAGATTACCTTTCTCAAGCTCATTTGGCTTGAAAATATAAGGATAGACTCCATATAAAAGGTATAAGTGGTAATATAAAATTATGAAAGATGTAGTTGAAACTAATTTTGCAATTGGGCAGGTTGTAAGACATAAGCACTTAGACTTTAGAGGTGTTATTTTTGATGTAGATCCTGAATTTAATAACACTGAAGAATGGTATCAAAGCATACCGGCCCAAATTAGGCCAAAAAAGGACCAGCCTTTCTATCATGTCTATGCTGAAAATGAAGAAGTTTTTTACACTGCCTATGTTTCTCAACAGAATTTACTAGCAGATAATTCCCTTGAGCCTGTAGCTCATCCGGATGTCCATGAAAACTTCGGTCCATTTGATGGGAAAAAATACGAAATATTAGAAGTTACTAGGAACTAGCTTTCCTCAGCTAGTAATACGCAAATACAAAATAAATCCATAGCGTCCGAGAGTTCGTCAAGTTCCACCTGCGTGGGAGCTATCCTAATATTTTTATTTTCCAAGTCTTTGCCATAAGGAAAGGTTGAACCCAAGGGGGTTAGTTTAAGACCCGCTTCCTCACAAAGCATATGAATTTTTGAAGCATTACCGTTTAAAGAATCAAAGGAGACAAAATAACCGCCACTTGGCTTTGTCCACTTTGCCAATCCATCGGGTAACTCATTTAACTTTTTCTCTACAAGATCGAACTTTGATTTAATTATTTTTGCTAATTTTTGCATATGCTCCTTAAGAGCCTTCTTTGAATTAAAAAATCTAGCATGTCTTGCTTGATTTACTTTGTCAGAGCCCAAAGAAAACTTAGAGAAATAATTAACAAAGTTTTCCATACTATTTGGCGAAAGAGAAATAAATGCCAAGCCCGATCCTGCAAGTGAGATTTTACTGGTGCTGCCAAGCATAACTAATGAATCATGCGAATTTTTTTCAATGAATATTTTTTCTATGTCGGGTAGTTTTTTTGAATCATCAAAATCATGAATAGCATAGGCATTGTCAAAAATAATTTTGAAACCATCTCTATTGATACTAGCTAAAGCTTCTATTTTTTCTTTAGAGTAAATCTCACCTGTAGGATTTGAATGTTTGGGTACACAAATGATTCCTCTTATGGTTTTATCAGTTTCTAATAAGTTTTCTATTGAATCCAAATCAGGTCCATCTCCTTCTAGAGGGACAGGTATCATTTTTATTCCTAATTTTTCCAACATAGCAAAATGACGATCGTATCCGGGAACTGGACACAAGAAAGTAACTTTATCTAGATCTTTCCAGGCTGCTTGCCCATCGCCTTGAAAGATCATGCTATGCAAATAATGCCCTAATAAAGTCAAACTACTTGCACCATTCACAAAAATATTTTCTGGATCAGAGTTTAGAACCCAACCAGCTAATTTTCTTGCAGAGGGAAGTCCTTCTAGTAGTCCATAATTTCTTGTGTCGACCTTGTCTTGGATAAAGTTTCCCTTCATTACGGTTTCTAAATTACCTGATAAGTCTAGTTGTTCAGAAGAAGGTCTGCCCCTAGTTAAGTCTAAGACTTGTTTTGAATTTTTAAATTTTTGGTATTCTTCTTTTAACTTAGATTTATCTTTGCTCAGATTCATAAGATTTAGCTATCTATTGATTATTTTTAAATTATTATCCTCTGCATGCTTTTTAAGCCTTTCATCAGGAGATACTACTATAGAATTTTTACATTTTTCTACTAAAGGCAAATCATGAATTGAATCTGTGTAGAAAGTAGCCTTCTCTAAATTCGCATTCTTTTTTCTACACCATTCTGAAACGTGAGCTAATTTACCCTTTTCAAAATTTGGCTCTCCTGTTGTTTCCCCTGTCACTTTATTTCCTACGAATTCTGTTCTAGTACCTAAAAATTCTTCTACTCCAAAATAATTTGCAAAACCCTTAACAATGAAATCCAAAGCTCCCGAAGCAATGAGCACATCATCTTTTTTGTGTTTTTCTAATAACTCGAAAGTTAAATTATCAATCAAGATATCCTTTGAGGAGTTTATAAAGCTTGTAACCAATGAATCTAATTCGCTTTCACTCTTGCCTATTAAAGGATACAAAAGGAATCGCATGTAATCCTTAAAATTCAAATTTCCTGATCGATAGTCTTTATCAAAAGCTTTGATCTTCTTTAGGTAAAAATCCTTATCCAGCATTCCTTGTTTAACGATATATTTGGTGAAATGAAATTCACTATCAGCACATAACAGCGTATCGTCTAAGTCAAAAATTACTAGCTCATTCATTTATTTATTCGATTTTTAAACTCTATTAAAGCACTTCTGTATGCTTCTTTTTTAAAATCTACAACTTGATTTAATGGATACCAAAAAGGTACCCAACTATATTTATCAAATTCGGGAGTATTCTCTATATTTAAATCGACGTCTCCGGAAATAAGTTTAAGTAGGAAATATTTTTGAGCCTGGCCTTTAAATTTTCCGCCAAGAACTCTGGATCGAATGTTTTTTGGAATATCGTAGTATATAAAATTTTGACTTACTGCTTTTATTTCAACATTATCCTTTTCTAAGCCTACTTCTTCATTTAATTCTCTGAACATTGCACTCTCAATATTTTCGTTTTCATCTACACCTCCTTGAGGAAATTGCCAATTTTCTGTATTTCTTCTTTTGCAGAATAAAACCTTGTTATCTTTGTTAAGAACAATCATTGCAACATTCAATCGATAACCAGTCTTAATTTTTAAATTCATTTAATCTCAAGTTTAAATTTTTTCGACTTAACTATTTCTCTGGCTTCATTGAAAGAAGTTTCCTCTATTTCGGCTTCATTATTTTTATGAATTATTATGGATGTTGTTGATCTAGTTCCATAAATATCGGTAGCTATAAATCTGTAAGGGAACTCCCTGCCATGATTTTCTTTAGTGAAGGCTTCGGAGAATTCCAATGGTTTATTGACCGGTGCTTGCATCATTGCAAAGAGATTTTTTCCAGAAATTTCTGAAGATAAGATTTTTTCAAAATCTTCTTCTGCGCTGAGTATTTTTTCTGATTTATTTTCTACAGGTTTATTTCCTATTGCATAGATCTCTCCTTCAGTAAGTTTTTTCTCAAAGCCTCTATTCGAGCAAATCAATCCATCAGTTCCATCAAATAAAATCAAATTAAAGCCTTGATAATTAAGACAATCAATTTCGTTTAGATATTCTGATGCAGAATAGTTTGATAGAACAAAATCTTTTACCAAATCTCCTCTGCTTGCTAAATTTTCTAAAGATTTTTTTCGAGTACTCATCGAAGTAAATTCTCTTACATTTGTAACAGCTGCAAACTTCCCTTTTTCGCTTAAGGCCATCCACGTTCCATCAAAGTTTTTATCTTTCCCAGCTAAAACTCTAGGGCTTGAATCCCACCAGTGCATACTCTTTGTTGGTCTTTCATAAAATTCATCTCGATTTGAAGAAAGAACTAATCTGTAGTCACTTTTTGGATTGAGAGATAAAACAATTAGGCACATAAAAAAAGGAAAAAGTTTATCAGACTGTTTTAATAAGGGATAATCATACTTCTACATGTTTGAATTTTTTCTAGGCTTAGTTTTATTAGGCATCTTAGCTGGTCTTTTATCTGGATTCTTTGGAATTGGCAGTGGAGTGATTTTAGTTCCTGCCTATGTCTTTTTATTCAATTTATTAGATGTAGATTCAGAAATAATTCCCATATTAGCTACTGGTACATCCATGACAACCATGGCTATAACCATTCCAATGGCTGCCTTTATTCATTTTAAAAATAACAATATTGAGCTTGAAATCGTAAAAAAAATGTTTTGGATGGCATTTGCCATGACTTTATTGGGTAGATATGTAGCTTTGTTTATCGAAAGCTCAACTCTCCAAATTATCATTGCTGTTTCCTTAATTTTGGCAGCCCTTCAAATAGCTTTCGACTTTTCCCCAAAATCAAAAAACCTTCACAAGAGTTCTTTTGAGTTGATTTTTGTTGCAGGATTATTGGGATTGGTAACTTCTTTTGTTGGAATAGGCGGAGGAATTCTTATGGTTCCTTATTTTTTATATAAAGGATTAGATCCTCATAAGGCAATTGGTACTTCTTCTTTGATGGGCTTTGCCTTAGCAGTATCCGGAGCCTTGGGAGCATTATTGTTTGCCCCCATTGCCTCAAAAGATATTGAATTTTTTGTGGGTTCAGCATTCGTTCCGGCAGTAATAATTACAGGATTATCAAGCATTTACTTTGCTAGGCTTGGAGCTAATCTTTCTGCAAAAACTGATAGTAGATACCTCAAGCAAGCATTTTCTGTTCTCATAATAATTGCTGCTTTAAGAGTCTTTTACATTACTTTCGTATGATTGTAGAAATTGATCCCATAGCATTTTATATACCCCTTCCATTTTTTGGTTGGTGGCCAATTTATTGGTATGGAATTTCTTGGTTAGTAGCAATTTTGTCAATTAATTACTTGGCTAGGCTAAATGCACCTGCCAATGGAGATATTAATAAGAAGCTTATTGATGACTTTATTTTTTATGGTGTTTTGGGGGCAATAATTGGAGGAAGAATTGGCTATATGTTCTTTTATGGATTTGAAAATCTAATTAGAGATCCAATGGCTCTCTTTAGAATTTGGGAAGGAGGTTTGTCATTTCATGGAGGACTGCTTGGCGTACTAACAAGCTTTTTAATTTTTTCAGAAAGCAGAAAAATTTCTTTTTTTGATTTGTCGGATCATATGGCAATTTATCTACCATTGGGTTTGGGTTCTGTAAGAATTGGAAATTTTATGGGAGGAGAGCTTCTCGGAAGACCAACTGAAATGCCTTGGGGAATTATTTATTCAAATGATCCTTTGAGTCTATTAAGACATCCCTCACAACTTTATCAAGCATTTTTTGAAGGTCTTGTAATGTTTGTTATTTTATTTTTAGTTGCAAAGAAAAATCCTCCAAAAATGCTTTTATCGGGAATGTTTTTGCTTTTGTATGGGACTTTTAGATCTATTACAGAAAATTTTAGAACCCCTGATTCTCATATAGGATTTGATTTATTTGATACTTTTACTAGAGGGCAGCTCTTATCATTGCCAATGATAATTTTTGGTATAGTTTTAATATATTTAAGTTTAAAAAAAAATAATGAAACAGTATCTTGAATTAGTTGAAAAAATACTTGAAGAGGGTGTAGAAAGATCCGATAGAACCGGAACAGGAAGGAAAAGCATCTTTGGATACCAAATGCATTTTGATTTAGAAAAAGGGTTCCCGTTAGTAACTACCAAGAAAGTTCATTTGAAATCAATCATCCACGAGCTGATATGGTTCTTAGCTGGTTCTACAAATATTAAATATCTTAAAGATAATGGAGTTTCAATTTGGGACGAATGGGCAGATGAAAATGGAGATCTAGGTCCGGTTTATGGAGCACAATGGCGATCTTGGCCAGATCCAAATGGTGGAACGGTTGATCAGATAAAAAATCTTATTGAAAGTATAAAAAATAATCCAAATTCAACAAGACACATTGTCAGTGCTTGGAATCCTGCACTGGTTGATGAAATGGCTCTCCCACCTTGTCATGCTTTATTTCAATTTTTCGTGGCGGATTCAAAAATCTCATGTCAGCTCTATCAGAGAAGTGCGGATGTCTTCCTTGGAGTACCTTTTAATATTGCTTCTTATGCTTTATTAACTATGATGATTGCCCAAGTTTGTAACTTGAAACCTGGTAAATTTGTTCATACTTTGGGAGATGCTCATTTGTATTTAAATCATTTGGATCAGGCAAAGCTTCAAATATCTAGAAAACCTTTTGATTTACCGACTATCAAAATCAATTCAGAGATATATAAATTAGAAGATTTTACCTATGAAGATTTCGAAATTTTGAACTACGAAAGCCATCCAGGTATTTCCGCACCAATTTCAGTTTAATGTCGATCAAACTAATTTGTGCCATTTCTAAAAATAATGTCATTGGCAATGAAAACAAACTACCTTGGAATATTTCTGAAGATTTGAAAAGATTTAGAGAGCTTACTTCAAATAATTGGATCGTGATGGGCAGAAAAACATTTGACTCTATCGGAAGGCCCCTTCCTAATAGAAAAAATGTTGTTTTGAGCAAAAATAAAAATCTCAATATTGATTCTGTTGAAGTATTTAATTCGCCTAAAGATGTAATTGATTCCTATAAAAACAATTCCGAAAATAAAGATCTCTATATCATAGGAGGAACTTATATTTATGAACTATTTTTTGAATACTGTGAATATTTATATATTACCTATGTAGATAAAGAGTATTTAGGAGATGCTTTCTTCCCAGAAGTTGATTGGGATAAATGGAATTTAATTAGCGAAGAAAGTAGATATGATGAAAAAGAAGAAGTTAAATTTTATTTTAGAGACTATGAAAGAATTTAACTTTCTTCTAAATCTTTAATTCTTAGTTGAAGCATTTCAACTCTTTTCTTTTCTTTCTCAGTATAGGTAAGCCAGTTTAGAGCTTGCGTTCTTAATTTATCTTGTTTCTTCTCTCTGGCCTCCTTATCTTTTATTTTTATATCTGATAATCTATCAATGGCAGTTCTAAAGAACTTTGTGGCATCTTCAAACTCTTGAAGTTCATAAGCAACTTGTCCTAAAAGAATATTTACAGTAACTGGATCTTTCAACTTTCCTTTTTTAAGGCCTAATTGGAGAGCCTGTTTAGCTTTTTTATATCTATCAGTGGCTAAAAAGATTTGACCAAGAAAAACGTAAAGCTCTCCTTCTTTAGATTTCATTGCTGCTTTTTCGTAAACTGGTTCAGCTTTATCTAGCTCTTGAGCCATATGCCAGCCTTGCGCAAGGTATTTAAGATGCTTTTCATTTTCTTTAACAAATTCTTTTTCTATTCCGTACTGCATGACTCTTGCAGCTTTAAGAGGCGCTTCAGCTCTCATTAGCAACTGATAAAGAGAAACGTATTCATTTTCTTTATCTAAAAGCCTCTGATCATGAGCTGCTTCTAAAGATGATAGTTGTTTTTTTTCTTTTTTAAGTTCTCCATAAACTCCAGAAAGTTGAGTCCAATACCTTTTCTTTGGATAAAATCTCACCAATTCTTCAAACAGAGGAAGCATGTCCTTTATTCTTTCGTTTTCGTTGTATAAAGCAATTAATAAATTGTAAGTTGATTCTTTCGGTTTAGATTTATTAGCTTTTGCAACGCATAAAGCGCGTTCAGAAAACTTAAGAGCCTTTTTTTTATCTTTAAGTTGCCAATAAGATGCAGCGATAATGTCAAAACCAAGAGAACTTGGATTAGCTTCCATTGAAATCCACTGTTCCATGTAATCTATGGCAGTTTTGTAATTTCCCTCAGAGTAAGATAATTGACCTAACATGGAAATAACGTTTGATTTTAATCTTGGATCGGCATCTTCAATAGACAAAAACTTTATATAGTTTCTTTTAGCGGATTTAAGATCGTCATTTATGGAATCTATGTAAGCAAAATAATAATACATTTGAGCCTTATCAGGTTCAGTGAGGCTATTATCGGAAAGCATCTTATTAAGGACATTTTTTGCCTTTACAAGATCTTCGTTCTCAGCTTGTAAAAAAGGGAAAAGCTCCTTTAGATATCTTTGAGCCTGCTTACTGGGCAGTTTAGCTACTTGTCTTTTGGGTTTAGACAATTCAGAGCCGAGACATTTCTTTAAAGTGAAACCTGGAAAATCAAATTTTGTTTGTTCTGTATCATCTTTGTTTTGCAAAAAAGACAAATTTGAAAATAAAAAGAGTAATATAAATATTCTAATCATAATTTAACCTTCTATACCTCTGCAGTTTTCTGGAACATAGCCAGGCCCCTTACCTTCTCCTTCAAGAACAAAAGTTATTCTTTGAGTAACTCCTTCAACTTCCACTGCATTACCATCTCTTATAAGTGGCTTATATTTATATCTTAGCGCAGCTCTAACAGCAGCTCTATCAAAAATTCCTTGAGGGATAGATTGAATAACTTCCGGATCCCTTACAGATCCTACTTCAGTCACAACATACCTTAGAACAACACAACCTTCTATACCTCTTTCTGCAGCCCTTCTAGGATATTGGGGCGGTACCTGAAATATTGGGACGTAAGATCCATCCATAAAGACTCCAGATCTTCTTCTTTTGAAATTCAAGTTGGGGTTTACAGACTGATCAAGTAATTCTTCAATATTTTCTATATCAACTTCGGGGGGAAGTTGATCAGGCTCCGGCTCAGCTTCTTCGGGTCTTTCAACAGAATCAATAAGCTCTGGATCTCTGACAGGCATGACAACATCTACTATTTTTCTTAACTTAACATCATCTAGCGATACTTCACCCGTAGCTATTAATAATGCCATCAACAGAATAGATGCAAAAGAGACAACAGTGCCACCTGCAGCAGCTAGACCATATTTCTGAAAGGGATTATCGTCAACAATAGGTTTTTTTAAAGAAATAGAATTATCATCTTTCACATAATGATTAGAAAATCTACTTAGTAACTTTGATAGAAATTGTCTAATAATTACTTGCATTAAAAATTTGGTTCAGATGCGATGGAGATATCAATTACTCCGGCTTCTCTAACTTCGTCCATAACATCGATAATTGTATCTGCAGTAGATTTTTCGTCTGCTTGAATCACGACAGTTCCTTGGGGATTTTCAGCTATCATTCTTATTACATTTGCTTTAACTTGTCTTACATCAATTCTTCTGCCATCCATATATATTTCTCCAGCAGAACCGATAGCAATTAGGATAGCTGCATTCTCTGTCACTTCAGCTGTTTCAGAATCTGGTCTATTAATTTCAAGTCCTGGTTCTTTAATGAAATTTGCTGTGACAATAAAGAAGATCAAAAGAATAAATACCACATCCAACATTGGTGTAATGTTGGGCTCATCTTTTTCTTCTACTGCTTGACTAATTAAAGATCTTCTCATTTTTCTTTACTCAAAGGTTAAATGTTCTTGTAATAAATCTGATTGTTTTTTTGCCTTTTCCTCTAGAATTCTTGAGGCAAAAGTTGCCGGTATAGCGGCCATCAGACCTGCCATTGCTGGAATGGTAGATTTGGCAACTCCCCCGGCCATTGCTTTGGCATCTCCTCCTCCAGTAACAGCCAAAATGTGAAAAACCTCTATCATTCCCAAAATAGTTCCAAGTAAGCCTAATAGAGGTGCTAAAACTATTGCAACCCTGATGTACTCTAAATTACTTCTTATTTTTACGTTAGCTTTTGAAATCAACATAGACCTTATCTGATGACCTGACCAAGACTTGTGATCTGGAGTTTCCTGCCATGCGTTTTGAATATCTTTTTCTACATCGCTATGAATATATTTGAAGTACCAAAATCTCTCCAATATAAAACTCCACATTAAGATAATCAGGAACCCTATAAAGACTACAACTCCTCCTCCTTTTTCAAAAAAATCCAGAAGAGTATCTTGTAGTCCAAACAGGAAAGCCATAATTATTAAGCTCTATTTTCTTCAGATGCCGCAGCCACCATTCCAGTACTTTGCTCTTCAAGAACGGTAAGAATATTCTTAGCATAATTAGCCATGATGGCAGCCATAAAAGTTGCTGGGATAGCTGTCATCAAACCAAGCATGGTTGTAACAAGAGCTTCCGAAATACCATTTGCCATTGTTTTTGGATCTCCTGTTCCAAATAAAGTAATGGCTTGGAAGGTATTAATCATACCTGTAATAGTTCCAAACAGTCCTAATAAAGGAGCAACGACTGAAATTAATCTAACTAGCCAGATTCCGGTATCTATAGATGCTCTTTCCACTAAAATTTGTTCTGCAAGTTTTAGCTCTAAAGTTTCAACATCTGAACCTTTATTTTCTTCGGCAACATCAAATATTCTTGATAAAGGATTATTCCCTTGTTTGGAGCCAGAAGCTTCCTTTTTCACATTTTGGTTAAGGTTGAATAAGATATAAGTTCTCCAGCCGAAAATTCCTGTAGCCAATAGAAACAGAAGAATAATGGTATAACCTGTAATCCTTCCGTATTGAATCTGTTCAAAAAAACTTGGAAGAGATATTAGATTTGTTAGTAATGCCCCTCCTTGCGGTCCCGTAGGATCGATTGCAAATTCAACAAATCCTATTGAAGTGTCATGAATGTCATAAGTCCCACCAAGATATCTACCAGGTTGTCTGGGAAGCGTTTCGTAAGCTCCCCTAGCCGGAAGATAAGTTAAATACTGTCCTTCAGTAACTGCATTGAAATTTCCAATCCTTACGACATTTTCCTGGGAGGTTTGCCCCTCATTATCTACGACTGTTGCTTGAAATTTTTGGACATTTCCAGATGCAATGAGTTCTCTTTGTAACTCATACCAGAGTCTTTCAAGTTCTTCTATTGAAGCCAAACTTATTCCTTCACCCATTCTTTTTGCAAGATCTCTCAAGAAAATTTCTCTGTCCTGACCAAATTGTCCTGATGTTACGGCAGATTCAAATTGTTGTTGCGTATCTGAAGCGACGCCTTGCAAATGACCAAAAGTCTCATACAAAGATCCAAGTCTAGTTTTTAATTGTTCTTCTAGAACAACAAGTTTGGCATCATTAGCCTCGAATCTTGATTCTAATTCTGTAGCTATTGCCTCAAGCCTTGCCCTTTCGGCTTTTGCATTTGCAAGTAAAGTTGCTTGACGGCTTCTTTCCCTTGCAAATTTCTTCTCCCTTTCATTTGCCTCTTCAGATTCTGCAAATTTTCCTTGCTGAACAAGTTCTAGAAGCTGTTCAAGAGACAATGCAGTTTCGGGCTTTTCTTCCTGAGAATATAAAAAAGGAAGAAATAGAGCAAAAATAATTATTAATAATTTGGTCTTCATTGGGATACCTCCGCAGCTGGGACAGGCAACTCTAAAATGTCTACGGTTTTAACCTTTTTGGCCATTGCAATACCATCTCTAATTGAGTTTCTGTATCTGCTAGGTAAAGATTCCCAAGACTGAGTTTCTTTATTGTAGATTCCGGTTTCGGAAAGATCAGATGTTTGGTAAGCGAGAACCAATCTACCAATCCTTAAAATATTAACATCTCTCTCTTGCTCATTTATAAGAATAGTATCTTTATAGGTATCTATTTTTCTTCCGTATTCAGACTCAACTGCATA
Organism: uncultured SAR86 cluster bacterium; assembly: GCA_902629465.1. GTDB lineage: Bacteria > Pseudomonadota > Gammaproteobacteria > Magnimaribacterales > AG-339-G14 > MEDG-81. The sequence continues at coordinate 16,660 of CACOQX010000002.1, read as the reverse complement.
TCCATCTAAAACCTGTCTAAGCTTTTCAGCGGGAGACACAACTGGATTATCTAAAGCTGCTTGAATAAAGGATAATCTTTCTGTTCTCTCGCCAGCTCTAAAGGGGATATCAAGAGCTATGAATTGCTTTAGACCTTCAAACATTCTTCTTGCTAATGGGGGAATTTGACGTTGCAAAACAGTAGAGTCTTTCATAGTTTTTTCAATCTCTTTCATTCTTTCAACTTGACGTTTGATTTGTTTTCTTTTTTGAGCGTTGTAAACCTTCAAGCCTTCGATTTGCTTGCTGACACTTTTGTATTCGGCAGAGTCTTTGTCCGTTTTTTCTTGAAAAGAATCTATTTTTTGTTGAGAAGCTTGAGCAAGAAATGCCCTTTCTTTGTTAACCTCTAATATGGGCTCAAGTTGAGCGCTTAAATATAAAGATGCAGTTAATAAAAAAAACGTTAAAATTGCTCTATTTAACTTTGTTATAAACATTATTAATCCCCTGATTATTTTAAGATTAAAGCAAAAAAAATGGTCAAAAACTAGCAGTGTTTTGACCACAAGAAAGAAACTTTATGGTTAAAACAAGATATTTGCAACTTGTATTATTCTTTTTAAAAAGGTATTGGTTAGAAGCATTAAAATGAGTCAAATTAGCACGAATGAATTTAAACAAGGATTGAAAATAATTCTTGATAAATCGCCATGTGAAATTATTGAGCACGAGTTTCATAAGCCCGGAAAAGGGCAAGCCGTGATGAGAATTAAGTACAGAGATTTATTGACTAATCGGGTTCTAGAAAAAACTTTTAAAACTGGAGAATCTGTTGAAAAAGCCGAAATTTCAAGTAAGGAAATGCAATTTCTATATCAACAAGATAACAAAGTTGTTCTCATGGATACAGCAAATTACGAACAATTTGAATGCGAACAATCAAAAATTGAAAAACAGGTAGTCTGGATGAAAGAAGGAGATAACTATGAAATTGTTTTCTGGGAAGATACTTTGATTGCAGTTGAAATTGATAATTTTGTCGATATTCTTGTAAAAGATACCGATCCTGGATTGAAAGGAGACACAGCAACAAATACATTTAAACCAGCTGTTTTAGAAAATGGAATTGAAATAAAAGTTCCCCTATTCATTTCTCCTGGAGATTTAATTTCAGTCGATACAAGAAATATGGAGTATCAAGGAAGAGTCAATAAATGAAGGATGAAATTTTTAGTTCTTTACGAAAAGCCTCTTTAAAAATTTTTCCAGAGTTTGCTGGAAACTTTCAAGTTACTAAGCCTCAAGATTCACTACATGGAGATTGGTCTTCAAATATAGCTTTGATTATGGCTAAAGAAATGAAAAAGAATCCGCGTGAACTTGCAATTGAAATTATAAATGCTCTTGAAGGATTAGATTATTCAGAAAAGGTAGAAGTTGCTGGAGCCGGATTTATAAATATTTATCTAAAGGAGGATTTATTTTTTAGTCAAATAAAAAATTATGCCTTAGGAAATTTTAAGAATCTGTTGGTCGAAAAAAAACCAAAAAAAATTCTTTTGGAATATGTTTCCAGCAATCCAACTGGCCCCATTCATGTCGGACATGGAAGATCTGCGGCCTTTGGTTCAGCTTTAGCAAATCTATTGAAGGTAGCAGGAAATAAAGTAACCCAAGAGTATTATGTAAATGATAGAGGTCTTCAGGCCAAAACTTTGGGTTTAAGTGTGTTTATTAGAATGCAAGAATTGGATAATAAAAAGATTGTATTTCCTGAAGGTTGTTATGCAGGAGAGTATATAAAAGACCTTGCAATAAAAGCAAAAAAACATTTTAAAAGGAAATATCTCGTCAAAAAGGATGACAATCTTCTCTTTGAAACACTTAACGAATGGTTTGATTATGTAGATGAGTCGTATGAAAATTTTTTAGAATTAGCAAACTATGTCATTGAGCTTCAGACTAAAGAAATAAAAAGGGATTTGGAGGTTTTTCAAGTTAATTATGATAACTGGTTTAATGAATCAAGCTTGTATGAAAAAGACTTGATTCAAAAAAGCATAAAAAATTTAAAAGATAATGAAGTAGAAAAAAAGGATGGCGCTTTATGGTTTAAATCTACTAATTACGGCGATGAAAAGGATAGAGTCCTAATAAGAGATAATGAAGAACCCACATATTTCGCATCGGATATTGCTTATCATAAGAATAAGTATGAAAGGAATTTTGATGAAATCATAAACATTTGGGGAGCAGACCATCATGGCTATATTCCTAGAGTAACAGCATCCATTGAATCTTTAGGTTTAGACTCTAAAAAGCTGAAAACTCTTCTCATACAATTTGTTTCTCTTAAAGAAAAAGGGCAAAAGATCCAAATGTCTACAAGATCCGGTGAATTTGTTGAGTTATCTGATCTGGTAGAAAAGGTTGGTATCGATTCGGCTAGATATTATTTCTTGGCGAGAAAGCCTGAACAAGCTCTAGAATTTGATATCGACACAGCTAAGAAAACAAACAAAGACAATCATGTTTATTATATCCAATATGCTCATGCAAGGATTTGCAGTATAAGAAAAGAGCTTAAAAAAAGAAAAATAGATTTCAATCTAAAAGAATCATTAGAAAAGTTGAGTTTATTAAAAGAGACTGAAAAAGAAATAATATCATTGGTAAATGGCTATCCTGAAATACTTGAGCAATGTTATAAAAATAATGAGCTTCATCCATTGTGTTTTTACCTAAGGGATTTAAGTTCCAAATTTCATAGTTTTTACAATGCCGAAAAGATTATTTCTGATGATAAAGAGTACTCAGATGCCAAGATTGCTCTCTCCATTGCCATAAAAGAAATAATAAATAACGGTCTTAATATTTTGGGAATTGGCTGTCCGGAAAAAATGTAATGGAAAGCATCAAAGAAAAAATAAAAAGAGTCCGATCTAAGATAGATGCTTCGAAAACAGATAAAAATGTAAAACTTGTTGCAGTTAGTAAAAAAAAGTCATGGCAAGAAATTTTAGAGGCTTATGAAAATGGAATTTCCGATTTTGGAGAAAATTATTTGCAAGAGTCTCTAGAAAAGATTTCTAAACTGAAAGATTTAAAAATTAGTTGGCATTTTATTGGGAGTATTCAATCGAATAAATGCAAAGAAATAGCTGAAAATTTCGACTGGGTTCATACAATTGATAGATTAAAAATTGCTAGATTAATTGACAGATATTGTCCAGAAGAGAAGTTTATAAAGTGCTTGATACAGATAAATATAGATAATGAAGAGTCAAAATCCGGTATTAAAGTTGAAGAAGTAGAAAATTTTTTGAATGAGTTATCTGGGCTAAAAAAAATCAAAATTTCTGGATTAATGATCATTCCAAACCCGAATGAAGAAATGTCAGATCTACAAAAAACCTTTAGGAAAATTAAAATACTTGCAGATAGGTTAATTGAAAATTATGAGAATCTAACTGAGATCTCTATGGGGATGTCTAGGGATTTCGAATTAGCAATCAAAGAAGGTTCTACTATAGTAAGATTGGGAGAGACTATATTTGGAGCAAGAAATTAAATGAAAATAGGTTTTATCGGTGTCGGGAATCTTGGAGAAAAAGCAGTTACAAAGCTATCTGAAGATTATGATCTCTTTTTGTCAGACCCTATTGAAAAAAACAAACTCGCAAAAATTACAAATGGCTATTTTTCTTTAGAGGAGACAATAAATTCTTCCGATGTAATCTTTTTTACTGTAAAGCCTAATATGATCGGGGAATTATTTTCCAAAAATGATTTTGACCTTCAAGGTAAAACTTTTATATCTTTCATGGCGGGATTAAGTCTTGTAAAAATTCATGAACTTATAGGAGAGAAAACAAATCTCATTAGAGGTATGCCAACTGTTGGCATTGGAACTGGAGATAGTGCTATAGCAATTACATCAAACTTTTCCATATCTGAAGAGGTTAAGAATATGCTTTATAGTCTTGGCTCAGTCATTGAGATGAAAGAGGAGCATTTTGATGCTTTTACTGCAATAGTTGGAGCTGGTCCAGCATACTTTGCCCTTTTGGCAGAAACTTTAGTTGAGATTGCTCATAAGGAGGGCTTTGAAAATCCTGAATCCTGGGTAAATACTCTCATGTTGGGAACATCCAAAATATATGATGAAGAGAAAGAGATTGGTTTTGAGAGCATTATGTCCATGGTGGCTTCAAAAGGTGGAGTTACTGAAAAGGCATTAGAAACAATGAAAGAAAATGGCTTCAAGACAATAGTTTCTGATGCTATAAAAATGGCAATAGAAAGATCAAAAGAATTAGGTAAATAAATATGAATCCAAACTTTGTGATATTCACATTCATTAATTTGATATCGATTGTTCTTTCTATTTACTTTTTTTTTAGGATTTTTGAAGTTAATTTCAACAATGTTATTGTTAGAAGTTCTTACTCTTTTATTGAGCCTTTTTTAAGACCTTTTCGTATGATTCTTCCAGTGATATATCGAATCGATTTATCCTGTTTGGCTCTAATCTTTTTCTTTAAAGCTTTAGGTTTTTATATTTTTCTTTCAGGGAGCGAGATAGATTTTAACTTCAATGAGGCTTTGGCTTGGACTGCAATCAGTGTGTTATTGATGTTTAGTCAAATCCTGAGATATGGATTATTCATATCCATTATTGGTAGCTGGGCTTTTCCTGACTCAAGTAACCAGTTTCTATCGCTCTGTAACTCCATCACCAATGTCTTATTAAAGCCATTTCAAAGATTTACTATTTTTGGCGGAATGGACTTCTCGCCCATAATTGTTTTTTTTCTTTTGATACAAATTGATAGAATTTTGTACAACGCAAAATTTTCTTTAGGTTTAACCAGTCTAATATAAATGTCGGAAGATAATCGCCTCATTGTTGAGCCACGAAAGTTTAAACACAATCAAAGTTTTCGCCTTGAATCTGGGGAGAGTTTGAATGGTTTTGAGCTTATTTATGAAACTTACGGAGAATTAAATAAAGAAAAATCTAATGCCATTTTGATATGTCATGCCCTAAGTGGCAATCATCATGCCGCTGGTTTTTATTCAAAGGAGGACAAGAAACCTGGATGGTGGGATGAACTTATTGGACCAGAAAAAGCCTTTGACACTAACAAGTACTTTATTGTTTCTTTGAATAACCTAGGCGGATGTCATGGCTCTACTGGACCAGGTTCAATTGACGATCAAACCAAAAAGGAATTTGGTTCTAATTTTCCAATCGTTACAGTTTCCGATTGGGTTAACAGCCAAAATCTTTTAAGAGAAGAACTGAATATTGAAAAATGGCTCAGTGTTGCTGGAGGAAGTCTTGGAGGGATGCAAGCTTTGCAATGGGCGATTGAATTTCCTGACAAATTATCCAAAGCTATCATCATTGCAGCTGCGCCGAAACTAAGTACTCAAAATATTGCTTTCAATGAAGTTGCAAGACAATCCATTATTTCGGATCCTGATTTTACAAAAGGAGATGCTCACCCCGAAAAGGGATTGGGGCTCGCAAGAATGTTAGGGCATATTACGTATCTTTCTGAAGAATCAATGAAAAATAAATTTGGCAGAGAGTTGAAGAAGGAAAAAATTGAATATGGCTATGATGTTGAGTTCGAAATAGAAAGTTATTTAAGATACCAAGGAGCAAATTTTTCAAAAAGTTTTAATGCACATACATATTTGCTGATGACTAAAGCTTTGGATTATTTCGATCCTGCAAAAAAGAATGATGGGAATTTATCTGAAACCCTTTCAGGGGCAACATGTCAGTTCTTGGTTATATCTTTTAAATCTGATTGGAGATTTCCCTCAGAAAGATCTAGAGAAATCGTAGATGCCTTAATTCATGCAGAAAAAAAAGTAAGTTACTTGGATATTGACTCCATTCAAGGTCATGATAGTTTTTTGATGAAAAATGATAGATATGAAAATGCTATTAATAGTTTTTTAGAAGCAGATGTTTAAGATAAATGATTGGATTTCTCGAGACTCCAAAGTTCTAGATCTTGGATGTGGAGATGGGTCTCTTCTTAATGATTTAAGGAACGAAAAGTCTGCTTCCGGTCTAGGTATTGAAATAGATGCCGGAAAAATAAAAAGCTGTTTAAAAAAAGGAATCTCAGTTATCGAACAAGATATAGATGGCGGTTTGGAAAATTTTGGCAATCAATCTTTTGATTATGTTGTGATGAGTCAATCTATCCAGGCTCTTAAAAAACCGGAAATAGCGTTAGAAGAGATTGTTCGAATTGGAAAAGAATGTATTGTTTCTATTCCAAATTTTGCAAATATCAAATGCAGGGTTCAACTTTTTTTTAAGGGACAAATGCCGGTTTCAAGTGCTTTGCCTCACGATTGGTACTCAACGCCAAATTTACACCTTTGCTCTTTAGAGGACTTCGAGGAACTTTGTAAAAAATCTAATATCAAAATTGTTGAGAGAAAACTTTCAAAAATAAATGGCGAGGAAAGTATTCTAATGAAACTTTTACCAAATCTATTTTCAGAAGTAGCCTTATACAAGCTTGTTAAAGAAAATTGAAGATCGTTATTGCAACTTTTAACGAAGGTAAATTAAAAGAATTTAAAGACTTATTTAGTTACTCAAGTTTTGAGATTCTTTCGTTAAAAGAATTCACAACTGAAGACATTGATGAGACCGGAAGCTCTTATGAAGAAAATGCAATGTTGAAAGCAAAAAAAGCGTGTGAGGTTAGTAATCATCCTTCACTTGGAGATGACTCAGGCCTTGAAGTTAAATTACTTAATAATGATCCTGGACTTTTTTCTGCTAGATATTCAGGAAAAAATGCAACTGATGAAACAAATATAAAAAAATTACTTAAAGTAACTAAAAATTTAGAAAATACTAAAGCAAAATTTGTTTCCACATTAGCGTTTTACGATCCACAAAAAAATCTTGAGCTATTTTCTTTTGGCGAGTTAGAAGGAGAAATCATTAAAGAAAAAAAAGGCGATAAAGGATTTGGTTATGACCCAATCTTTAAAATTAAAAATTCTTGTCAAACTTTGGCAGAGGTCTCATTTAAAGAGAGAATGAAAATAAGTCACAGAGCAAAATCTACTCAAGAAATGCTTAAGCATTTAAATCACTTATATAAGTAAAAACTTCTCTACCCTCTTTAATCGCTTTCCTCTCATATTTTGTTTGTGTAGGTTTGAGTGACTGCAAAACATTTGGATTGTGCAATACTTTAAATTCTGCAAAATCTTTTTTTAAATTTTCAGCATAATCTTGCCAGTCTGTCTTGACGATTAAGCGTCCCTTTTCTTTAAGATTTTTTTTTATGAGATTTAGAAAATTTTGGTCTATCAACCGTCTTTTCCAATGTTTTTTTTTCGGCCAAGGATCAGGAAATAAAATAAAAATAAAATCAAAAAAGGGTTTTTCAATTTTTACTAAAAAATCTTTTGCATCGCCATAAAACAAACATATATTTTTTAAATCGTGAATTTGCACCTGTTTTAAGACGGAGGCAATACCAGACTTGAAAACTTCGATCCCATAAAAGTTCATATTAGCGTTGGCCTTTGCCTTTTCAATTAAGTTGTTACCATCTCCAAAGCCTATTTCAAGAATATTAATTTTTTTTTCCGGAAGTAATTTTGATAAATGAATAACTTCTTTTGAATCAAAAAATTTCTTATCTTTAAATTTCTCGAAAATTTCTAGATCTTTTTTGGATGTTCTACTGCGAACATGCACAAAAGATTTAATCTCTCTTTTCAAGACTCTATGATGCCTTTTTCTGGAGAGCTGGGACTAGGTTGAGATTTTGGAATTCTTCCTGATTTGTGGGCAAGTCTTCCTGATTCAACTGCTAATTTCATTGCTAAGGCCATCTGAGTAGGTTTTTCAGATTTTGCAATGGCGGTGTTTAATAAAACTGCATCGGCTCCCATTTCCATTGCTATAGAAGCATCTGAAGCAGTGCCAATGCCAGCATCAATGATGACTGGCACAGATACTGAATCAATAATTTTTTGAATTTTTTGAGGCTCTGCAATACCCTGGCCAGAGCCAATGGGTGCAGCTAATGGCATTATGGAAACACATCCGATATCCTCTAGTTTCATGCAACTTTCATAATCAGCCGTGCAATAAACCATTACCTCAAAACCTTCTGTTACTAAAATTTCTGCTGCTTCTATGGTCGAATCCATATTTGGTAGTAACGTTTTTGGATCATCAAGTACTTCTAATTTTAGTAAGTTGTTACCACCCAAAATCTCTCTACCTAATTTGGCTATCCGCACTGCATCTTTTGTTGAATAGGCGCCAGCAGTATTAGGAAGAATTGTGTATTTATCCGGAGATATGTAATCAAGAATCGAAGAATCTTTATCGTTTTGAAGGTCTATTCTTCTAACAGCAACGGTGACAATTTCTGCTCCCGATGCTTCAATAGATGCAAGTGCTTCCGCTTCATCTTTATATTTACCTGTACCTACTAGAAGCCTTGATGAGTAGTTTTTTCCTGCAACGACTAAACTGTCCTGAGTCAATTAACCACCGCCTATCGCTTTTACAATTTCTATTTTATCTCCATCTTTAAGATTAGTTTCCTGCCAATCAGATCTAAAAACCAAATTTTCATTTATTTCAATTGCAATGTGTTTGGTAGATATATTTAAGGACTCCAAAACAGAGACGATATTTGTTTCTTGAGGAATTTTTTTAAAATCGCCGTTGATGAAGATTTTTATTGGAGAGCTTCCCAAAATTTAGCTCAATTTTTCCTTTATCACGTCCATGGCAGATTTTTCAATTTGCCTTATTCGTTCTGCGCTAACTCCGTATTTATCTGATAGTTCTTGAAGAGTAGGTTTCATGTCACTAAGCCAACGATCCATTAAAATTTCCTTGCTTCTTTGATCTAATTCAGAAATTGCAGAAAGAAGTTCGCTATTGTTGTGTTTTTCTAAATCATTTTTTTCAACGAGCTCTGCTGGATCCATGCTTGAATCTGAAATGTAATTAGCAGGACTGTAAGATGCCTGATCGTCATTGACTTCCGCGGGTGGGTCAAAAGAAACATCTGAAGAATTCATTCTGGATTCCATTTCTTTTACGGATTTTTCATCTACGCCTAATTCGGAGGAGATCATTTTTACTTCGTCAGAAGAGAGCCAATTTAACTCTTTTCTTTTGCTTCTAAGATTAAAGAAAAGCTTTCTTTGAGCTTTTGTAGTTGCTACTTTGACGATTTTCCAATTTTTCAAAATGTATTCATGAATTTCAGATTTTATCCAATGAATCGCAAAGGATATAAGCCTGACGCCAACTTCTGGATTAAATTTCCTTACAGCTTTCATAAGGCCAACGTTTCCTTCTTGAATAAGATCAGCTTGAGGAAGACCATATCCGGAATAGCCTCTGGCTACATGAGCGACAAACCTCAGATGTGCCATTACAAGCTTTCTAGCCGCTTCCAAGTCATTATTGTAGTAAAGCTCTTCCGCAAGTTTTTTCTCCTCTTCGGGAGTCAAAATAGAGATGTTTTGAATGGAATTAAGATAGGACTCCAGATTTTGTCCTGGAGAAGAAATTTCCATAGGTTGTAGTTCTTTGCCCATAATTGCGAATTTTATACCTTTTTTTCATCTTTTTAGAAATAATTTACTAAAAAAGTTATAAAAATAGTTTAAGAATCTATTTGTTTTAAAAAATCCAACCTTTTTTTATTGGAAAAAGCAAAAAATCCCCTAATTAACTGTTTTTCTTTCATATCATAAGATATCTCTTGAAGGTCTGAATCCAATACATCTCCTCCAAAAGCTTTTAAAATAGCGTGTCCAGCTGCGATATCCCAAGAATAAATATCTCCAAACCTCGGATAGAGGTCTGCCATTCCCTCGCAGATCCTACAAAACTTTATCGAACTTCCCATTCTAATAACTTTTGATCCTTTAAATTTAGACATTACTTTTGCACAAAAATCCATTTCTTCTTCACTGCTGTGAGATTTACTAATTAAAACATTACAGATTTGAGTGTTTTTATTAAAGAGAAACTCAATTTTTTCATCAATAATTTTTTTTGGCGGTAAATCAGTACCGCCTAAAAAGATGCTATCTTTCATGGGTTGGTAGATAGCACCAAGTATTGGTTTTTGGTTGTGAATTAGGGCGATATTCAAAGTAAATTCATCACTGCCATTGATTAATTCTTTTGTGCCATCTATAGGATCTATAATCCAAGCGTATTCAGAATTTGCTTGTTGTTGGCTAGTCTCTTCAGAGATGAGTGCAAAATCTTGATTAATTTTTTTTAGCTCTTTTCTTATGAATTGGTCTATCTCGGTATCTAGGATTGTTAGTGGAGAGTTATCTTTTTTATAACTTACCTTAAGATCTATTGAGTCAAAACTAACAAAAAACTTTTTCGCGCTTTTGAATATTTTAATTAACTCTTCTGAGATATAAGTTTGATTCACTTTATTCATCATTATTTTTATAAATACTATTTATAAATTACAATAACACTTTAATCAGTGAACATATTATGGTTGATAAAGAAGATTTATTGAAACAAGCAGAAGACATTCATTCTGGTCTAAAGAGACTTAGCCTAAAAAATAGAAAGGTTGTAATGCCTCATCATAAAGAGTTTGAATTAATTGAGGAACTTGAAGAGCTATCAATAGATTTGATTGAAAAACTTAAAAAGTAAAAAGGAGTTGAAATGACAAATAAATATACTTGTTTTGATTTAGAAATAAAAAACAAAGTGGCATATGTAACCATGTGTCGACCAGATGAATACAATACAATGAATAGAGCGTTTTGGTCAGAATTGCCTCATCTTGTAGAAAAAATATCTGATGATGCCAGTGCAAGGGTAATAGTCCTATCTTCCACAGGAAAACATTTTTGTGCCGGAATGGATTTAGCTAACTTTTCATTGAGTGACAATCCCACCGAACCAAAATCTTCCAATACCCATAATGGAATGAAAAAGGAAGCAGGTTTTAGAATTACTCTAGACCTGCAACATACAATTACGTCTCTTGAGAAAGCAAGAATTCCAGTTATTTCAGCTATTCAAGGAGGTTGTATAGGTGGCGGTTTAGACCTAGCAACAGCAACAGATATGAGATTTTGTACTAAAGAAGCTTTCTTTTGTATCCAAGAAATTAATATTGGGATGGCAGCAGATGTTGGAACTTTGCAAAGAATTCCAAGATTGATTCCGGAAGGAGTAGTCAGAGAATTAGCCTACACAGGCAGAAGGTTTTTTGCTGACGAAGCAAAAGCTCATGGCTTGGTAAACAAAGTTTTTGATTCCCATGAAGAAATGATGTCAGCGGTGAAAATTATTGCTGAAGAAATTGCTTCCAAAGGTCCTTTGGCAGTTGCGGGAACAAAAGAAATTCTTAATTATGGGCGAGATCATACGATTGAAGAGTCTCTAAATCATGTTGCTTTGTGGAATGCTGCAATGGGTATTAGCGATGAGATGTCTGTAGCCTTTGAAGCAAAAGCAAATAATAAAGATCCAGAGTTTGATGATTTAATTCCAAGAACTGGAAAAAAATATCTCGATGGTGGATATCAAGGATAGCTTATTTTCTTAGAAAAACTGGACTATCTTCAGTCGAATCTTTTTTGGAAAATTTATATCCATCAAGATTGAATTTATGAAGATCTTCAGGAGTTTTAACTCGATTTTGAATTAAATACTTGGCCATTAATCCTCTGGCCTTTTTTGCGTAAAAGCTAATTATCTTGAATTGGCCGTTTTTAAAATCTTTGAAAACCGGACTGATGACTCTGCTTTTCAACTTTTCAGTATCAACAGATGAAAAATATTCGATAGAAGCAAGATTCACCAAAATAGAAGTTGCTCTGAGATCTTTGTTTAAATGATTGGTAATTTCTTCTTTCCAAAATTCATACAAGTCCTTGTTTTTTGCAACAGAAATTTTAGTACCCATCTCAAGACGGTAAGGCGAAATAACATCTAATGGTTTTAAAACTCCATAAAGTCCGGAAAGGATCCTGAGGTGTTTTTGTGCAAAATTTATGTCTTGTTTTGAAAGTTTTTCAAACTCCAGTCCTTGATAAACGTCTCCTTTAAAAACAAATCCAGCTTGTTTTGAATGAGCTGAAGGTTTGGTTGCTTGAGACCAATTCTGGAATCTGTCATGGTTTAAAGCAGAAATTTTATCACTGACTCCCATTAAAGAAGACAACTCAGATTTATTGAGTTTCTTCAAAGTAGACACTAAATTTTTAGATTTAGGCAAAAAGGGAGGAATTGAGAAATCCAGTCCCTTTTCAGAAAAAGAATAATCTAACGTCTTAGCTGGAGATAGAACTATAATCATAACGGTATTATTAAATCATATTTCAATGCTCAAAAAAATTACCAAAACCACAGAGAATATACTTAATTTATTTCCTTTGTTTTTCGGAAATATTTCTTCTTGGCTCATTATATTAATGATTTTTCTAAGCTCACTGATTGTCATCTTGAGATATGTTTTTGAAATTGGAGTGGTTGCAATGCAAGAATTGCTCATCTATTCACATGGGATGCTTTTTCTATTTTATGCTGCATTAGCTCTCAAGGATGATGCGCATGTAAGAGTAGACGTTTTCTACAGAGAATTGTCGGATAAAAGAAAAAGAATTATAAATATTTTTGGCAATCTGTTTTTTTTACAACCCTTTGCTTGGGTAATTTTAATATTTTCATTTGAGTATGTTTACTTCTCTTGGTCTATCCATGAAGTTTCTCCAGAACCAGGTGGTCTTCCTTTTGTGTATCTTTTAAAAACGACTTTGATTATTTTTCCAGTTCTTTTGATCCTTCAGAGCTTCTCAGAGCTGATTAAGTTTGTTTTCAAACATGATTGATTTTCTGCCACTAATTCTTTTTGCCTTAGTTTGTATCTTCCTGCTTTTTGGTTTCCCTGTTGCTTTTACTTTGGCTGGAGTTTCAATAATTTTTGCATTGATAACGAGTTCTTTTGGTGTTTTTGATTTGTTTCTTTTAGAAACTCTGCCAAATCGGATTTTTGGAGTGATGACGAATTCTACTTTGATAGCAGTTCCTTTGTTTATTTTTATGGGGGTGTTATTGGAAAAATCGAAAGTTGCAGAAGAACTTCTGCTTAAAATGTCTGACTTTTTTTCTGGTTTTAGAGGCGGGCTCGGTCTTTCGGTAATTTTTGTTGGAGCTTTGCTTGCAGCTAGTACAGGCATTGTAGGGGCTACAGTTATTGCGATGGGTTTGATTTCTTTGCCCGCATTTTTAAAACAAGGATATCCTCACGATCTTTCTACTGGCTTAATTTCTGCTACCGGTACTTTGGGACAAATCATCCCTCCTTCTATTGCCTTGGTAATCTTAGGCGATGTGTTGTCTTCGGCTTATCAACAGTCGCAACTTAGCCAAGGTATTTTTACTGCTAAAACAATTTCGGTGGGAGATCTTTTCTTAGCAGCAATAGTTCCTGGACTAATGTTGCTGTTTTTTTATGCAATTTATTTTCTTTTTAAATCAAGAAACTTGGAACTCATCTCAAATGATAGGCAAAGCTCAATAAAGTTTATTGATTTGGTGAAAGTCATTGCTCCGCCCTTCATATTGATCATCACTGTTTTGGGCAGCATTATTTTTGGAATTGCTTCTCCAACAGAAGCATCCGGTCTAGGTGCTTTGGGAGCAATTCTGATTGCAATACTAAATAATAAATTAAATTTTCAAACTTTAGCTGAGACTGTAAAACAATCAGCCGCCATAACCTCTATGGTTTTTATCATTTTAATTGGCGCTTCTGTTTTTTCTTTGGTTTTTAGAGGCTTAGGGGGAGAAGAACTCATCGAGCAAATATTTAACTCAATTCCTGGGGGTCTTTTCGGTTCTATGGTTTTAGTTATGGCTTTAATTTTTTTGCTGGGTTTTATCTTGGATTTTATCGAAATAAGTTTTGTCATAGTGCCTATTGTTGGGCCGGTATTGATGGCAATGGGAGCAGATCCGATTTGGCTTGGTATTATGATTGCAATCAATTTACAAACTTCTTTCTTGACTCCGCCATTTGGTTTTGCTTTGTTTTATCTGAGAGGTGTTGCGCCTGAAAACGTCAAAACAATTTCTTTATATAAAGGAGTGATACCGTTTATAGTAATTCAGCTGGGTCTTTTGATTTTATTAGCCATTTTTCCAACAATCGTAACTTTTTTACCAAGTTATATATATTAGATGAAGAACAAACATCTGGTTAACTTGGGATATTTCTTCATATGGGGAGATTTTTTGTTGGTTATATTTTTTGTTCATTCTTTGTTTGTAAGTCCAATTACCGTTGAGATGTATTTTTCTGGGTATCTGCAAATAGCCTTGTATTTATTTAATTGGATTAAAACTTGGGGTGGATTTTTTGATTGGTGGGTAGGTATTATTTATACTTGGCCAGCAGCACTAATTTTTTTTATTAGATATTTTATTTCAACCTCGATAGGTATTTGGTTGGTAAGAAAATACAGTTAGTTTAGTTCTCTCATTTCATAAACTGCTTTTTCTGAAATTTTGTGATACTCGGAAACATTCTTTTTGAAATTTTCTTGAGACTCAAATATCCTTTTGGATAATGGATCTTCAGCAATCAACTCTTTCAAAAGTTCGGAAGTAATTTCTTTAAATTTTTTCAAAACATCGTCAGGAAGTCTTTTTAGTATCACCCCATGAGTATTTACCAATGTTTCTAAAGCTTGATTATTCCTTGCAGTGTATTCATCCAACATATCTTGATTCACTGCCCTGCTTGCAGTTCTTACTATTTCTTGAAGATCAGAAGGTAAAGAAGCAAAAGCTTCTTTATTGATAATTACTTCTAAAGTAGGACCGGGTTCATGCCACCCTGGGTAGTAATAATATTTTGCTGCTTGGTGTAATCCAAAGGTTTGATCATTATATGGTCCAATCCATTCAGCAGCATCTATAACTCCTGTTTGGAGATTCGTGAAGATTTCGCTTCCTGGCATTAAAACTGCTTCCCCACCAGCTTTTGTCCAAACTTTTCCAGCCAAGCCTGGAATTCTCATTCTGGTTCCTTTGATATCCTCTAGAGAATTTATTTCTTTATTAAACCAGCCTGCCATTTGCACACCGGTATTGCCACCTGCTAGAGGAATCAAATTGAATTTATTATAAGCTTCCTCCCAAAGTTCTAAACCACCTCCATAATGAAGCCAAGCATTCATCTCTTGAGCATTTAAGCCAAATGGCAAAGCGGTAAAAAATTGTGCAGAAGGAGCTTTGCCAATCCAGTAATAAGATGCTCCATGACCTATCTCAACTGTGCCTCTAGAAACAGCATCAAAAACCTCTAAAGCAGGAACGAGCTCCCCACTGCCGTAAACTTTTATTTGTAGCCTGCCAGCTGACATTTTATTGACTAATTTTGAAATATTTTCAGCTGCCAAACCTACGCCAGGATAATTTTTTGGCCAAGTGGTTACCATTCGCCAAGTGAATGTCTTTTCGGATTCTTCATATGCAGTTTCTGCTTCTTCTTGCTCACATGCGATAAAGAAAGTTAATACAAAAATTAAAGCTAAACTTTTTTCAAATTTGCGAAACTTAAAACCAGCCATTTTATTCCTTCTTTGGTGAAATTAACTTCAACTCTAGCATTGGCACCCTCTCCTTCATAGTTAAGAATGGTTCCTTCACCAAATACATCGTGCATTACCAAGTCACCCAAAGAAAACTCTTCCCCTTTAAACTCAGTACCGCCAACAATTTTGGGCACGAACCCTTTTGAACTAGGTGTTTCTGATGACATTCTAATCTCATACTTCAACTCGTCAGGAATTTCTTTTAAAAATCTAGATATCGGACTGAAACTTTCCATACCATACATATTTCTTACTTCTGCATATGTTAAATAAAGTCTTTCCATTGCTCTAGTTATACCAACGTAACAGAGCCTTCGTTCTTCTGCCAATTGCCTTGGATCTTCTAAAGATCTTTTGTGAGGGAATAGGCCTTCTTCGCATCCAGCCATAAAAACAAGAGGAAATTCTAAACCCTTCGCCGAATGAAGAGTCATCATTTGTATTGCATCTTCGTCAATATCTGCCTGATTTTCACCTGCATCTAAAGAAGCTTGGTCGAGAAATATCTCCAATTCATTTCTTTCATCGTCAGCGTCTTCGCCTATAGGATTGAAACCAGATGCAGCAGAAACAAGTTCCTCTAAATTTTCTTTTCTTGATCTACCTTTCTCCCCTGGTTCTTTTGCGTGAAAATCTTTCAAACCGGTTGTGTTGATAATTTCATCAAAAATTTCTCCGAGACCTTTTTTTTCAATATCAGTTTTTAGCTGAGAAACTGTTTCAATGAAATGAGATAAGGCTCTGGAAGATTTCTTTATATCATCTTTAGAAATAGATTCTGCTGCTTTCCATAAAGATATATTTTCAGCTCTGGCATACTCGCGCACATTATCTAAGGTTTTTGCGCCAATGCCTCTTGTAGGTACATTTACTATTCGTTCAAAAGCTGCGTCATTATCAAAATCTACGAGTAATTTTGAGTAACTCAGGGCGTTTTTAATTTCCATTCTTTCATAGAACCTCACACCACCATAAATTCTATAAGGCAACTCAGCTCGT
>CACOQX010000001.1 GCA_902629465.1 uncultured SAR86 cluster bacterium | reverse complement strand
AAAATTTTAAAGAATTTGATGAATCATCTGCTAATAAGAGTTGTTCATTTGGTGTAACTGACGGAAGAGAACTTCCTTTTGAAGACAATTCTTTTGATTATGTAATTTGCTCTGAAGTTTTAGAACACATAATTGATTTTGAATTAGTTATTGAAGAAATTGAGAGAATTTTAAAACCGGGCGGTATGTTTGCTGCAAGTGTCCCCAAATATCTTCCTGAGTGGATCTGCTGGAAGTTAAGCAAGTCTTATCAAGAAATGCCAGGAGGGCATGTCAGAATTTTTAGATACAAGCATTTCAAGAAATCAATTGAAAAGAGAGGGTTTTCTTTTCTAAAAAGACATTGGAACCATGCTCTCCATTCTCCATATTGGTGGTTGCAATGTTTGTTTTGGGAAACAAAAGAATCGTCTTGGATTATAAAAAAATATCATGACTTTTTAGTTTGGGACATGATGAAGAAACCTTTTTTGACAAAGGTGCTAGAATTTGTCCTTCAACCAATAATAGCTAAAAGTGTCGTTGCATATTTCAAAAAAAAATAATTCTAAAAATATTTTTGATAAGACAGTTTACATAAATTTTGCTAGATATATTCTGTCTTGCCAGGATTCAGAAGGTGGTATCCGCTGGGAGCCCGATTCAAAACTAGATCCCTGGGATCATATCGAATCGGCTATGGGTTTAGATGTTATGGGGTTTGAAGTTGAATCCAAAAAAGCATATGACTGGCTAAGAACCTACCAGGAGATAGATGGATCTTGGGCATCAATTTTTTATTCTACTGAACAAAATAAATTAAAAGAAACCAACTTCAGCTCTTATATTGCTGTTGGAATGTGGCACCACTTTAAAAATTTCAATAATAAGGATTTCCTCAATGAATTTTGGCCAGTTTTGGATGCAGCGATAGAATTTACTCTTGCAGCTCAAACAGACCACGGAGATTTTTTTTGGGCGAAAGATGATAAAAATTGGCTGGATGACTCTCTCAAAACTGGATGCTCATCAATTTACATGAGTCTCTTATGTTACAAAAAAATTGCAAAAGAAATAAATAAGCAGGATAGAGTTTCGGAAGTCCAACTAAATAGCTTAAAAGAATGTTTAAGAAGTAAATCTTTTAGATTTGATAGAAACTGGGAAAGTAAAGAGCGTTATAGCATGGATTGGTACTACCCAGTCTTATCTGGAGTCTTCACAGAATCAGAGTCAAAAGAAATTATTAAAGATAAATGGGATGAATTTGTTATAAATGGACTGGGATGTAAGTGCGTAAAGGAGGAGCCCTGGGTAACTGCAGCTGAATCTTCGGAATTAGTTTTGGCATTGAATAAAATTGGATTAAAAACTGAAGCAGAAAAAATATTACAAGATACTTTTAATTTAATGGATGATGATGGTCTTTTGTGGACAGGATATGTTTATCAAGATAAAAAATATTGGCCTGTTGAAAAACCTAGCTGGACAATGGGAGCTGCAATCCTTGCAGGAAATTCAATAAATAAATTTAGTTCGTCAGGAGACTTTTTTAATATTCTAAGTTAAATCTTTTTTAAGATTCCTAAGGTTTCATAAATACCTAGGTCTTCAAATTGTTTGGATTTTTGAGCTTCAGAGTAAATTTCAAACGGAGGTCTTCCTCCATCCCGAGGATTAGGAAAAACGTCATGTATTACAATAAGCCCTCCTGAGCATATTTTATCTTTCCAAGAATTGTAATCACTTAAAGCAGCATCATGAGAGTGGCCGCCATCAATAAATAGTAGGCTAATCAATTGCGAAAATGTTTTAGAAGCTTCAGAGGATTTACTTAAGATTGGAATAACATACTTACCTAAACTAGAAGATCTTAAATTTTTTAAAAATTCAGGCAAAGTATTGAATTTTTCCAGTCTTCTATCATAGAGGCCTTCATCGTGATATTCCTCTCCAAGTTGATGTTCTTCAGAACCTGTATGATGATCAATTGTATAAATAAGCCCATCTATTTTTTTGGCAACAAGAGCAAAATTTAAGGTTGATTTACCACAGTATGTTCCAATTTCTAAAACTGAGCCTAGGTGGTGGACATTTAGAAACAATTCTTGTAGTTTTTTAGCCTCTTTATCATTTAAAAAGCCTTTTACATCTATCACTAATAAATAATATCAATGGATATAGCAAAAAGAAAAGAAGTTGAAATAAACAATAATATTTTTTCATACATATTTTTGGAGGGTCAAAACAAAAATAAAACTATTTTTTTCTTTCACGCGACAGGTTTTAATGCTGAAACTTATATACCCTTTTTTTTAAAATTAAATGAATTACTAGAGAATCAATATTCAATTTATGCTTTAGACCAAAGAGGGCATGGACTTTCTGAAGCGACTGCAGTTCCATCAGAATTATCCTCTTGGAATACTTATTTTATGGATGGTAAAAACTTTCTAAGTAAGTTCTCATCGTCTGAAAATATTTTAATGGGACACTCCATGGGAGGAGTCGTAGCTGCAAGACTAACTTATGACTTTGAAGAAAAAGTAAGTAAAAGTATTCTTATTGATCCTGTTCTGCAACCTCAAAGTCTAAAATTTCAAATTCCTTTTTTTAATATTTCAAATAAAACATTTATTTCATTTTTGAGTTTATTTAGAAAGAATCGCGCCAGCGAGATGATTAGTAATGCAAAAAAAAGAAGATCGATATTTTCAGATAAAGAAGAGATTTTTAATCATTATCAGGGAAGAGGTGCATTTACGAATTGGCCAGAAGAATCCTTAAAAGCATATATAAATGGAGGCATTAGAAAAGAAAAAAACCAAATAAATCTTTCTTGTGATCCTGAATGGGAGGCAAAAACTTTTGCAGTTTCATATGCTGCAAGAACAAATTTTATAAAAAAATTAAATAAAAAAACTTATGTCCCTTATGCATCAAATGGCTCAACACTTTCTCCTGAGGTAAGAGATTTGCTCTCAAGCAACCCGAATTATTTTTTTGAAAAAATAGATGGCAGTCATTTCTTCCCAATGGAAGAAAAAGATTTAATATGTCGCAAAATTTCAAATTTCATAAACGCATTATGACCAAAAGCATAACCATTGAAGATTTAAGAAATCATAAAAAGAAAAAAACTAAATTTGCGTGTTTAACAGCATACGATGCCTCTTTATCTAGGCTTATGTCTGAAGCAGGAGTAGAATTAATTCTAGTTGGAGACTCTCTCGGTATGGTCGTACAAGGTCACGATTCAACTATACCTGTTTCCATGGAAGACCTTCTTTACCATCTAAGGTGCGTAAAGAGAGGAAATGTCAAAAGTCATATAATGGCAGATATGCCATTCATGAGTTATGCAACCGAAAACCTTGCTTACGATAATGCCATGCGTTTAATGCAAGCTGGTGCTAATTCCGTAAAAGTTGAGGGAGGCGAATGGATTTTAAAAACGACTGAGCTCTTATCTCAGAGAGGAATTCCAGTATGTGCTCATTTGGGACTTACTCCTCAATCAATTAATAGATTAGGGGGGTATCATGTTCAGGGGAGAGATCTTGATGATAAAAATAGAATTTTGTCTGAAGCCAAGCAACTTGAAGATGCAGGAGCAGAGATAATTCTTTTGGAATGTGTGCCTGCAATTTTAGCAGAAGAAATATCGTCCCTTCTTACAGTACCAACAATTGGTATTGGAGCAGGGTCCGCTACAGATGGTCAAATAATGGTTTGTTACGATGTAATAGGAGCCTATTCTTGGGAGAACCAACCAAAGTTTGTAAAAAATTTCATGGATGAAGCTAACTCTATTTCTGAAGCTTTCGAAACATATGTCTCAGAGGTTAAAAATTTGAATTTTCCTTCTGCTGAAAATTCTTTCTGAAATAGGTTTTCAATGGAGGTTATTAAGTCCACTGAAGAGATAAAATCTTTAAATTTTAGTTCTCCATTTGCTCTTGTTCCTACTATGGGTAATCTTCACGAAGGCCATTTATCCTTAGTCAAATATGGAATAGAAAATTACTCCGAAGTAATTGCCTCGATTTATATTAATCCTTTGCAGTTTGGAAAAAATGAAGATTTTTCTACCTACCCGAAAACAATTTCTCAAGACATTCAGCTTTTAGAAACCTTAGGCTGTAACTATTTGTTCATTCCAGAGAAAAATTTTGCCGAAAATCTAGACATCATTGAGCCTAAATTTTCTGATGTACTATGCGGTTTATCAAGACCCTCCCATTTCCATGGAGTATTAACGATAATCAATAAGTTTCTAAGAATAATCAAACCCAATGCTTGTTTATTTGGCCTCAAAGATTATCAGCAACAACTGATCATAAAGGAATTTGTAAAGAGAAAAAAAATTAAAACAGATATAGTCTCACTACCAATAGTGAGAGAAAAATCCGGACTAGCAATGTCATCGAGGAATAATTATCTTTCAGATGAAGATAAAAAATTTTGTGGAAAAATTTATTCTTGTTTAAAAAATTTAGCAGCTTCTCTTAAAAAAAAACCCCTAGGAGTTTTAAAAATAGAAGCTATAAATTTTTTGCAACATGCAGGCTTTGAAATTGACTATTTAGAAATAGTCGACGCAAATAATCTATCTTCTGTTACAAAAAAAACAAATAAAATTTTAATTGCGGTTGCAGCAATTTATAAGAAAGTGAGATTGATAGATAACATTGTAGTCTCTTTATAACCAGTACTCTCTGAGAGCATCATCTGGATAAAATTTACCTTCCCCTTCTGGACGATTTTTAAATCTCCTATGTATCCAGTAATACTCCTGCTTATAAGACTGAGCAAAATTTTCTATTGCAGAATTAATAATTCTTAAATCATCATCAAAATCTAATCCTTTTAGCATCAGTTCTTGTATATCTGCTAGGTAGGCTTCGTTCTCTTTCACCAAAGTCAATAAAAATACTTTGCAGTTCGTTCTTTTAACTAACACTGAAGGAAAAACAACCGTTAAAGCTTTATGATTAAAAAAATCTATAAAGATTGAATTTTTGAAACCATAATCTTGATCAGGGGCATAAAGCACAGATTCACCCTTACTAAGGCTTCCAAGAAGTTTTCTACCTTCGTTAGGCAAAAAAATTTTATCCACAAATTTGTTTCTTCCATCCGTCATTATTTTATTCCAGATTTTATTTTCTGCTGATCTTTGCATTCCATTTACTTTTAGAAAAAGAGATGGAGCTCTTACAACGAAATCCACATTGGGAGTGTGCGGAACAAGTAGGAGATTATTAGAGTTCTTAATTGCTTTTATTTTTTTTTCAAATTCATCAATATTTTTAATCTTTTTTTTAAATTTTTCATCTGACCAATAGTAAGAATTACATATTTCAAAAATAGCCTGGCCTATTCGAGTAAAATTTTCTCTTGCAAGCTTTTCTACTTCTCTTTCATTCATATCTGGAAAGCACTTATGTATATTCCAGACAACAACTTTTCTTCTTTTTTTTAAGGCTTTGTATAAAAGCTTGCCCAAAAGTTTTCCTAGTAACATTTGGAAATTAAAAGGAATAAAGCTCAAAAGTCGTAGAAAAGTTTTTAAAAGAAACTCCATAAGATAATGATTATACTTTTAACGATTTGCTTATTCATAGTACAAATAAGAAAATCACAAATAAATGAGGATTTATAATTTAATTTTCAAAACAATTTTTCCTTTAATATTTTTAAGGAGTATTTATAAGTCTCTAAGATTTGGTGAAAACTTATCAAGAGTTCTCGAAAAACTTTCTTTCTACAGAGGCGAAAAAAGTTCTAAAGCAATTATTCATGTCCATGCGGTATCTATAGGCGAAGTGCTAGCAAGTAGAAAATTTATTAAAGAAATTCAAAGAAGATTTCCAGTTCATCAAATTTTAATAACCTGCACTACTCAAACTGGCTCAGCTACTATTAAAAGACTCTATGGCAATACAGTGTTTCACCAATATATGCCTTTTGATTTGAAAATATGCATTAACCGTTTTTTAAAAATTTGGAAACCGGAGATGACTTTTATTTTAGAAACAGAAATATGGCCAAACTTCATCAATATTCTGAAAATGCAACATAGAAAAGTATTTTTGGTGAATGGAAGAATGTCAGAAAAATCTTTTAAAAGATATAAATCTATTCTACCTATTCTTGATGGGGTTTTTTCTAAGCTAGACTTTACCATTTGCCAAGGAATTCAAGATCAAAAGAGATTTATCAATCTTGGTGTGCACAAAGATAGAATTCAACAAGATTATTCCTTCAAGTTTGATTCCATATCTTTATCAAATGAAAAAAAAGAATATAAAGACAACAAAGAGAAAAAATTGATTATTTGCGCTAGCACTCACGAACCCGAAGAAAAGATTTTAGTTGAGGCTTTTGAAATGCTTGGCGATGACAATATTATTTTGGTTCTTGCTCCAAGACACCCTGAGAGAGTTTCAAAAATTTTTAAAGCTTTAAAAAATTCTGGATTTAGTCCCTCATTATTTTCTAAAAATGGATTTAAAATTGATTATTCAAACAAAATAAACTTAATCGATGAAATTGGGCATTTGGAAGATTTATTTTCTTTAGGAAATATTGCTTTCATAGGAGGAAGCTTGATTCCTAGGGGCGGTCAAAATTTCTTAGAAGCGGTTAAATTTTCTCTTCCAATATCTTCTGGTAAAAGTTTTTATAATTTTCAGGAAATCGCAGAAGACCTAATATCTATGGAGATTCTTGAAGTTGCTCATTCACCTCAGGAAATTAGAGATATCTGGAAAAGACAATTGTCTTTTACATCAGAAAAAATTATAGAAAAAACAGAAAGTTATCTGAAAGAAAGACAAGGAGCATCTCTTAGAGCATTTAAATATCTTCCTTTATAACTTTAGTTTAGGTTTTCTATGATTGTTCCTAATTAAAAGTGATTATTTTTTTTAATAAGAAGGGTGTATTATTTCCTTTTTGAAGGGGATTAATGAAATTCATCACCGCAATAATAAAACCAATTAAACTAGAAGAAGTCCGCTCAGCTCTTTCCGATGTAAATGCTTTGGGAATGACTGTCACGGAAGTTAAAGGTTTTGGCCGTCAAAAAGGACAGACCGAACTTTATCGTGGTACGGAGTACAGAAATGATTTTTTACCAAAAACAAAAATTGAGTTAGCCGTTAAGGATGAAGATACAGATTCTGTCATAAAAGCTATTTCTTCAGTATCTAATACGGGTAAAGTTGGTGATGGTAAAATTTTTGTTTATGACCTTGAGAAAGCTGTAAGAATTAGAACAGGAGAAACTGGGGACGAAGCCCTTTAGCCAAGTTTCTTTTCTGCCTCCTCTTTAGCCCATTTATAATTTGCTTTACCATTAGGGGCTCTCATAACCTCATCAACAAAGAGAACCTGCTTTGGAAGTTTATATCCTGAAATTTGTTCCCTAGTAAAGTCAATTAGCTCTCCTTCTTCTAATTCACCAGGCGTTTCCAATGATGCAAGGGCAACAACTCGTTGTCCAAATTTTTCGTCTTTCAGGCCAACAACCAAACAATCATATACAGAAGGGTGTTTTTTTACTGCTTCCTCAACCTCTTCAGGATAAACTTTTTCTCCAGCTGTATTTATACAATTACTTCCTCTACCAAGAAGATTTATAGTGCCATCAGCATTGATGGTTGCGTAATCACCGGGAAAGCTATATCTCACGCCATTTACCTCTTTAAAAGTTTCCGCAGATTTCTTTTCATCTTTGAAATAGCCTTCAGGAACAAGTCCACTAGTTCCAATTTTTCCCATAATTTCACTTCCAGGTTCGACTTCTTCTCCATCATCACTCAAAACTATAACTCCTGGATTAAGAGCAAATTTTGCAGTTTTCGCAGGCATCTCTCTATTTGAGACAGAAGAACCCATTCCCCCCTCAGTTGAACCCATTGCATCAAAAAGGGTCATGTCATGCATTTCTAACAGACCATCCTTGATTTCTGAACTCCACATTACTCCGCTTGAAATCATTGCTCTTAAACTTGAGATATCGTGAGGATGAGATTTTTCTTGGGCCTCTTTTAATTCATCCAACAAGGGTTTCGCAAAAGCATCACCAACAATTACCAAGCTATTTACTTTATGCTTTTCTACCTCTTGCCAGACATTTTTTGGATTTAATCCTAGATCGCTTATCGTAACAACAGAACCTCCACTAAACATAGGCAAAAAGGCGCCAAGCCACATGCCGGTTCCATGCATTAGAGGACAAGCTGGCATGCTTACTGTAAGAGCATTGTTTTCTTTTGCTTGACTGACAATCTTTTCTAAATCGCTTATGTCTTCAGGAACTTCAAAACCCATTGCGAAAGCTGTCTTTAGCATTGAAGGAATAAAACTTCCGTGTTTATACATTACCCCTTTTGGCATACCTGTAGTGCCTCCGGTATAAAGCATGTAAATATTTTCTTCTGTGCGATTAAATCTTTTTTGTTCTTTTGAACTAAAGATTGAATTTTCAAAATCGATGGCACCTTCCATCAATGGTTCTGTTCCATCATCGACTTGAATATAAACTTTTATTTTTGGTAGCTGATTCTTTATTGCTTTGATTCTATCCGCGTAACAGCCTTGAAAAAAAACCGCCTCAGCATCAGCATTATCTAAAAGATAGATTAATTCATTTTCTTTATAACGGTAGTTTACATTAATCGGAACACCTTCAATTTTAAAAACTCCATATTGAGCTTCGAGATATTCATTTGAATTATGAAGATAAATTCCAACTTTGGAATTGGACTTCAAGCCATGCTCTTCTAAAATGGTTGCGATTTTAGCTGCTTTTGAATCAAAAGAAGACCAACTAGATGTTTTGTCTCCATTAATTAAAGCTATTTCATCGCCAACCGTATCTGCTACTCTCTCCCAAACATTTGCAAATTGCATAGACATCTTTATCTCCCTTTAAGTGCTATTTATCCTAAAATAAAAACAAAAAAACATGAAGAAAGCAATTTCTATTTTAGGACCCACGCATTGTGGAAAAACCGAACTTGCAATAGAAATTAATAAACACTTTCCAACAAGAATAATAAGCGTAGATTCTGTTCAGGTATACAAAGGGGCGAATATTGGAAGTAGTAAACCTAATCAAAAGATTCTAGATAGCATTCATCATGGCTTAATAGATTATTTAGACCCAGAGGATGACTTCTCGGTAAAAGATTTTCTTAATGAAATTTCAAATGAGTTTTGCGATTGCAAAGAAGATCTTTTATTTGTTGGAGGAACCATGATGTACTTTTATTCTTTATTCAATGGCATATCAAAATTGCCAGAAAAAAATATTCAATTCAGAGAAAAACTTGAAGAAGAAGCCAAAAATAAAGGATGGAAATATATGCACGAAAGACTTGAAGTAATAGATCCTGATGCAGCAAGGCTAATAAAAGATAGCGACTCACAAAGAATACTTAGAGCATTGGAAGTTAATCATTTATCCAAAAATACTTTTAGCAAGCTTAAAACAATCAAAGAAAAAAGTGTGATTGAGGATTATCAAAAATTCACTTTTGCGATTATTCCAAGAAACAAAAAATCTTTTAAAAATCAACTAAAAGAAAGATTCAGAAAAATGCTTGAATTAGGCCTTA
This sequence comes from uncultured SAR86 cluster bacterium, assembly GCA_902629465.1. Classification (GTDB taxonomy): domain Bacteria; phylum Pseudomonadota; class Gammaproteobacteria; order Magnimaribacterales; family AG-339-G14; genus MEDG-81. Next base: position 127,864 of record CACOQX010000001.1, on the reverse strand, counting down.
TCGAAGAAACGAAAACTATATTAGAACGCACTAGTGGAAAAAGGATAAAAGTCCTTGAGACGGTAGGTTACAAACAAGTGGTAGATTTCTTGAAAGATAAGATTTCTTTTGAAGAAATGATTGAATTAGCGACCAACGCTAGCTATCAGCTTGCAAAAAGACAAATTACTTGGCTCAAAAAATTCGATCTTGATGAGGTATTTTTTTCAGATGATGATGATAAGGTTATGAAGATTCTATCTATCATCAAAAATTGAATTCCATTATTGCAATTAACAACTTAGAATGGCCACATGTCATGGAATGATCAAGGAAATAATAATGGTTCTAGAGATCCGTGGGGTAGAAATAATAATCCTCCCCCTGATATTGATGAACTAATCAAAAAATTCAGAGCTCAAATTAATTCAATTTTTGGAGGCGGCTCTGGAAGTGGAGGCGGAGGTATTAAAAAAACTCTTCCTTCTATTTTAATTGCAGTAGTACTCTTATATTCAGCCTTTGGAATCTATACAGTTGATGCTCAAGAAGAGGCTGTCATTTTGAGATTTGGAAAATATTCAACTACCAAGGGACCTGGAATCCACTGGAATCCACCCTTTATCGATAACAGATTTATTGTAAACACCGAAAAACTATTTACACACACAACGAATTCTTCAATGCTTACAAAAGATGAGAATATTGTTAACGTTGAGGTTGCAGTTCAATACAAACGCTCCAACCCGGTATTTTTTCTTCTTGAAGCATCGGCTCCTGAAGACAGTTTAGCTCAAGCTTCAGAAGCAGAATTAAGACATGTAGTGGGAAGCACTACTATGGATAGCACCTTGACTGTGGGTAGGGAGCAAATAGCCATGGATGTTAAGTCTAGATTACAAACCAGACTGAATACTTACAAAACCGGTATTGAAGTCGTAGCAGTATCAATTAGAGAATCAAGGCCTCCTGATGCAGTAAAAGAAGCTTTTGATGATGTGGTAAAAGCAAGGGAAGACGAAGTTAGGCTTAGAAACGAGGCTGAGACATATGCAAATGAGGTTGTACCCATAGCGAGAGGTGAAGCCAAAAGAGCCGTTGAAGATGCTGAAGGATACAAACAAAAAGTAATATCTGAAGCTGAAGGTGAAGCCTCAAGATTTGATCAATTGCTAGTTGAATATTCAAAATCCCCTGAAGTTACCAGACAAAGATTATATTTAGATGCAGTTCAGTCTGTCATGAATAGCAGTACCAAGGTGATGATTGATGTCAAGGAGGGTAACAACATTCTATATTTGCCTCTAGATCAAATTGCAGCAGCTTCATTAGATCCCAACAGAAGATCTCGAGATGAAAATCCATCATCTACGACATCAACTACCCTTGGGTCAGACATTCAAGAGATCACAGACCGAGTAATAGAAGAATTAAGAAGAAGACAGGATAGAAGGTAACATGAAGTCATTGGGTCTAAATATAGGAATTATTGCTTTAATTATCATTGTAATTCTTAGCAATGCTATTTATATAGTAAATGACAAACAAACTGCAATCTTGTTGAGATTTGGTGAAATTGTTGAACCCGAAATTAATCCAGGTCTGCACTTCAAAGTGCCTATCTATCATACAGTTAAAAAATTCGACTCAAGAGTTTTAACACTTGATGCTCTCCCACAACCTTATTTTACTGCTGAAAAGAAGAGACTTATTGTTGATGCTTTTGTCAAATGGCGCATTACAAATAATGAACAGTTTTATATTACTTCATCTGGAGGGCAATTAAGTGCAATGAGAACCCTATTGACCCAAAGGGTGGATGAAGGTCTCAGGAACCAATTTGGTACTAGAACTGTCCAAGAAGTAGTTTCAGGAGAACGAGACGAATTGATGAATATTTTAACAACTGATCTAAATACCGTAGCGGGTGGAGAACTCGGAATTGAAGTTCTAGACGTAAGAGTTAAAAAAATTGAATTACCAACTGAAGTGAATGAATCAGTTTATAACCGAATGAGAACTGAAAGAGAGAGATTGGCACAAGAACTTCGTGCGCAAGGTACAGAAATTGCAGAAGGTATTCGAGCAAACGCAGATCGTGAAAGAACAATTATTCTTGCCGAAGCTTATAAAAAAGCAGAAGAACTTAGAGGAAATGGTGATGCCAAAGCTACTGGCATTTATGCTGATGCCTATAACAAGGATCCAGAATTTTATGAATTCACCAGAAGTTTAAAAGCTTATCAATCTACTTTTGAAAATAAATCTGATGTACTTCTTATTGATCCAGATAGTGATTTCTTCAAGTACTTAGATAGTTCTAAAGGAAAAAAATCTGAATAATAAATAATGTCTTCATTCAACCCCGGTCTTCCAGATGGAACGGAAGATTTTGAAGGTGTTAAAGCCCAAGAGCTTGAAGAACTTCGCTCACTTTTTTTGAATTTTTTTTACAAAAACAACTGTGAACTTGTTGTTCCGTCTCTCATTGAATTTTCTGAGACCATAGGCGGAGACTTCAATGAATCTCTCAAGGATTACGCTTACAGCTTTTCTGATGAAAATCTCAAAAATATTTCAATAAGGCCCGATATCTCTCAACAAATAGCAAGGATAGATCTTCAACAAGGCGCTAAAGACAAAAAGAAATATTGTTACTTTGGTGAAACTCTTAGAAAAACCAAAGACTCATTAACAAAATCAAAAATTGCTTTCAAAACCGGCGTAGAAATCTTTGGAAAAATTTCAATAACAGACGAAATAGATCTTATAAAACTTATGTTACTCAGCTTAAAAAAAGCCGGGAAGTATAAAATGACAATTTCATTGGGCAGAACAGAACCTTTATCAGAAATTTTGAATGGTCTTAACTTGTCCGTCAATGAAAATAGAAGATTAAAAAAAATCATCGCGTCCAAGTCAAAAACAGATCTAGAAGAATTTTTCAGTTCGAAAGATTTGAGTACTAGAAGCTTAATGGAGATAGAAAACCTAATCGAAGTCAATGGTAAAATCGAATGTCTCAAGTATTTAAAAAAACATAAAAACAAAGTTTTTCAGGCTTCTGCCAGGAAAATAGAAAAAATAATTAAAAATTTACCAGCCTCAATTGATTACCATTTAGATTTTTCTGATTTTCCAGGATTTGATTATCACTCCGGTTTGGTATTTTCAGTACACGTTGTTGGATTTGGCTTTTCCATTGCAAAAGGTGGACAATATAAAAGCATGCAAAATCATATTGTTAGAGAGGCAATTGGTTTCGATGTTAATGTTTCTTCTCTTACAAAGTTGAATAAATAATGACTTTTTCGAACACAGCTATTTTAGGACTGCAATGGGGAGACGAAGGAAAAGGAAAAATTGTAAATTATTTAGCAAGCAATTTTGGCGCTGCTTGTAGATATCAAGGCGGTCATAATGCAGGCCACACATTAATTGTAGATGGAAAAAAAATTGTTCTTCATTTACTGCCTTCATCAATTTGTCATAAAGATTCGTTATCTTTAATTGGGAAAGGAGTAGTTATTTCGTATGAAGCTCTTTTTTCTGAAATAGATGAAATAAGCAATTTTACTTCTGGCATAACTGATAGATTAAAGATCAGTCCTGCATGTGTTTTGATTCAGCCTTACCATCAATTAATTGATATTTATAAAGAAAAATCTAACAGTCAAAAAACCATTGGCACTACTTTAAGAGGTATAGGTCCTGCATATGAAGACAAAGTTGCAAGAAGAGCCATAAGAGTTGTTGATACTCTTCATGAAAATCAACTAAGGCCTTTATTGGAAGAAACCCTAGACTTTTATAATTTTACGATCGAGAAGTTTTTTGGCAAAGAAGCTTTGTCTTTAAGTAGTCTTATAGACGAAAACTTAGCTTATGGAGAAAAAATAAAACCAATGCTTGCTGATGTATCTATGTTGATAAAAAAAATCAACTCAGAAGAAAAATCGGTTTTATTTGAAGGTGCTCAAGGAGCTTTGTTAGATATTGATCAGGGTACTTATCCATTTGTTACCTCAAGTAATTGTTCTCCGTCTGGCATTGCTGCTGGAGCAGGCTGTGGACCTTTGGACGTAGAAAACATTCTAGGTGTAGTCAAAGCATATGTGACTCGAGTTGGAGAAGGGCCAATGCCAACTGAAATTTATGATGAGCTAGGAGAATATATTGCTAAAACTGGAGGAGAGGTTGGAGCTACTACTGGTAGGCCAAGAAGATGTGGTTGGTTTGATGGAGTTCTAACGAAGAGGATTATTCAGACAAATAGTATTTCAGGACTTTGTCTTACAAAAATAGATGTACTGGATGGACTTGATGAAATTAAAATATGCAGGGCTTATAAAGATGAATCCGATTCTATTTTTGGCGAGTGCATGAACTTAGAGAATGTTAATCCTCTTTATGAGACTCTTTCAGGATGGGAATCTCCAACAAAAAATTTAACTAAGTATGAAGAACTGCCAAAAGAGGCAAAAGATTTTATATCTTACATCGAAGATATTTGCGAGGTGCCTGTAAAAATTATTTCCACTGGCCCTGATGATCAAAGCACTATTATGAGGTGATTTAAGTATTTTTGATTGCTTGATCTAAGACTGCGTTTATAAACTTGTGACTGGAATTTTGTCCAAACTTTTTTGCAAGTTTTATCGCTTCATTGATGATGATGGGTTTATCCAATTTAGATTGTGAAATTTCATACAAAGCTAAATATAAAATAGAGAGTTCAATTTCTCCAATTCTTGAAGTAGGAATATTTGAAAATTTACCGATAGTTTCCAAAAAATTTTGTTCTAGGCTTTTAATATTTTTAACGATTTCAGCAACCTTGTCGGTCTTTAAATTTTTTTGAGTTTGCTTGAGTTCTTTTAAAACTTTTGTGTTGGAATCTCCAGAAATAGTTTTTTGGTAAAGAGCCTGGATAACCAACTCCCTTGTTTTGGTGGGGGATGGGCTAGTTCTCACTTTATCTTTTTGAGCGTGTCCAAAATACTTAGGGCAGACAACGCGAACTCAGATCCTTTAGTAGCTGCTCTTTCCTCTGCTTCACTTTCATTATTTGTAGTTAAGACACCAAAAATAATAGGAGTATTTTTATCTAAAGACGTCTCCAAAACTTTATCGCTGATACTTTGCGAAATAATCTCAAAATGCGGCGTTTCTCCTTTGATAATGCAGCCAAGCAAAATTATTGCATCGTATTTATTGCAAAGATTTTGCGCTATGAAAGGTAATTCATACGCTCCAGGAACAACAAAAGTTTTGTTATCAATATTGTATTCATCAAGCATGGTGAGACAATCTTTAAGCATTGGCTTAATAATTTCTTCATTCCAATTTGTGCTTACTACCGCAACCTTAACGTTACGTAAATCAGACGAGGGTTTATTAATCTCAGTTTTAGAAGTTTTCATTTTTTTATATATTCCGTAACTTCTAAATCAAATCCTGAGAGGGAAGGGTATCTCACTTCGCTTCCCATTAGTTTGATTTTCTTAACTCCTAGATCTCTTAAAATTTGAGACCCAATACCAATTCTTCTCGGGTCGTTGTTTGGAGTAGATTTTCTTTTTTTCTTTGAGGCTCGAATTTCTTTAAACTCATTCTCTTTATTACCATCCCCATCAATAAGCAAGATTATTCCATTACCAACTTTATTAATTTTTTTCATTGCATCAGAAATTGACCACCTTGAACCAAACTCATCAACATTAAGTAGGTCATGATATAAGTTGCTTTGCTGGACTCTTACTAGTGTGGATGTATTTTTCGAGATTCTTCCTTTTTGCAGAGCTATGTGAGTCTCTTCGAAAATAAGATCTTTATACAAAATGAGATTAAACCTTCCGTGTTCCGTCTTTACTGATTTACTTTCTAATCTCTTAACGGTTTGTTCATTAAAAATTCTATAGTTTATGAGATCCGCAATGGTTCCTATCTTTAAATTATGCTTTTTACTAAAATCAATGAGTGCTTTTTTGCGAGCCATAGTTCCATCTTCATTCATAACTTCGCAAATAACAGCTGACTCTGTTAATCCAGCCAATCTGCATAAATCAGTACTCCCTTCAGTATGGCCTGTGCGAGATAAAACTCCTCCTGGCACAGCTCTAACAGGAAAAATATGTCCCGGTGAAACAATGTCACTTGCTTTGGCTTTGGCTTTAGAGGCAACAGCAATGGTCCTTGCCCGATCAGCTGCAGAAATACCAGTAGTTATCCCAGTAGCAGCTTCAATAGAGACAGTGAATCCAGTACCGTGCCCACTTTGATTATCATGGACCATTTGATTCAAATTGAGAGCCGCACACTTATTTTGACTCATCGCAAGACAAATTAGACCTCTCGCATGCTTAGCCATAAAATTTATCTTTTCGGGAGTAACTTTTTCGCCAGCAAGAATTAAGTCTCCCTCGTTTTCTCGATCTTCATCATCCATCAAAAGAACCATGTTGCCTTTTTTTATTTCGGAAATAAGTTCCTTGGTACTGTTCAAATCCATTTTATTTTTTTCTGATTACTATTTTTTTGTCTTTTCCAACTTGGGTTTCTTCAACTATATCGAATTGCTCGTTATCAAAAAAGTTTATTTTATTTTTACCGTTGTAAAAGTATTCTGCTTGTCTTCCAAGTTTCTCTGGTGAAATATAAAAAATAAATTCATCAATCAAATTCACATCCCCAAAACTGCCTAAAAGATTTGGTCCAGATTCAAGTAAAATGTTATTTATTTGAAATCTGGAAATTTTCTCGATGAAATTTTTTGGGTCTAAAAATCGTCCTTTACTTTTACAATTTAATAAAGATAAATTTTTTATCTTCCTCGCTGATTTTGGCAGACTTCGTTTTGAGGTAACAACAACCTTTTGCCCAGGTAAATTAAAAAAGGGTGCATTCCAATCAAGAGTAAGTTCTTTAGAAAAGACATATCTTTTTGGTTGATCAAAAGCCTTGCTAGCAAGTATCTTCTTTAGTCTTACATTCATTGACGGTGAATCATTATTTATTGTTCCAGATCCAGTAAGAATGATATCCGATTCAGCTCGAAGACACTGCACGTCATTACGGGCAGGAATTCCAGTAATCCACTTTCTTTTTTTTGTTAAAAAAACTGATTTGTGGTCGGCTGACATGGCAATTTTTGCTCTTACAAAAGGTTTGTTAAATCTTACTTTATGGAGAAAGCCTAGATTCAAGTCTTCGCAACTTTGATCATTTAGACTTTTGACTTCATAACCAGCTTTATGGAGATTGTCCAAGCCTTTCTGCGTAGGATCCCTCGAGCCAATAATAACTCTGTTAAAATCGTATTTCTTAAGTTCATCGACGCATGCTCCTGTTTTACCTTTTTTGCTACAGGGTTCCAGCGTGATATAGATTTCACTGCCTGAAAGTTGAGAAAGAAAATTTTTTTTGTATTTTTTCTTTACATCGTTGATTGCATTGATTTCTGCATGAGGCCCACCGTAGTATTCGTAGTAGCCTTGTCCAATTATCTTCTGATTCTTAACGATAATGGAGCCGACGTTGACCCCAGGTTTGGTATTAAATTTTCCTTTAGCAGCAAGAGCTACCGCCTTGGACATGAAGAAATTTTCATTCATCGCTCAATTTCTTCACTTCTTCGCTGAATTCATTTGGATCTTGGAAACTTCTATACACGGAAGCAAATCTCACAAAAGCAACTTCATCTAATTTTTTTAGATGTCGCATCACGGTTTCACCAATTTGTTTGGACTCAATTTCTCTTTCTCCAAAATCTCTAATTTCTTTTTTTATTGTTTCTATCAAGGATTGAAATTGAGCATCGCTTACAGGTCTTTTTTCCAGAGACCTTGCTATACCTTCTCTAATTTTTGTTTCATCAAAAGGCACTCTAGATTTATCCTGTTTGATTATTTTTGGCATAACCAATTCACCTACTTCAAAAGTGGTCCACCTTTCTCCACATTTAAGGCATTCTCTTCTTCTTCTGATTTCACTTCCTTCAGTTACCAGACGAGAGTCAATCACCTTGCTTTCTTCGAAGGAGCAATAAGGGCAGTGCATGTCTTATTGTGAATAAACTGGGAAATTACTGCAAAGAGTTTTTACTTCTTCTTTGACAGCAGTAATTAAATTTTGATCTTCAATATTTTTGATAATTTGAGAAATCCAATCTGCAATCTGAGTCACTTCTTTTTCTTTAAAACCTCTTCTAGTAACTGCAGGGGTTCCGATTCTAATACCTGAAGTCACAAAAGGGGATTTAGGATCGTTCGGCACAGAATTTTTGTTAACGGTTATGAAAGCATTTCCCAATGCAGCCTCGAGATTCTTCCCTGTGACATCATTTTTTATAAGGTTTACCAAAAACATGTGATTCGAAGTTCCATTGGATACAATATCGATATCGTTAGTCATGAATTGTTGACTCATTGTTTTTGCATTAGAAAGTATTTGCTGTTGGTATGCTTTGAAATCATCTTCCATAGCTTCTTTAAAACAAACTGCTTTTGCAGCAATTACGTGCATTAAAGGACCTCCTTGGGAACCAGGAAATAAAGCAGAATTAAGTTTTTTTTGTAATTCTTCATCCGGACCAGCAAGAATGAGTCCTCCTCTTGGACCAACTAAAGTTTTATGAGTTGTTGTTGTAACTACATCTGCATAAGGAAAGGGATTGGGATAAAGTCCTGCTGCCACCAAACCAGAGACGTGAGAAATATCTGCCAGTAAAAGAGCTCCAACAGAATTAGCAATTTCTTTAAATCTTGCCCAATCCAAAATACCGGAAAAAGCTGAAAATCCACAAATGATTAATTTTGGTTTGTGCTCTTTTGCTAGAGCTTCAACTTGAGCGTAGTCTATGTCACCGGTCTTTGGATCAATACCGTAACTGTATGATTCATAAATTTTTCCAGAAAAATTGACTTTCGATCCATGAGTTAGATGACCGCCATGATCCAAACTCATTCCTAAAATTTTATCACCAGCGTTTAGCAAGGCTAGGAAGACCGCCGCATTTGCACTTGCGCCAGAATGTGGTTGTACATTCGCGTAATCCGCTTTAAATAGTTCTTTTGCGCGGTCGATAGCAAGTTGTTCGGCGATATCTACAAACTCACAACCACCATAATATCTTTTTCCGGGATAGCCTTCAGCGTATTTATTAGTCAAGACAGAACCTTGAGCTTCAAGAATTCTTGGAGAGGCATAATTTTCCGAAGCAATAAGCTCTATATGTTGTTCTTGTCTAATTCTTTCCTTTTCTAGTGCCTGCCAGAGATCATCGTCGAAAGATTTGATTGATAAATTATTTCCGTACATAGATTTTTTTAAAGATGAAATTATACTCTGCTATCAGATTATTTTAAGCTTTTGTGGTTTGAATTTTTGTTTTTCTATTAGGATATAAACTTTTACACATAAAACAAACTGTTCCATCACATCCTCTTGCAGAACAGTAAGCTCTGCCATAAAAAATAAATTGCAGATGCAAGTTACGCCAATTTATTTCATCAAAAATTAATTTCAAATCTTTTTCAGTTTTTTTAACCGACTGACCATTTGTTAGCCCCCATCTCTGAGCTAATCTATGAATATGAGTATCTACTGGAAAGGCAGGTTTACCGAAGAATTCACTGATCACAACCGAAGCTGTTTTATGACCTACCCCAGGTAACTCTTCAAGAAGACTTATGTCGTCAGGGACCCTTCCTTGATGTTTTTCTAGGATGATTTTTGAAGTAGAAATGATAGCTTTTGCTTTTTTGGGAGCAAGTCCACAAGTCTTAATCAATTCGTAGACCTGTTCTTCACCAAGGTCCAGCATTTTTTGCGGATTGTCCGCAAATTTAAAAAGTTCTTTGGTGACAATGTTTACTCTTTTATCAGTCGTTTGAGCGCTTAACAGGACTGCGATTAAAAAAGTGAAAGCATTTTTATGATCTAAAGGTGCTTTAGGATTAGGATACAACTCATTAAGTTTTTTTTCTATGAACAAAGCCCTTTCTTTTCTCTTCATAAATCTAAAAAATATCCTCAAAAAAAGCCATTATAGGACAAACTTTGTTAGCTGAAAAAAGGTTGCAGTACTTGCAAAAATAGGTATTATCGATGTCATAGGGGGAGAATTCCTTAAGCTTATTATTATAGGTTATAAATCTTTTGAGCTTAACATTCTCTATAATATTTTATAACTCATTCAGGGGAGGATTCTAAATGAGTAAATTTTTAAAAGTTTTCTTGGCTTTCGTGGGTACAACGCTTATCGCAACTACGATTCATGCCCAAGCAACAATTGAGGAAGTCGTAGTAACTGCACAAAGAACTGAGCAGAGCTTGCAAGACGTACCAATTGCGGTATCAGCATTCAGCGAAGAGGTTCTTGCTGATCGTCAAATTGAGTTTGCGAGTGACCTTCAGCTTCAAGTTCCAGGTCTAACCTACAGTGCCGATGCATTTAATGGCGGTGGTTACGCTATTCGTGGTGTGGCCAACTTTGCTGTTTCATCCAGTTCAGATGCAGGTGTGATGACGCACGTAAATGGACTGCCTTTAGGATCAACTGCTACTAACGAACTTGGATTTATGGACATGCAGCGAATTGAGGTTCTTCGTGGTCCTCAAGGAACCTTGTTTGGCAGAAACTCAACGGGTGGTGTCATTAATTTAATTACAGCAAGACCTGATTTAGATGAGTTTTATGGCAGAGCTAAAATTCAATATGGTTCAGATAATCAGAAGAACGTAGACATAATGCTTAATGTCCCAATCAGTGACACTTTGGGTGCACGTATTGCGTTCACAAACTTTGAAAAAGATGGAGTAACGAGAAATCTTTATTCCAAAGCAACTAATGATTTTGACAACAGAGATAGTTATCAGTGGCGAGCTACTTTTCAGTGGAACCCAACCGATGATTCGTCTTTGACTGTTATGCATAACGCTTACGATGAAGAATCCAATAGGGTGCAAGTCAGTGGTGTTTTTTGTGACACCGCATCCAGTATGGTTCAAGGTTGTGTGATTGGTGGTAATCAAGTTTTTGATGCGATTCACCCAATGTCTAATGGTTCAACTGTGCCTGCTCTTTTAGGACAGGCAATTGGTTTTTACGTTCCCTCTAATTTAACCAATGGTACTGCTGGTGGAACAAAAACTTATCAGCCAACTGGAGCATTGCAAGACACATATACAAATCGTCCAACGCAATTTTTTGAAACCAACGATTGGAAAACTCCAACGCATGATGTTCAAGAGTCGTTAACACAGATTATTTATGACCATGACTTCGATCAAGGTTCTCTATCAGTTGCTTACAGTAACAAAAAAAGATTTTTCTATAGAGACGCAGGTTCAACTTCTGAAGAAGCAAATGGTGTGAGATGGGCACCAAGTGTTTCGCTTCTGTCCTTTTACAACAACGGATTCCCAATGGGGTATTCGAATGAAATTATCAAACCTAATTGTAAAGTTGGCGAATTTAAATCAGGTTCTTTCTGTCCAAATGGAGAAGGTATTGGAAACTACTCTCTAAATCCTCAATCTGGAGATGCTTCTCACAACGGAAGTAAACAGACTACCTATGAGATTAAGTACGTTTCTGATTTAGACGGGCCTTTTAACTTCTTATTAGGAGCAATCAATATTTCACAGGTTAACAATACTTTTTACGATGTTTACGCTTCAGGTATTACTGGAAATGGACTTTTAGCTCCAGGTGCAATTACCGGGGGATATCGTGATGCATACAATGGATTAATAGCTTGTTCGCAATTACCAGCTCCTGCTGGACCTTGTACAGCTGGAGTCATTGCTCAAGGTAAAGCGCTTGTTGCAGCTGCTGGTTTAGCTAAAGCCGCTTATGTTGCATCTCCTTTACCAGGCACGGATGCAAATCTAACCAATGTGGGAATTGCTTATGACATGACTGCAAGAATTGATGGTCTTTACACTGAGCACTTTCATAACGTAACAGAGCGTTACGGCCTAGATTCTTCTGCTATTTTTACTGAGTTTTATTTTAATGTTGGTGATCAGCACAAACTTACTCTAGGACTTAGATACAATGAAGATGAAAAAGAGATTGTAGATAATGCTTACTTCTATAAAGTACCGTTAGCATCTAGTTGGGCTGATAACGCCACTTGTGGAGGATTTAACATTGTCGGAGGTGTTTACATTCCGAGATCTATTACAGCTATTGACCCTGCTACAGGAGCAGTAACCTATAACACCGCATGTGTTAGTGGTACAGCAAAAACTGTCGGCCAAGCAATTGGTTCTACTCCTAACAGTGGAGCAGCTAATGGTTCTATAGCTGTTGGAGCGCTCCCTGCAAACAATGCAAACTATGTAGCTAACAATGTTTCACCTAATCAAGATTTCTCTGAAACGACTGGAAGATTTGTTTGGGATTATCAAATTGATGAGGATACTCTTTTCTACATGAGCTATTCTCAAGGATTCAAAGGTGGTGGTTTTAACCCGCCTTTCAATGCTTCAAAATTCCCAAACACTGAGTTTGTTTATCCTAGTACTGAAGTTAAAGCGGTAGAGTTCGGTATTAAAGCTGCTGTTCCTGACGCAGGTTTAGTCGCTAATGCCTCTTTCTACTACAATGACTTTAAAAATTACACCATCAGTGTTATTAGAAACGAAACGGGTATTAACGAAGGCTTACCTTTAGAGCAATACGGTGCAGAACTTGAGCTTTATTTGAATCCACCTTCTGTTCCAGGCTTATCTTTTAACGCCATGGTTAACTACCAATCATCCGAAATTGGAACTTTCAGCATGATCAATAACCATGACATCGGTCAGCATTATATTGGAAATACTGCAGTAAGCAGTAAGTGGCATGCTTTGAAAGATTCAACAGCTAACACTTTCTTAGTAAATAAAGCAGGATTTGGTGCTTTATATGCAAAAGTAGCTCAGTTGCAACTAACTCAAGGCGGTCTATCTCAAGCAGCTGTTGCTGCTCTTGGAGCTAATCCTACTGCCGCTCAAGTTACTGCTGCAAAAGCAACCGCAAACGCTAATGGAGCAACTGCTTTAGCGGCTGTAAATGAAATTGCTCATGCAATTGCTTGTAACACAGCAAATAACTGTGCTGCAGGTACCATAGGACTTTCTCAAACGGATCTTTTAAACATCTTCCCGTTTGAAATGAGTGCGCATGCTACTAAATATGGTGAAAGAAGTGATGTATGTCACTTTCTTACAGCATTGGGTGGACCAAACACTTGTTTAACTGCTGGAGTGGGCGGAACAGCTTCTAGTACTTTGGTTTATGCACCTGATTCAATATCTGTCACAACTGCTGCTGGAGCAGTAGAAATTGCAGGTCCAACAGGAACTTTGCTTCCTTCTCTAGCTCTTAGAGGAAGTGGGGCATCGACTCAAACTGGTGGTATTTGTAAGCTTTTCAAAGCTATGACAGATCATGCTGGAACTATCGCAGGTAGCTCAAATGAATTGACTATTGCAGCAAATGAGGTGTGTGTTGAAACTCTTACTGAATCTGGTAAGTGGATTAGTACAGGTATCCCTACTGACATTACAGGAAATGAAATGCCATTCCCTGAACTCTCTGTCGGTTTTGGTATTGCCTACACAGCACAAGCTGGTAATTTGGAAGTTACTCCAAGATTGGACTATTACTATCGTTCTGAGTACTACAACAGTGTTTTCAATAATGAAGCTTATAAAGTTCCTGCTTGGGACGAGTGGAACTTCAGATTGAACATTGTTCCAACTGACGGCGATTGGAATATTAGTTTCTATGCTCAGAACTTAACTGATGATAGAAATATTACTGGTATGGCTACTACTGGTTCTTCCACAAGTCACACTACCAATGTCTGGGTAAGAGAGCCTAGATCTTTTGGTATGACATTTGGTATTGGCTTCTAATCAATACTGAATTTAAAAAAACCCTCGCATTAGCGGGGGTTTTTTTTTGTTAGATATTTTTTAATAAATCTTTATAATTTATTGTTCATTCAAATTAAGGAGAATATATGAGAAATGTAGTAATTGTAGATAGCGTCCGAACAGGATTAGCTAAATCATTTCGAGGAGGTTTTAATCAAACAAGAGCAGACGACATGACTGCACATTTGATAGATGCTTTATTGGAAAGAAATCCTGGGTTAGATCCATCCTTGGTAGAGGATATGATTTTAGGTTGTGGAGCTCCAGAGGGCGCTCAAGGTCATAACATAGCAAGAAATGCAGCTGTTTTATCAAAACTTCCAATAGAAGTTGGTGGGACTACAGTCAATAGATATTGTTCTTCTGGATTACAAACCGTAGCTATGGCAGCTACGCAAGTACAAAGTGGTTTTAGTGACTGTATTATAGCTGGCGGTGTTGAGTCGATCTCAACTACACAAGGAAATACTAATATGCATATGTATGTTAATGAAAAATTAGCCGCTGATGTGCCTGGAATTTATCATGCAATGGGTCAGACGGCAGAATGTGTTGCTAAGCGTTACGATGTTTCAAGAGAGGCTCAAGATGAGTATGCTTTATCTAGTCAACAAAGAACTGCTGCTGCCCAAGAGGCTGGTTTCTATGATGACGAAATTGTTCCCATGGATACGGTAATGAAATTGGTGAACAAAGAATCCGGAGAGGAAAAGGATGTAGAAGTAACCGTTGATCGTGACGACTGTAATCGTCCAGAGACAACCATCGAAGGCCTTTCGTCATTGAAGCCAGTGTTTGATCCTGAAAATGGTTCAGTAACTGCAGGAAATTCTTCACAATTATCCGATGGCGCATCAGTTACTTTGGTCATGAGTGAAGACAAAGCCAAAGAATTAGGACTTGAACCAAAACTCTATTTTAGAGGCTTTACCGTTGTAGGTTGTCAACCAGATGAAATGGGCATCGGTCCGGTTTACTCTATTCCTAAGCTTTTAAAATCAGCTGATTTAAAGCTTGAAGACATAGATCTCTGGGAGCTTAATGAAGCATTTGCTTCACAAGTAGTTTATATCAGAGATACGCTCGGTCTTCCTAGTGACAAACTAAATGTAAATGGCGGTTCAATTTCAATTGGACATCCTTTTGGTATGACTGGGTCTCGTCAAGTAGGTCATGTTGCTAGAGAGCTCAACAGAAGAGGTGGAAAATACGGTATCGTTACTATGTGTGTCGGTGGTGGTATGGGAGCTACAGGCCTCTTTGAAGCTTACAATTCTTAATCATTTGTCCGATTCTCAATGAAAGAATCGGACGAATTTTTAGTTCTTCAAAAATATTTTAAAAATCTGGGGAGTCAATTCAATGACTCCTCAGGTATTTTGATTGGACCAGGCGATGATGCCGGTCTCTTTTCGTCAAGGAACAAAGATTTAATTTTTTCTACAGACGTTTCAACCTCCAAGGTACATTTTCCTGAAGATTTAGCGCCCGAACTAATTGCTTATAGATCTTGTTGTGTTGCTGTAAGTGACATTCCAGCCTGCGGAGGTACTCTGAAATGGCTTTCTATCAGTCTTGTAACACCAAGCAAAGAAATTAGCTGGTTGAGAGCATTTGCTAAAGGTTTGAGACTTTTTACTCGAACATATCAAGTGCCTATTATCGGAGGAGACTTAGTAAAAGGAAATGAATGCTCTGTATCAGTTGGGGTGTGTGGCGAAGTTGATTATGATCAATTTATTCCTAGACATGGAGCAAAAGAAGAAGATTCAATTTATGTCAGCGGTACTTTGGGATTTGCCAAATTAGGTTTGAAATTGGTAATTTCAAAGAAAAAAGATCTCAACTCCGCAGAAAAAAAGTATCGGAATAAATTTCTCAAACCCAAGATTCACACAGTACTTGGAAAAAATTTAAGAGGTATTGCAAACAGTTGCATAGATATTTCGGATGGCTTGATTGGAGACTTAGGACACATTTGTAAACAGAGCAACTTGGGTGCAAAAATATATATTGATTCGATTCCTTACGAAGGTTCTTTTGAAGACGCCATAAGTTGGGGCGACGATTATGAGCTCTGTTTTACTGTTCCTAAAAATAAAGAGAAAAGGCTAAATGGAGTTTTGAAAAGGCTAAAAATTAAAAAAATAAAAATAGGTGAAATTACTAAGGATAAAGGAATAAAAATTTTTCAAGGAGCTGAAAAAATTCACTTAAATAAAAAAAGTTTCAATCACTTCGATTAATGAATAAATTCCCAAACTTAAAAAAATTTTCACATTTATCCTCTACTTTTTTTGGGGTAGGTCTTTTACCAGTAGCTCCTGGAACTTGGGGTTCACTCGTAGCACTTTTTTTGTTTTTTGGTTTAATTTATTTTCAAATTAGTTACATTCTTTTTTTTATATTTTTTATTTTTTTATCTCTAGCATCAATAATAGTCTGTGATGTCTCATCTAAGGACTTAATAGAAAAGGATCACAAAGCAATAGTAATTGATGAGGTAGCAGGAACATGGTTATCTTTTTTATTTATACCTTTGTTAGGAATTTATAATTTCTCTTCTCTTGAATGGCAAAAGGATTCTTATCTCGCTGCATTTATCTTGTTTATTCTTTTTCGTTTTTTTGATATTTACAAACCTCACCCAATTTCTTTTATTGATAGAAAATTTAAATCTGGCTTTGGGATAGTTTTAGACGATTTAGTAGCGGGAGTTTTTGCAGGCTTAACTCTATTGGGTGGAAACTTTTTTATCCAAATCTTTTAAGTTCAAATCTATAGCAAGCCTTTCTAAAATTTTGTTTTTTGTTAAGCCTGCCGCCTCTCTTTGATCCTCTTGACTACCTACGATTGGGAATTCATCAGGAATTCCAAAAATTTTAAGTTTTTCTGAATATCCTATTTTCGAAAGGTATTCATTTACCGCTGAACCAGCTCCACCTGTTATTACATTTTCTTCGATTGAAACAATATGTTTGTATGTCTTTGCGCACTTTTCAATTAGTTCTTCGTCAAGTGGTTTGATAAATCTCATATCTATCAAAGAACATTTTATTTGATCTGCAATTTCCAAAGACAAATCCAACATATTGCCAAATGAGAAAATGACTATATCGGATGATATTTCACTTATCACTCTTGCTTTACCAATTTTTAGTAAATCAAAGTTTTCTAAAATTTCTGTACCGGGTCCTTCTCCCCTGGGATACCTAATCGCCGCTGGACCTGAATAATTGTATCCAGTTGAAAGCATCTTCCAGCATTCGTTTTCGTCTGAGGGACTCATAATAATCATATTTGGTATGCATCTCAAATAAGGAACATCGAAAATACCAGCATGAGTTGCACCATCACCACCAACGAAACCTGCTCTATCAATTGCCAAAGTCACATCCAATTTTTGTAAAGCTACATCATGGATTAATTGATCATAAGCTCTCTGTAAAAATGTAGAATAAATTGCAAGAATTGGTTTTTTCCCTTCTTTAGCTATTCCTGCTGCAAACGTCATACTGTGTTGCTCAGCAATTGCAACATCATAAAATTTATCTGGATATTTATTAGCAAAATCATTCATACCTGAACCCTCTGACATCGCGGGTGTAATAGCTATTAAGTTATCATCTCCTTCCTCAACTTTTTTTGAAAGCCAATCACCAAAAACTTCAGAATACTTTTTTCCATTTGTTGTTTTTGGTTCTGCCTCGATTTTATTCAAAGCATGGAATCCAATAGGATTTTTTTCTGCAGGTGAAAAACCTTTTCCTTTTTGCGTTATTAAATGTAAAAGTTTTGGACCTTTGAGGTCTTTTAAATTTTTTAATGTTGTGAGCATTTCATTTAGGTTATGACCATCCATTGGCCCAATGTAATTAAATCCCAATTCTTCAAAAAGAGTTCCAGGAGCTAACATACCTTTGAAATGGGTTTCAGCTCTTTTAGCAAATTTTTTAGCAGTTGGAATAAATCTCAAGGCCGTTTTTCCTCCTTCTCTGATAGAGGTATAAAATTTGCTCGCCCAAATTCTTGCTAAATAGTTTGAGAAACCACCGATATTCTTAGAAATCGACATGCTGTTATCATTCAAGATCACTAAAATATCAGAATCGAGAGAGCCTGCATGAGCTAGGGCTTCATAAGCCATTCCAGCAGTCATTGCACCGTCGCCAATGATCGCAACATGGTTTTTCTCAGGTTTTGCAATTGCCATACCTAGCGCTGCACTAATTGAAGTACTTGAGTGCCCGGCACCAAAAGAATCATAAATACTCTCCTCTATATTTGTAAAAGGATGTAAACCATTTTTCGAACGAACAGTAGAAATTGCTTTTTTTCTTCCCGTTATAATTTTGTGAGGATAACTCTGATGGCCAACATCCCAGATCAAGTTGTCTTCAGGTGTATCAAAAATATAGTGCAAAGCAATAGTCAGTTCAATCACGCCTAAACCAGCTCCAAAATGACCACCACTTTTAGCAACAGAATAAATCAAAAATTCTCTCAATTCGTCTGATAATTGACGGAGTTCCTTTTTGGTAAATTGTTTTAAATCAGAAGGGTAGTTCACCTTATCAAGCAAAGGCGTAAAAGGAAGAGATTTCGGAATTTTTGAATAAGTCTTCATTATTTATCTCTTAAAATTATAAATTTTGATAATTTTATTAAATTCTCTGTGTTATAGGGAACCTTAGATAAAATTCTTAAGGCATCAAAACATAATTTTTCAGCCCTTTCTTGAGATGCTTTCAGGCCGATAATTGCAGGGTAAGTAGCTTTATTTTTTTCAGAATCGGAATTTAAGGGCTTACCAATTTTCTTCTCATCTCCAAGAACATCTAAGATATCGTCTTTGATTTGAAATGCTAAACCAAACTTTCTAGAAAAATTTAAAAATGCTTTCATATCTTTTTCTGAAAGCCCATTTTTAAGAATACATATAGACTCTACACAAGCTTCGATAAGCTTACCTGTCTTTAAGTAATGTATTTTATCCAAGTCCTCAATTTTTATTTTTCTACCTTCTGCGGCTAAATCTCTGCTTTGTCCTTCAACCATTCCTTTTGGTCCACAGGCCTTTGCAAAAAGATTTATGATTTTAAGTTTTTGTTCTGGTTTAAGTTTTTCATCTTTAATGGTTGTCAAAATTTCTAAAGCAAGAGGTTGAATTGCGTCTCCAGCTAAGATAGCCGTCGCTTCATCAAATTTTTTATGACAAGAAAGCTTTCCTCTTCTGAAATCGTCATCATCCATTGAAGGTAAATCGTCATGTATTAAAGAATAACTGTGAATTAATTCACCAGCAGCCGCCATTAAATCAATAGTTTTTGGATTAACATCAACTTTTAGAGCTTCAGCCATAAGCAAAACTAATTGCGGCCTTATTCTTTTGCCACCATTTAGAACGGAATAGTGTATGGCTTTTGAAATTTTCGAATAATTTTTTGGAGGTAAAGATTTCAGAATAGCCTTATCTATCCTTTTTAAGTTTCTGTCTAAAAAAGGGAGATCTTTGAAATCAAAATCTTCGAAATTATTTATCATCAAAGTCTTCTAGATCAAGCGTGCCATCATCTTTTTCTAAAAGCTTTTGAATTTTCAACTCAGCTTTGGTAAGAAGTTCTTGACAGTGTTTAGTTATCTTCACTCCCTCTTCAAAAGTTTTTATTGATTCGTTTAGAGGTAGATCACCATCTTCAAGTGCTTCAATAATATTTTCAAGCTTTTCTAAAGATTTTTCAAAATCTAAACTTTTTTCTTTGGATTTATCGTTCACTGACTGTTTTGAAAAATGTGTTTTTTAAATTGTTCAGAGTATTTCTTATAGCAACAGGTAGCATAAGCCAACAAGGAGTTAAGAACAAGGTAATTGCTGATGCGAAAGACAGACCACAAACAACAGCAAATGACATAGGTTGCCACCACTCAGAAACTCTCCCCCCGATCTCAACGTTCCTTTGATAAAAATCTACACCAATTCCTGACGCTAATGGAAGTAAACCAATCACTGTGGTTGCCGTAGTTAAAATGATAGGCCTTAGTCTTTGTGCTGCTGTGCGGACCACAATTTGATCTCTTGATAAATTGGGATTTTCTTTTGAAATAACATTATAAGTATCAACAAGGACAATATTGTTGTTTACAACAATTCCAGCCAATGCAATTACTCCTAGACTAGTGAATAGAGCGCTTGATATTTGTTGAGTAACTAAATAACCAAGCTGAACTCCAGCTGTAGATAAAATGACAGCTGAGACAATTATAAATACTTGGTAAAAACTATTAAGTTGAACCATCAATAAAATAGACATCAAAAATATCCCGACTATGAATGCAAATAAGAAAAAAGCTGCGTTAGCATCTGATTCAGCTTGTTGTCCGCCAAATCGAAATTGTAGACGCTCATATTCATTGTTATCTGCTATCCATTGTTCAATTTTTGGAATGACATCTTCAACTAATGCTCCTTTTTGATATTCTGCTGCAACCGTAAAAGCTCTTTCGCCAGAAACTCTTCGAATTGAAGGGGGGATATAGGCTGGAACAACTTCAACAAAACTGCTTAATGGAGCTTGTCCAAATCTTGTATTCACAGTTAAATCGTTAAACTGGTCTAATCTTCTTTGGTCAGCAGGAAATCTAACTCTAATTTCAACTTCTTCATCTAGGTCTGCAGGCCTATATTCTCCGACTTTTACTCCAGCAGTCATAAATTGTATGGCAGCACCAATATCTTGGGTCGTAACTCCAAATTGTTTTGCCTTTTCTTTATCAATTTTGATGGTCCATTTCAGAAGATTAGTTGGAATAGTGTTATAGATATTTTTTGCACCTGGAACAAAATCTTTCATGTAGTTTGTCAAGGCAATAGTTGCATCTGTGACCATATCGAAATCTTTACCAAATACATCTATCTCAATAGGGGAGTCAGTTGG
Source organism: uncultured SAR86 cluster bacterium (assembly GCA_902629465.1). Lineage (GTDB taxonomy): Bacteria > Pseudomonadota > Gammaproteobacteria > Magnimaribacterales > AG-339-G14 > MEDG-81. Next base: position 107,018 of record CACOQX010000001.1, on the reverse strand, counting down.
CGGACCATTTTCTCTAATTTTTGCGTTAACAACGAGCCCAGGAATATCTAGAGTTTTTTCTATAAGCTCATCATAAACTTCCCAGCCTGAGCGAGATAAATCTTTTTCAAAAGGCATTTCGATATATATAGTTCCAATTTCATCAGAATTTCCTCTATCTCTTGGATCTCCAACTCCATTCATGTTTAACGAAATGGAGCTTGGACCAGGAATACTAAGAACAATATCTTCTATTTCCTTTAAGAAGCCAAGTTTTTCTAATTCGCCAAAACTCCCTCTACCTTCGATTTTTACTTCCATCTCAATCGGTTCTTCTTCAATGAAAAATCTACTTCCAGGCGCATGCTGAGAATACAAAAGAAAAATGGTGGTCACGGTTAACAAAACAAAAACTATAAATTTTCCTGGAGACTGAATAACTTTAGTTAAAGCTCTTGCATATAAACCTGTAAGACCGTCTATTTGTGTAGGATCTCCATTTTCAAGGATACTCGCATTTTGCAAAGTTCTGGATTTTCTAATTCCTAAATTCCCAAATCTAGATCCAATCGCCGGCGTAAAGACTAATGCATATAAGATAGAGCCAAGCAGAACAATGAATAAGGTAACAATCATTGGCCTTAAAAATTGTCCCGAAACACCTGGCATAAAAAACATAGGGACAAATATTGATAATGTCGTACCAATAGAAATTGTCACAGGCCAAAACATTCTCTTTGCGGAAAACTTATAAGCTTCTATTCTGTTTAAGCCTTCAGCCATTTTCCTATCAGCATATTCGACAACAACAACACACCCATCAATTAACATACCTAAAGATATCAACAGGCCAAAACAAACCATAAAGTTAAAACTGTAGTCTATTGCAGCTAAAAAAATTGAAGCAAAAAGAAAGCAAGTCGGTATGGCCATAGCAACCATTGTTGAGGATCTTAGACCCATCGTTCCAACCACAATCGTCATTACTAAAATTAAAGCTGTGAGAATGTTTCCTCCTAGCTCACCGACCATCATAGTGGACCAACCAGTTCTGTCCTGAGTGATGATTACTTCAACTCCAGTAGGCAAATTAGGGCGAAACTCATTCAGAACGAAATTAACTTTTTTTGCTGCTACAACTTCTTTGGCATCCTGTCTTTTCATTACTGATAAAGTCACAGCATCTTTCCCGTTAACTCTAGAGAAGGAATCCCTATCTTTAAAAGTTTTCCTTAAAGTAACTAAATCCTTGAGGGTAATTACTTTTCCATCGTTTTCGATGATTGGAATATTCTCGACATCGTTAACATCCTCAAAGACAGAAGGGACCAAAACAGAAAATTTACCTGTAGATGATCTTAAATCACCTGCAGGAATTGCTCTGTTTGCATCTCCAATCGCATTGTAAAGATCTCTTGGAGAGACGTTATAACTCTCCAATTTAGTTTTATCGATAGTGGCCTCTAGAAGGTCATCGGGAACACCTCTTAAATCCGCTTCTAAAACTTCTGGAATTGTTTCAACTGCTGTTTGAAGTTCTCTTGCAAAAGCTAAAAGTTCCCTTCGATTTGAAGAACTGGAAATAAGGTTTATATCCAATATTGGATATTCATCTAGGGTAAATTCTTTTACCACAGGTTCATCGGATTCTGAAGGTAACTCTTGTTTGACTTCATCGATAATATCTTTTACATCTTGAACAGCTTCATCTTTTGAGTATTCAACGGGAAATTCTAAAATGACATAAGACATGCTTTGTCTGCTGTAAGATTGAATATCTACCAGTTCATCGACTGTTTTGAGTTTTTGCTCTAAAGGCTTAGTTAAAAGTCTTTCTGCGTCTTGGGCAGAAACTCCATCGTAATAAGTTGAAATAAACACATATGGGATATTAATGTCTGAATAGGCTGAGGCTGGAAGCTGAACGATAGAGGTGAACCCCCAGACCAATACAAAGGTTAAGAAAGTAAATGTAGCTTTATAACGATCTACAAAAAAATCAATTAATGTTTTCATCCATGTTCATTCTATAGTCAATTGCAATATCCACTTTTTCATTATTATTGACGTAATCCTGACCAACAGTAATGATTCTTGAATTAAAGGGAAGACCAGTTACCCAAACTCCTTTTTCTGTATCTTGGATAATTTCAATTATGTAAAATTCAACAAGGTTTTCCTTATTAACAACTCTCACTCCAATATTACCTGCTTCATCTAATCTAAGAATCGATAATGGGACAATATGAGCAGGTTCAGGAGTAGCAGACACGATAACTTTAGCCGTTTGACCATCTTTTATTTTTCCAAAAGGATTCGGAATTGAAATCTCAATATCGAAAGTGTGCATAATTTCATCTGCCGATGAGGAGATGAAAGTAATCTGACCTTGAAAAACTTGGTTGTCATTTGTTACCACTTTGACTCTACTATCTTTTGTTAAATCCAAGAGTTCGTCTTCTGAGATATCTCCCGTTATCATCATAGGGTCTAAATCCAATAGAGTAGCGCAGGTAGACCCTCGATTTAAGAAATCTCCGACATCTAAATCAATCTTATCTACTACACCGTCAAAGGGTGCTTTGATGGTTGCGTAATCCAATTCAAGTTTAGCTCTTTCATAGTTTGACTTTGCATTTTGCAGTTGTTTTGAAGAATATAGTTCTTCTTCATAGAGCTTCTGTGCTGAATTAAAATCAAGTAAGGCTTTATCATAATTAGCCTGCCTTTCAGCGACAAACAAAGAGCATATGACTTCACCTTTTTTAACAAAAGTACCTTGATCGATTGGTAAATCGATAATCTTCCCCGAAGTTTCTGATTTAACTGAAACTTTTTTATCAGCTTTGGTAAAGCCTTTAATTACAATTTCTTTTGAAAAATTTTGTGCTTTTTGATCAATGACCCTAACTACCGCATCTTTTTTTTCTATTAATGTCGGAGGAGCTGGTTCTTGAACAAATAATCCTGAGACCATCCATATAATAGCAAAACCAATAAAAATTGATGCCCACTCTAGGTTGGATCTTGAAAAAATCCTTGTAACTATACTCATTAGTAATTTCCTTTTCTCTTATATAGAGGTGAGGGGCGATTATATCAAGGAAAACTTATAAATATTTCTTTTTTATCTTTTCCAATCTTAATTTTTGTAAATCACTAGAAAGAGGCTTTTCTTCGGTAAATTCTTCTTTGATTTCAGGTAAACGGAGAAAATTTCCCTTGAATTGACTCTCTTCTAATATTTCGTCATAGACCTTTAAATATTCGTTTTTGATATCAAACTCAGATTCTGTTTTTAATCTATACCAGCCTACTTTAGCTCCGGCATGAAAAACAAATGGATGAGACCAATTAAAATCCAATGGATTTGTCTCTCCCAAAGAGCTTGCTTCAATGTAAGCATCAACCGGAGAAGGAATATTTTGTTCAAGAAGTTTTAATTCCTTAATTTGATTTAAAACTGCGCTCAAAGAAGGTAAATATTTTGAAGTTTCTATGATTTTATCAATCGCTCGGAATACTATCTCATTTTGATATTTTTCTAGCTTTGCCAGCCAAAGTTGCTTTGCTAATGTCAAGGATTCCTCATCAGGGAAAGCTTTATGAAATTGATTGTGAAAAGTAATTTCTAATTCGGCAAAAATAAGATTTATGAGCTCTACTTGGCTTTTAGGTATTTTAATTTTTGAAGTTAACTGCCCACTCATGATCTTTCAATCTTGATAATACATTTTTTGTATTCCCATGTTTAGCTTTCCATTTAAATTTTACGTGTTGGATGAACTTTGAGTTCCAGCAATTCCGCATTTCTCTTGTTTCGAGCCAATATATTTTAAATTCTGGAATTTGAGATATGGCAAAACTTTTGTTTATTTTTGCTAAACTCAAAACATCAAAACAATCTTCTGAAGGTTTCCAATCTTTATTCATCCTTGTTGGTTTTTGTACCATAGAAATCAAATTTTGATACCTGACCCACTGATTTTTGATGTGATTAAGAAATTTAGTATTCCAGGAATCGGACGCAGTATTCCTTTCACTCCAATATAAGATAAATTCTGGTAAGGCATCGATGATAAATTTTTCATCTATTTCGGCATGTTTTAGTATTTGTAATGCTTCTTTGGATGGTTTCCAATTTTTTTGAATTGGTTTCATTTTTGATGCTTTATTTAAGTTTTCTTGTTCAGTTCTCCATTCTTTTAAAAGATATTTAAGAAACTTATAGTCCCAAGAGAAGCTTTTATCCTTTCGATCTGACCAATAAGCTCTGAATTCAGGAAGTTTATTTTTAATGAAGTCCTCTGAAACGCCTAGGCTTTTGGCTTCTTTCAAGATGTTGTTTGAAGGAAAATATCCTCTGGAAATATTTTGCTTTCTTTCCGGAATAGTTTCCTCATTTTTGGATTTAAGACAAAAAATCTCTCTAGATGACTCTTCGATTAATTTGAGCTTGAGAAGTTTCTTTACAACTTTTTGAATTTCCTTTTCTTCAATAAATGACAGTTTGTCAGTCAGCTGAGTTAAACCTTGTTTTTTTTCAGCCTTTAATAGCTGAAGAACAATTGCTTCTTTGAGACCAATGCTAGATGCAATTTCTTTATCAAAATTTAGAAAGTTTGATTTTTTTGACATTAACTTAGGCAGAACGCTTAAGTTTTTCTCTCCTTGCATCAACTGCTCTAGCTAGAAGCTTAAGCATAACTTCGGTATCTTTCCAACCGACGCAAGCATCAGTCACACTTTGACCATATTTAAGGTTTTTAAGAGAATCTATTTTTTGGTTGCCTTCCTCAAGGTTACTTTCAATCATAACCCCAAAAATACTTTGATTTCCTGATGCAATTTGATCAGAAATATCTTTATTCACAATAAGTTGTTTTTTGAACTGCTTTTGACTGTTTCCGTGAGACATATCAATCATAATTTTTTGAGTTAAATCAGATTTGTTTAAGTCCTCATTAACTTTTTGTATATCTTTCTTAGAATAATTAGGGCTCTCCCCACCTCTTAGAATCACATGACAATCTTTATTTCCAGAGGAGTTGAAGATAGCAGATTTTCCTTCTTTTGTGATGGATAGGAAAATATGGCTATTTGAAGAAGAGCCTATAGCATCCAAGGCAACCTGAATAGAACCGTTAGTAGAATTTTTAAATCCTACTGGACAAGATAAGCCAGAGGCTAACTCTCTATGTATTTGGCTTTCTGTAGTTCTAGCACCAATTGCACCCCACGAAATTAAGTCTGAAATATATTGTGGAGTGATCATATCTAAAAATTCAGTTCCAGCAGGCAAACCCAATTCATTAATTTTTAACAAAAGCTTTCTAGCCACTTTAAGACCTTTGTTAACATCATAACTGTTATTCAAATCTGGATCGTTGATAAGACCTTTCCAACCCACGGTTGTTCTGGGCTTTTCAAAATAGACTCTCATGACTATTTTCAGTTGGTCTTTTAGGTCCTTTTCAAGAGACTTAAGTTTTTTTGCATACTCAATTGCTGCTTTGGGATCGTGTATTGAGCAAGGGCCAACAACTACAACTAACCTGTCTTCTCTCCCATGAAGTATGTCTGAAATTTCGTTTCTAGAGTTAAAAACCAGTTCTGAGACTTTTTCTGAAATTGGAAGCTTTTCTATAACTTCAACAGGAGGAGACACCTCCATCAGACCTGTTATTCTGGTATTATCCGTTAAATATTTCATTTGACCGTTGATTTTATCTCTTCTAAATATAAATTAAAGCTTAAATTGAGAAATGTACAAAATTAAATTAGTTCAAGAAAACCCAAAAGTTGGTGATATTCAAGGTAATTTAGACCTTGCAAAGTCTCATATTATTGAAGCTAAAGAAAAAGGCATAAATCTGATTGTATTCTCTGAAATGTTTTTAACAGGTTATCCGCCTGAGGATTTACTATTGAGAGAGGATTTTTTAGACGAAAGCGAGAGGTGCTCTAACGAGCTCGAAGAGTTATCAAAGGAAATATCTATAATCATTGGGTGTCCCATTCGTGAAGGAGAAAATATTTTTAATGCGGCTATTTTTTACCAAAATGGAAAAATTGTTAAAAATTACAAAAAGCAAATTCTTCCTAATTACAAAGAATTTGATGAGAAAAGATACTTTTTGAAGGGAGAAGTTCATGAAGTTTTTGAAGATAGAGATCTTAAATTTGGCATTTCTATTTGTGAGGACATTTGGAATGAAGATTTTACAAAAGAACTATGCAATCAAGACATAGACTTAATCGTAAATATAAGCGCATCTCCTTTTACCCTCGATAAAAAAAATCTCAGAGAAGAGATGCTTTGCAATTATTTTGATAAATTTAGAAAACCAATAATTTATGTAAATCAGGTAGGTGGACAAGACGAGCTTGTATTTGATGGAAGTTCTTTAATAATTGACTCAAAAGATTCTGTCAAACGTCTGAAGAGTTTCGAAACAGATCAGATAGTGATTGAAATAGACGACAATAATATTTCAACTGGTTTAAAAGAAGATCAACCAAGCAAGGTAGGGGATATTTCTGATATTTACAAAGCCTTGGTTCTGGGCACTCGAGATTATGTTCAAAAAAATAATTTTAAAGGAATATTAATTGGCTCATCTGGAGGAATTGATTCGGCTTTAACTGCTGCAATAGCATCAGACGCATTAGGACCCGACAAGGTCAATACAGTTATGATGCCTTTTAAATACACTGCAGACATTAGTATAGAAGATGCTCAACAGCTAGCAGAGAATCTTCGCTTCACCCATGAGGTAATTCCCATAAGCGAGATGTTTACAGCATTTAAAAATTCTTTGGATGGTAAATTAGAGCCAAGAGAATCTGATAAAACCGAAGAAAATCTCCAATCAAGATGCAGAGGAGTTACGCTAATGGCTCTTTCCAACAATTTGGGCTATTTAGTTCTCACAACAGGTAATAAAAGTGAGGCAGCGGTAGGTTATTCAACTTTATATGGCGATACTGCAGGAGGGTTCTCTGTACTCAGAGATGTTTACAAAACAACCGTATATGATTTGGCCAGATACAGAAATTCTCTTAGCAAAGCCATTCCTCAAAGAATAATTGATAGAGAACCCAGCGCTGAGCTATCAGAAGATCAGAAAGATAGTGATTCTCTGCCAACATATGATTTACTTGATCCAATTATTGAAGCATATGTTGAGGACGACAAAACTAAAAAAGAAATTATTGACTCAGGTTTTAACTCAGACGATGTTCAAAAGGTTATAGATTTAATCAATTTCAATGAATACAAGAGAAGGCAAGTACCACTTGGAATAAAGATTTCTGCCAGAAATTTTGGCAAAGACAGAAGATATCCAATTACCAACTTCTGGAAAAACAATATATAGACAATTTTTAGCCTAAAAACACAATATTTTGTGTAATTTAGGCTTTTTAAACTATAATTGCGCTTTATGTTATGAAAAAAGAGCAGGAAAATAACCCGAGGCAATCGGAGTTTAATCTAGCTACGGTCAATGGTGAGCAAATATTACTTCCTCACGACGACCTTTATATTCCGCCAAACGCTTTAAAAATTTTTCTTGAATCATTTGAAGGTCCTTTGGACCTTCTTCTTTATTTCATTAGAAAACAAAATTTAGACATTCTTGATATCAATGTCGCTGAAATCACAAACCAGTATGTTGAGTACATTGAATTAATGGAAAAATTGCAGTTTGATCTCGCTGGAGAATATCTCCTAATGGCAGCATATTTAACTGAAATAAAGTCCAGAATGATGTTGCCAGTTGAAACGGCTGAAGATGAACTGGAAGACGATCCAAGAGCAGAACTGATTAAAAGACTTCAAGAATACGAGCGTTTCAAAACAGCATCCATGAAAATTGAGTCCATGCCAAGAATAAACAGAGATTTCTTTCCAGCAAGTACGGCTCTTCCCGAGTTTGAATCTAAAGAAGCTCTGCCATCATTAGAATTGGAGAAGTTATCAAATATTTTTTATGAGTTATTAGAAAAACAAAAACTTAGAGGCAGTCATATTATTGAGTTTGAAAAACTTTCTACTAGAGAAAAAATGTCCAATGTCTTAGAACTGCTGGTAAGCGAAAACTTTTTGGAATTTTACAATCTTTACAAGAAGGCCGATGGAAAGCTTGGCTTGATCGTAACTTTTTTAGCCGTTTTAGAGTTAGTTAAAGACTCTATGATTCAATTAGTTCAATCTGATTCCTTTGGACCAATTCATGTCAAAGCGAAGGATAAGGTGCATTAGAGTATGGATAATTTATCTCTAATCATTGAGGCTTTACTTTTTTCTTCTTCAAGACCTTTGAGCGAAAAAGAAATATTATCTGCTTTTGACTTAAGAAGTCCTCCGACATCAAGCGAAATAAAGGAAGCTTTGAAATCCATTGAGCAAAAATATTCAGAAAATTCAATTGAATTAGTAAAAGTTGCGAGTGGCTATCGTCTAAGAATAAGACAGGAGTATTCTTCTTGGGTTGCAAAATTATGGGAAGCTAAACCTCAAAAATATTCTCGAGCGCTCTTAGAAACCTTAGCTTTGATAGCCTATAAACAACCTATTACCAGAGGAGAAATTGAAGAGGTAAGAGGGGTTTCTGTTAGCAGTCAAATCATCAGGACCCTTCTAGATAGATCTTGGATCAAAGTTGTGGGACATAGAGATGTCCCCGGAAGACCAGCATTATTTTCAACAACAAAAGATTTTTTAGATGATTTAAATCTTTCTAAACTTTCAGACTTACCTGAATTACCAGAAATTCAAAATATTCCTGAGGAAGCCCAAATTTCCCTTTTGAACGAACCTTCTCCTAGCAATTCAGAATAGAAGCGTTGTCTAAAGAAAGGATTCAAAAAATATTAGCTCAAAATGGATACTCATCAAGAAGAAAAGTTGAAAGTCTAATCAAAGAAGGCAGGGTATTCATCAATGACATACCAGCTAAGTTAGGAGATAAAATTTCTGATGAGGATAAGGTTTATATTGATGGCAAAGTAATAAACATTTCCGAGAGAATTTCATCCGAACTATTAATGTATAACAAACCAGTTGGGGAAGAATGCTCACATGCTACATTAAAGAGAAACATATTTGAGAATCTACCTAAACCAAAATCAGGAAAATGGATATCCATAGGAAGATTGGATATTAATACTAGCGGACTATTGTTAATCACAAATGATGGAAAATTAGCAAATGACATAATTCATCCATCTAAAGAAATTGAAAGAGAATACATTGCTAGAGTTCGAGGTAAGCCCTCGGATTCAAACCTCAAAAAATTAATGTCAGGTATTTTAATTGACAAAGAAAAAGTATTTTTTACCGATCTTGTAAAGGGTAAGGAAACCTCATCTCATTCTTGGTTTGCTTTGGTCATCATGTCTGGCAAAAATAGATCTGTAAGAAAGTTATGGGACTCAATAGGTCATGAGGTATCCAGGCTAAAGAGAGTAAGGCTAGGAAAGCTATTTTTACCAAAAGAGCTTAAGGAAGGAAAATTCAAAAGAATTAGCCCTGATGAAGTATTGGGTTAAATATAGTTTATTAAATCTTCTATTTGATTTATTTTTGTGGTTGGTTTCAAAAGAGAAGCGTCTTTTTTATCTATGTAACCGTATAAAGCAAGTGCTGAGTCTATTCCAGAGTTATTTGCTGCTTCTATATCTCGCCAATTATCTCCAATGTAAATAGATTGTTCTTTTTTTATTGATGTTTTTGTTAAAGCTGCATCTAAGCTCGCTGGATCTGGTTTTCTTTTGCCATTTACATCTTCTGGGGAAACCATTGCCATTGCATATTTATGCCATTCAAATTTCTGACAAATTTCTTCAAAGAACTTTTTTGGCTTATTAGTTACTATCATCCAATCAATCTTATTTTTGGATAATTTATAGAGAAATTCATTGACGCCAGGAAAAGTTTTAGAAAGAAGGTAGTTCTTGTGATATTCAGCTAAAAGATCATTTCTTAATGCTTCAAACTCAGAATGATTTTCGTCAATGATGAAGCTATCTTGAATCAATCTTCCTACACCATCAGAGACTCTATTTCTGACAAAATCGTAAGTAACTGACTCCTTTTTATTTTTCTTTAGTAATGCGTTCAAGCAATTTAAAAACTCCGGTGCTGTATCTAAAAGAGTGCCATCTAGATCAAATAGGAAACATTTATATTTTTTTTGCATGAATCAGATAATTAACATCAACATTTTTACCTAACCAATAATTTTTAGTCAGAGGGTTATAACTCATACCTGTTAATTCTTTTATTGTAAGGCCATTATTTTCCATCATTTGTATGAGCTCAGATGGCTTTATAAATTTTTCATAATCATGAGTTCCTTTAGGTAACAAATTCAAAATATATTCAGCCCCAATAATTGCAAAAAGAAATGACTTTGGATTTCTATTTATAGTTGAAAAGAAAATATCACCCTTTTTTTTACAAAGATCGGAACATGTTTTCACTAATTGATTAGGATCAGGAACATGTTCAATAGCCTCGAGGCAGGTTACAACATCAAAATGTTCTTTTTTTTCAGGAAGTAAATTTTCCGCTTCCCCCAAAATATAGTTGATATCAATATTATCTTTTTTTGCATGTTTTTTGGCCGTATGTATCGCAACGTCTGATATATCAACTCCCGATACATTAGCTCCTTTTACATGAAGGGCTTCAGCCAACAAGCCACCACCACAAGCAACATCTAGAATCTGCTTATTTTCTAGTTCAGTTCTGTCAGAGATATAATTAGCTCTAAGAGGATTAATTTTATGTAAAGGTGCAAATTTTCCAGATGGATCCCACCATTCCTCAGCTATTTTATTAAATTTTTCTTTTTCTTTTGGATCTATGTTCATTTTTGTATCATTATGTTTGATTTACACTGCTTTTCAAATTAAAGTCTAAGAATCTTATATGAATATTTTTTTCCCAAAAGAACCTGATTTTGAGACCAGAGTTTCTTTAACTTTGGAATCTGCTAAAAAATTCTTGGATAAAGGCTTAAATATTTCAATAGAAAAATCTTTCGCTGAGCATCTCGGAAGTAGCGATAAAGAATTTGAAGATCTTGGAGTGAAAACATTAAACCGCGATGAAGGTTTTGCTTCAGCAGAAATAGTTTGTAGTGTTAGAAATCTTACTAAGGATGAACTGGATAAAGTCAATGAGGGAACCTTGTTGGTAAGTTTTCTTGACCCTTTTAACGAAAAATCTCTTGTTGAAAAAATAAGAGAAAAAAACATATCTGCTATCAGTATGGAACTTGTTCCCAGAATCACCAGAGCTCAAAAGATGGATGCCTTAAGCTCACAAGCAAATTTAGCTGGATACTCTTCAGTCATAATTGCCTCTCAAGAACTTCAGAAAGCATTACCCATGATGATGACTGCTGCAGGTACAATCTCTCCTTCAAAAGTATTTGTCATCGGTGTTGGAGTCGCTGGACTTCAAGCAATAGCAACGGCGAAAAGATTGGGTGCAAAAGTAGAAGCTTTTGACACTCGACCGGTAGTAGAAGAACAAGTTAAGTCTTTGGGAGCTCGTTTCGTAAAGATCGATATTGGAGAAACGGGGGAGACTGAACAAGGATATGCAAAAGAATTAACTCCAGAACAAATAGAAATGCAAAGAGAAGGTATGAAAAAAGTATGTGCTTCCTCTGACATTGTAATTACTACAGCACAGGTCTTTGGAAGACCAGCTCCCACACTTGTCACAAGTGAAATGGTTTCTGCTATGAGTCAAGGTTCTGTAATTGTGGATATGGCAGTAGGAACAGGAGGAAATGTTGAAGGGTCTGTTCCAAATGAAACCATTGATTTAAATGGTGTAAAAATAGTAGGGAATACTAATCTACCTGGTGAATTTCCATATCACTCAAGCCAAGTTTACTCTTCAAATATATTTAATTTGATAGATGAGTTTTGGAATGAAGAGGAGAAAAAATTGAATCTTGATATTACAGATGAAATCTTATCAATTTGTCTTGTATCTCATGAAAAAGAATACATAAACGAAACTATTAAGGAGATAATGAATTAGATGGAGTCCCAAGCTTTATTAGTTTTGCTTTTGTTTGTTCTTGTGCTCTCAATTTTCTTGGGTTTCGAGCTAATCAATAAAGTGCCTTCAACACTTCACACGCCTTTGATGTCAGGAGCTAATGCGATCTCAGGAATTACTATTGTTGGAGCTCTTTTAGCTTCAGGAGCAGGAGAAGAGGTTACTACATCAATATTAGTTGGAACTTTTGCCGTTTTCTTTGCCTCTATAAACGTGGTTGGAGGTTATTTGGTAACGAATAGAATGTTAAAAATGTTTAAGAAAAAATGATCGCTTTTTTTCAATCTTCAATTTTCGTAAATCTAGCTTACATATTTGCTTCTATTTTATTTATTTTTGGTTTGAAAATGCTGAGCTCCCCGGAGACAGCTCAAAGAGGAAATCTTGTTTCTGCTTCAGGAATGTTGATTGCAATCCTAGTTACTCTAGCTCAAAACGAAATTGTTGCCTATGAATATTTATTGGTTGCTCTTATTGGTGGTTTGCTTGTTGGAGTAGCGGCTGCTTCTCTCGTCAAGATGACTTCGATGCCGGAATTAGTGGCTTTATTTAATGGTTTTGGAGGAATTGCAAGCTTGCTTGTTGGTGTTGCTGAATTCATTAATCCATCAAGCTCAACTCTTATTCAGATTATCGCAATTTCTTTTACTGTTTTAATTGGTGGAATAACTTTTTCAGGAAGTCTTGTAGCTTTTGGAAAATTATCCGAAATTATTTCTGGTAAGCCACTAATCCTATTTGGTCAAAGATTTGTTTTATCGGCTTTATTACTAATTGCATTGCTATTAGCCCTTGAATTAATCATATCAACGGGCCTATTAAATATTTCTTCTCAAACTATTCTCTTTATTCTAATTGGCGTGACTCTGATATTGGGTGTGCTTTTAACTGCACCAATAGGTGGAGCAGACATGCCAGTGGTCATCGCCTTGTTAAATAGTTACTCCGGTCTTGCAGCTTCTTCAGCAGGTTTCGTAATCAATAACAACGTGCTTATAGTTGCTGGTGCTTTGGTTGGAGCAAGTGGACTTATTCTTACAAATATCATGTGTAAGGCAATGAATAGGTCATTATCAAATGTTCTGTTTGGCGGCTTTGGAGCAGCTACTTCTTCCTCAGAAGGTGGCGGACAGATTCAAGGAGAGGTTAAACCAATTACAGCCGAGGATGCTTATCTTATTTTAGAAGCTGCAAATTCTGTTTTAGTGGTTCCTGGTTATGGAATGGCTGTGTCTCAAGCGCAACATGTTGTCAGGGAATTAGGTGAACTATTGGAAGATAATGGCTGTGAGGTCAAATACGCTATTCATCCTGTGGCTGGCAGAATGCCCGGACATATGAATGTTCTTCTCGCAGAGGCTAATGTTTCTTATGATGTTTTAGCTGAACCAGATGATGTTAACCCTTTAATGGATACCGTTGATGTATGCATTGTCATAGGGGCAAATGATGTTGTAAATCCTGATGCAAGAGAAAACGAAGGAAGTCCTATATACGGTATGCCGGTTATTGAAGTTGATAGAGCAAAGACGGTATTTATTTTGAAAAGAAGTATGGCTGCAGGGTTTGCAGGCATAGATAATCCGCTTTTCCTCAAAGAAAATTCAAGAATGTTGTTTGGCGATGCTAAAGAATCCATTTCAACTTTAGTCTCTGAATTTAAGACTTAAAGCCCTATTTTTAAGAGCTAAAATATCCATAAAATGTTAAAATAATGGCATTAAATGAGCCACTATTTTTACTATAAATTTCATTAGTTTTTCATTAATTTTTCTCTATGGATGACATAACAGAAGATGTAATTCCCGTTAATATAACGGACGAATTAAAGAGTTCCTATATGGATTACGCAATGAGTGTAATTGTAGGAAGAGCTTTGCCTGACGCAAGGGACGGTTTAAAGCCTGTTCACAGAAGAACTCTTTACGCCATGTTCAGACTTAATAACGAATGGAATAGACCTCATTTGAAATCTGCAAGAATTGTTGGTGAGGTGATGGGTAAATATCACCCTCATGGAGATTCAGCAATCTATCAAACAGTAGTCAGAATGGCTCAAGAATTTAGCCTACGCTATCCTCTTGTCGACGGCCAAGGAAATTTTGGTTCTATGGACGGCGATGGTGCTGCAGCCATGAGATATACCGAAGCTCGGATGGCAAAAATTAGCAATGCTCTTCTGAACGATATGAATAAAGAAACAGTCGATTATGTTGAAAATTACGACGGTACAGAGCTTATTCCAGAAGTACTTCCTGCATCATATCCCAACTTATTGGTTAATGGATCTTCTGGTATAGCTGTTGGATTAGCCACCAATATTCTTCCGCATAATTTGAGTGAAACAATTGATGGAGCTTTGGCAATTTTAAAAAACCCAGAAATATCCATTGATGAATTGGTAACTATAATTCCTGGACCTGACTTTCCTACAGGAGGAATTATAAATGGAAAGGCGGGTGCTATTGAAGCTGCAAAGACTGGAAGAGGAAAAGTTGTTCTAAGAGCCAAAGTAGAAATTGAAAATGAGAAAAATGAAAAAAGTAGATTAATCATTTCTGAAATTCCCTATCAGGTAAATAAGGCCAACTTGGTAGAAAGAATCGCAGACCTTTCAAAAGACAAAAAAATTGACGGCATATCTGAAATTCGAGATGAATCAGATAGGGAAGGGGTCAGAATAGTTGTAGATCTCAAAGCCGGTCAAAATCCTGAAGTAATTTTGAATAATTTGTATGCTCAGTCGCAGCTAGAAACCTCTTTTGGCATTAATAATGTTGCTATCGTTGACCGAGTTCCTAAAGTTTTAAATTTAAAAGAGCTTCTTGATATCTTCTTAAGTCACAGACGGTCTGTTGTTTCAAGAAGAACAGCTTTTGACTTAGCAAAGTCAAAAGATAGAGGTCACATTTTAGAAGGTTTAACAATTGCCCTTTCAAACATTGATCCAATAATTGATTTAATAAAAAAATCCAAAGATCCCACTGAAGCTAAACGCAAACTACTAGCTAAAAAATGGAAATCCACTTTGATAAACAATTTATTAAAAAAAGCAGGTTCAATAGATACTCGTCCTGAGGATGTGTTCGAAGAATTTGGTCTTGCAGGTTCCAGCTACAAACTTTCTTCAAAACAAGCTCAAGCTATTCTAGATTTAAGGCTA
Source organism: uncultured SAR86 cluster bacterium (assembly GCA_902629465.1). Classification (GTDB taxonomy): domain Bacteria; phylum Pseudomonadota; class Gammaproteobacteria; order Magnimaribacterales; family AG-339-G14; genus MEDG-81. The sequence continues at coordinate 91,788 of CACOQX010000001.1, read as the reverse complement.
CAAAGACTTACAGGTTTAGAGCAAGATAATTTAATTAAAGAGTATGAAGAGGTTCTTCAAGACATAGCTGGCTTAAATGAAATTCTTGAAAATCCTGAAAGATTGCAGGAAGTAATTGAAGAAGAACTAATATCCGTTAAGGAAGAATTTGGTGATGAAAGAAAAACTCCTATTGAAGATAAATTAGATCTTTCCACCGAAGATTTGATCAAACCTGAAGATATGGTAGTTACCATTTCGAATATGGGTTACGCAAAAACTCAACCGCTTGAGGTATATCAATCTCAAAGAAGAGGTGGAATGGGTAAAACAGCGGCATCAGTAAAAGATGAAGATTTTGTCGAACAATTAATAGTTGCCAATACTCATAGAACTCTTTTATGTTTTTCGAACCTAGGAAAAGTTTATTGGCTTAAAGTTTATGAAATTCCTCAAGCCTCCAGAACAGCAAAAGGAAGACCGCTTGTAAATTTAATTGATTTGGACGAATCGGAAAGAGTTACCAGCCTTTTAGATGTAGAGTCTTTTGAAGGGGAAGCTTATGTATTCATGGCTACCCAAAATGGGATAGTTAAAAAAACAACATTATCGGAATTTAAGAAACCTAGAAAGACTGGCAAACGAGCAATAAAACTTGACGAAAATGATGAGCTTGTAGGTACTCTTTTAACAGATGGCAGCGCCGATTTAATGGTTGTTTCTAATGCAGGAAAAGCAGTATTTTTCAATGAGGTAGATGCCAGACCTATGGGAAGAGATACTCGAGGAGTTAAGGGCATTAATCTTGATGGTGATCAAAAAGTAATCTCTTTATTAAAACCTTCTAAAGAGTCTGAGATATTAACCGTTTCAGAAAATGGATATGGGAAAAGATCAAAAGTTAATGATTTTAGAAAAACCAAAAGAGGAGCTAAAGGCGTTATAGCCATGCAGACTTCTGATAGAAATGGAGGCTTAATTTCTGCAAAGGAAGTAAGCGAAATGGATGAAGTTATTCTTATTACTAACAAGGGAATGCTTGTAAGAACCAAAGTATCAGAAATTAGTTTGATTGGTAGAAATACTCAAGGGGTTAGAGTGATCAAGCTCAAAGAGGATGAGGCTCTTAATGGACTTGCATTAGCTATTGATTCGTAAATAATTTAATTATGTCAAGAAATTACAACTTTTGTGCAGGACCTGCAGCACTTCCAAATGAAGTTTTGGATCAACTAAAAGCTGAAATACCTGATTGGCAAGGAAAAGGTTTATCCGTTATGGAAATGAGCCATAGAAGTAAAGAGTTTGTCGAGATCGCTGAAACTGCAAAACAGGATTTCATCGATTTAATGGAAATAAATGATGACTACGACGTTCTCTTTATACAGGGAGGCGCTTCTCTTCAATTTTCAATGATTCCAATGAATTTCTTAGAGAATAATCAAGCTTTATGCAGTTATCTTGATGTTGGGCAGTGGTCTAAGAAAGCAATTAAGGAAGCAAAGAAATTTGGACAGGTAGAAATTTCTGCATCTTCAGCAGATTTATCTTACAAAAAATACCCAAAACCAGATACTTGGAAAATCCATCCTAATTCTATTTTCACTCATCTTGTATTGAACGAAACAATCGATGGAGTTTGTCTTAGAAAGCTAGATAATCTTCCAAAGAAAAATCTTATTGCAGATTGCTCTTCTTGTATTCTTTCCGAGCCTCTCGATGTTACAAAATTCAGTATGCTATATGCGGGGGCTCAAAAAAATATTGGTCCTTCTGGACTGGCCATTATTGTTATAAAAAAAGAACTTCTGAAGGAAAAAGATAATTTGCCAGCTATGATGCAATATAAGACTTATGCTGATTCTGATTCAATGTATAACACTCCGCCTACATTTGCATGGTACTTATCGGGTATGGTTTTTAAATGGCTAAAAAAGAATGGAGGTCTTTCGAACCAAAAGAATGTTAATGAGTCAAAAGCTAACAAACTTTACTCTTATATCGACCAAAGCGATTTTTATAAAAATGATGTTGATAAAGAATCTAGATCTCTAATGAATGTTCCATTTCTTTTGGGGGATGATTCTTTAAACAATAAATTCTTAGAAGAGTCTGAAGGTAACGGATTATTAAACCTTGCCGGTCACAGATCTGTTGGTGGTATGAGGGCAAGTATTTACAATGGAGTTCCGGAAGAGGGAGTAGATGCTTTAATAGATTTTATGAAGGAATTTGAAAAAAATAATGGCTGAAAAAAATCTACCAAAAGATCTAACTGAGAATAGAAAAGAAATTGATCAAATTGACCAAAAACTTCTAAACCTCATCCACGAAAGATCCAAGCTTGTTATAAATGCTGGAAAAATAAAAAAGAAATCAGGCGATAAAACATTCTACAGGCCAGATAGAGAAGCAAGTTTAATTAAGACTCTGCAAAAGAAAAACAAAAGTTCTATCCCTGCGGAAAATATTAAATTTATTTTCAAAGAAATTATTTCTGCATGCTTTACCCTTGAAAAAAAAATTAAAGTTTATTATTTAGGTCCTAAAGGTACTTTTTCAGAAATTGCAACAACAACGCATTTTGGAAGCTCTGTTGAAAAGGTAGAAACACGAAATATTAGAGATATTTTTAAAGAAGTAGCCAAAAACAAAAATTCCTATGGAATGTTACCTTTTGAAAATTCAATAGAAGGTATGGTGAATCAATCTTTAGATAATCTCATAGAAAGTAATTTAAAAATTTGTTCAGAATTGGAATTACCTGTAGAGCACTGTCTTATTTCATCTGAAAAAAATATAAATAAACTTAATACCATTTATGGACATCCTCAAGCTATTGCGCAATGTCGTAACTGGCTAAGTAAAAATCTTCCTAGAGCTAAGATTGTCGAAACTGAGAGTTCTGCCAAAGCAGCCCAGCTGATTAAGAATAAATCAGGAAAAGGCTCTATAGGACCAAAACAAATATCTGAGATATATTCATTAAATTTATTGAAAGAAAAAATTCAAGATCAAATAACCAACACAACGAGGTTCTTAGTGATTGGAAACGAATTTCCAGGAAAAACCTTTGATGATAAAACGTCAATAAGTTTAAGTTTAAAAAATGAACAAGGAGCCTTGTTAAAAGTTTTACAGATAGTTAATAAGAATAAAATCAATCTCACAAATATTTTATCTAGGCCAGTTAAGAAAAATAAGTGGCAATATTCTTTCTTTTTAGAATTCTCGGGACATGCCTCAGATACGAATGTTTTAAAATTATTCAAAGAACTTCAAAAAGTTAGTTATGACCTAAAAGTCTTAGGTTCCTATCCAGCAGCTTACTAATTCATGAAAAATTCATTTTTAGAAAATCTAAATCAAGGTGTTCTTGGACTAAAACCATATGAACCAGGATTGCCGCTAGAACATACTCAAAAGAAATTAGGCCTGGAAAAAATGATCAAATTGGCAAGTAATGAGAACCCTTTGGGACCAAGTCCAAAGGCTTTGGATTTACTTCAGGGAAAAATGAATAGCTTTTCATCCGAATTAAACAGATACCCCGATGGAAATGCTTATGAATTAAAAGAAGCAATATCAAAAAAATACTCTGTAGATCCGAACCAAATAACAATAGGTAATGGTTCTAATGATTTAATTGAGTTTGTATCTAGATGTTTTTTGGGAGAAGGAAAAAAAGCAATTTATTCTCAACATGGTTTTGCCATTTACCCGTTAGCCATAAAAGCAACTGGAGCTCATCCAGTTAAATCTAAAGCAAAAAATTGGGGTCATGATTTAGAATTAATGTCAGATTTAATAGATGATAAGACAAAAGTTGTTTTTATAGCCTCTCCAAATAATCCTACTGGAACAGCAAAAACTCTTCTAGAGATTAAAGATTTTTTGAATAATTTACCTGATGATATCTTGGTCTTTCTTGATCAAGCTTATTATGAGTATATAGAAGGCTCAGATTTTGATATTCCCTTTTCATTAATTGACGATCATCCTAATTTAGTCATCTCACGAAGCTTCTCTAAAGCCCACGGATTAGCAGCATTAAGATTGGGCTTTTGCGTTTCAAATCCTGAGTTGTCTGACTATCTTAATAGAGTCAGACAGCCTTTTAATGCAAACTCACTTGCTTTAGATTTGGGAAAAGTTGCTCTTTCTGATCAAGAACACATAAGCAAATCTGTAAAAATTAATTCTTCCGGTATGGATAGGGTAAAAAAAGCCTTCAATAATTTTGATTACGACTTTATCGAATCTTGGGGAAATTTTATTTCTTTTGATGCCAAGCAAGACTCTGATGATGCTTTTCAATATTTTTTAGAAAAAGGGGTTATCCTCAGATCTTTAAAAGTATATGAAATGCCTCAGCATCTGAGGGTTTCCATTGGTACTGGAGAGGAGATGGATTTTTTTCTTCAAGTATTAGAGGACTATGAAAAAGACCTTTCTAAAAAATAAAAAAAACATCCAGTTTTTAATTATTGGTCTTGGTTTAATTGGAGGTTCTGTAGCAAAAAGACTATCAAAAAATGGTTTTGAGGTTTTAGCAATTGACAAGAAAAAGTCCCATTTTAATCATGCTAAAAAATCAAAAATCATTACTGGTAGCCTGGAAAAAATTGATAGCACAAAAAAACTTTTTGTTATTGTTGCTTTACCACCTAAGATTCTACTGCGTAATTTTGACAAATATTTAGATCTTTTTCATAAAGCTGACTTTGTAACCGACTGTACTAGTGTAAAAGGGCCTTTGATAAATATAATCAAAAAGAACAGACTTGAATCAAAATTTATCTTATCTCATCCAATTGCTGGGTCTGAAAAAAGCGGATTTTTGAATTCAAATGAAGACTTGTTTAGAGGTAAAATTTCAATAATTTCTAAGCATAAAGGACTGGCTAATTCTACATTGCAAAAATGCCAAGAACTTTGGTTCGAATTGGGATCAAAAACTCATAATCTAGATCTTAAATTACATGACAAGATATTTTCCTTAACAAGTCATCTTCCCCATGTTGTGGCTTTTAGCTTGATTTCTTTATTTTCAAAGAGAAAAACATCTGAGTATAAAAAATTTATAGGAGGAGGCTTAAAAGATTTCACGAGAATCGCAGAAAGCGATCCAGCGATGTGGGAGAATATTTTTTCTCTAAATAAAAATAACTTACTAAAAGATATAAGTGAGATTGAAAAAGAAATTAATAAAATTAAAACATTCATACTGCAAGACGATGGTAAGTTAGAAGGGCACTTAAAAAAAATCAAAAAGACGAAGGAATCTTTAAACAGATGAAACTCATTTCTAAATCTGCCGAAGGACTCCATGGTGAAATAAAAATTCCAGGAGATAAGTCTATATCTCATAGAGCATTGATATGCGCTTCCATTTCAGATGGCACATCTAATATTTCTAATCTTCAAGAAAGTGAAGATGTAATTAATACTCTTAACTCTCTAAAACAACTTGGGATAAATATCATAAAGGAAAACGAGTTTTATAAAGTAGAAGGCAAAGGATTTAGAGGATTAGAAGCATCTGAAAACCAACTTTATTTTGGAAATTCCGGAACAGGTATAAGACTAATGTCTGGATTATTATCAATACAGAATTTTTCTTCGAGTCTTATCGGAGACGAATCCCTTTCCAAAAGACCAATGAAAAGAATAATAGATCCCTTATCAAAGATGGGAGCGAACATATCTGGCTCAAAGGAAGATACTCTTCCCTTGCGAATAATTCCCTCTAAGAAAATATACGGAATAAATTACAGGATGCCAGTAGCAAGTGCCCAAGTAAAATCTGCAATTTTATTTGCCAGTTTAGGCGCACAAGGCGATACAAAAATTATAGAAAAATCCATATCAAGAGATCATACTGAAAGGATGTTTGAATATTATGGAGCAAACATTACCTATTCTGAAAAAGAAACTTATTTAAAAGAAACAGATAAATTTACTTCTCAAAATATAGAAATACCCGGAGACTTTTCATCTTCTGCTTTCTTTATTGTTGCAGCTTTAATTTCAAAAAATTCTGATATTACCCTCAAAGAAGTTGGCATGAATCCTTCTCGAATTGCACTTTTGGATAAATTAATGGAAATGGGTGGGGATATCCAAGTATTTAATCACTCTTTATTTGGGAAAGAGCCTATTGCAGATTTGAATATAAAGAGTTCTGTTCTAAATCCCTGTGAAGTGACACCAGATGATGTACCGAATTTAATTGATGAACTTCCTATATTATTTATAGCTAGTTGTTTTGCAGAGGGCATCTCAAGTTTCATAGATATAGAAGAATTAAAACATAAAGAAAGTGATAGGCTGAAAGCTATGCAAGACGGTCTAAATAAAATGAGGATAAAAAATTTTTTGGATGGCAATGTTTTTTGTATTGAAGGTATGGGCAAAGACTATAAATCACCAAATTTTTTAGCTGAGACTTACTATGACCATAGAATTGCAATGTCTTTTGCTATAGCTGGCTTGAATAGTAATTCTTCTATTGAAATCGCCTCACCAGAAAGCATTAATACGTCTTTTCCAGAGTTCATAGAACTGGGTAAAAAGCTTGGATGTAATTTTGAAATTAGTTAAAAATATAATAACTATAGATGGCCCTAGTGGAGTAGGAAAAGGGACTCTAGCATTTTCGTTAGCTGAAAGGCTTGAGTGGAATGTTCTTGATAGCGGTCTTCTTTATAGACTTGTCGGATATTTGAGTTCGAATGAAGGATTAGAAACTTCGCAAGAAATTGTCCAATTTCTAAAAAAATCAAAAATCAAACTTATTACCAATCTTAACGAGAGTATTTGTGAAATAGAGCTGAACGATAAGATTTTAGGAAAAGACCTTAGAAATGAAAATATAGCATCTAGAGCATCGGAACTTGCTAAGGAAACAGAAATAAGAAACGCGATAATTAAAATTCAAAGGGATGCTTATGATTCAGAAAAAGGTCTTATTGCAGACGGTAGAGATATGGGAACCATTATTTTTCCTGAAGCAGCCTTAAAAGTATTCCTTCAAGCATCTCCTGAAGTTAGAGCAGAAAGAAGAGCTAATCAGTTGAAAGAAAAGGGTATGAGCGTTATCATGCACGACCTTTTAGAGCAAATTCAGCAAAGGGATGAAGAAGACATAAATAGAAAGATATCTCCTTTAAAACCTGCTGATGATTCACTACTTATTGATACAAGTAACTTAAGTATTAGGGAGGTAGAAGAAAAGGTAATGGAGAATTTTAAAAAATTATGACAGAAACAGCATTTGAAAAACTTTTAGACGAAAGTCTCACAACTTTGGATTTTGAACAAGGAGCACTTATCTCTGGAGTGATAGTAGATTTAACTTCAGATTGGGTTACAGTCCACGTTGGTTTGAAATCTGAATCCCTAATTCCTAGAACAGAATTTTTAGCAGATGAAGTTGACGGGGAGCTATCAATAGGTGACGAAGTTAAAGTATCACTTGAAGCTGTAGAAGACGGACATGGCTCTACAAGAGTTTCTAGGATAAGAGCAATGCATGATGAAAGTTGGAAAAACCTTGAAGAAGCTCTAGAAACTGGAGCATTGATCAAGGGTTATATTTCTGGAAAAGTTCGAGGCGGCATGACTGTTGATGTTGCAGGCGTAAGAGCTTTTCTTCCAGGATCTTTAGTAGATTCGAGACCTTTGGATAGCTTTGATCATCTAGAAAAAACTTTTCAAGATTTCAAGGTAATAAAGCTTGATAAAGAGAAGAGCAACGTAGTCTTATCTAGAAAAGCAGTTCAAGAAGATTTGAATTCAGAAGAAAGGGAAAAGATTTTTGCTACTATTCAAGAAGGCTCATTGATTTCCGGAACAGTTAAAAATTTAACTGAATATGGCGCATTTGTCGATCTAGGCGGAGTTGACGGCTTACTTCATATCACCGATATTACATGGAAAAGAATAAATCATCCCTCTGAAGTTTTAAATGTTGGCGATAAGCTTGATTTCAAAGTAACAAACTTTGACAAAGAAAAGTTGAGAATTTCTCTTGGACTAAAACAATTATCAAGTGATCCTTGGGAAAACATAAAGGAAACTTTTCCAATTAATTCAATTCATAAAGCTAAAGTCTCAAGCATTGCTGAATATGGTTTTTTTGCAGAATTAGATTCAAATACGGAAGGATTGGTTCATATTTCCGAAATTGACTGGACTAACAAAAGTATCCATCCATCTAAAGTAGTTTCTTTAGGTGATGAAGTTGATGTCATGGTCTTAGAAATCGATATTGAAAAAAGAAGAGTTTCTCTTGGAATGAAGCAGTGCCAAGAAAATCCTTGGCTCACTTTTTCTGAGAACAACAGCTTAGGAGATGTCGTTAAAGGCGAGGTAAGATCAATTACAGATTTTGGAATGTTCATAGGTCTAGATGGAAATATCGATGGTCTTGTTCATCTATCAGATCTCTCTTGGAATCAATCTGAAGAAGAGGCAGTCAAATCTTATGTAAAGGGACAAGAAGTAGAAGCAGTTATTCTTGGAATAGACCCTCACAAAGAGAGGATATCTTTGGGAGTCAAACAACTTTCTGAGGATGTTTTCGATTCCTTTGCTAAAAATAATCCAAAAGGAACAGAATTAACTGGTTCAGTGAGTTCAATTGGAGAAGACTTGATTTTCGTCAATTTGGCCGAAGATGTTATCGGAAAAATTAAGAGCAAAGAATTCAAAGATAATCTTCCCTCAGAAGGAGATAGCATAAGTTCTCTTGTAACATCAATTGACAGAAAGAACAGACAAGTGAACCTATCTATCTTTGCTTTGGAAAGGTCTCAAGAAAAAGAGCTCATTAAAGAAAATATTTCCAAGAACAAAAAAATTGAATCAGAAACTAAAACTTCAATCGGAGATCTCATCCAAGAAGAATTAAGTGATTCCTCAAAGGACTAAATGAAAAAATCCGATTTTATTTCTTTACTTTCTAAGAACCTTGAGGATTACAACGAGATAGATATAAACCTTTCAGTTGATTTAATCCAAAATGCGATTGCAGAATCGCTAAAAAGAAGAAATAGAGTTGAAATTAGAGGCTTTGGTTCTTTCTGTGTCAGAGATAGAAAGTCCATTAGAGCCAGAAATCCAAAATCAGGCGAGTCTATAGAGCTTCCGAAAAGGTCTATTCCATATTTTAGAGCTTCAAAATTATTGAAACAAAGAGTCAATTAGAATGTGTTAAAATATCTAAATGAAATATTTTTATTTCATTTTATTAATCCTTTTTATCACTTTCTTTTTTTTATTTTCTAATCTTAACTCAGGTATGATCGTCTTGGATTTATACTTTGTGAAAATTGAAGGAATAACTGTCGGATTTTCCATGGTTTCTTCTGTTCTTATTGGAGCAATTATTTCCTTAATTTTTCAGTTGCCTAGATTAGTCAGACGAAATTCAAAAGTTTCTGAAAAAAAAGATGAAAATCCTTAAACCCAAACAAATTATAGTAGCACTTGATTTTGATTCCTTAGAGGAAGCTAGGTCTATTGTAAAAGTTTTAGATCCAGATATTTTTAGATTGAAGATTGGAAAACAACTATATGCCAGCGAGGGGCCTAAAATTCTGGAAAATTTGAGTGAAAAAGGTTTTGATATTTTTTTAGATTTAAAACTTCATGATATACCCAATACTGTTTTCAAAGCTATGAAGAATTTACTCAATCAAAAAGTCTGGATGACAAACATTCATCTTCTCGGCGGAGAGGAAATGATACAGGCTGCAAGAGAAGCAAAAGATTCAGCAAAAAGTGAAGCTCTTTTAATTGGAGTTACTGTTCTCACTAGCCTTGATAGAAATGATATTAAAAAAATGGGTTTTAGAGTTCAAATACCCGAGTTAGTTAAAATTTTATCTTTCACTGCAAGGCAAAATAAAATTGATGGCATAGTCTGTTCAGCAAATGAAGTACTAGAAATCAAAAAAAATTTTGGTAAAGATTTTGTAACAGTAACTCCAGGTATAAGAATTAATCAGAATAACAATGATCAATCTAGAGTGGCAACTCTAAAGGAAGCTTTAAAAAATGGTAGTGACTATATTGTTTTGGGGAGAGAATTAACTTCCTCAAAGAATATTCCTAAAATGATAAAAAAAATTGAATCATATATAATTTAAATTATGAATAATAATTGGCACGTAGTGAAAGAAGATGATAGATACGTTGTATTAGACAACAGCTCTTTGTCGAAACTTGTTCCAAGCATAACCAAGTTAAATCCAAACAAAAGTACCTCTGGCCACAAACATGAAGGCCAAGAAGAAGTTTACGTTTTTTATAAAGGCACAGGAATAATGCAGATAGACGATTCAAAATTCGAGGTTAAACAAGGAGACGTCATTCCAGTTCCAGATGGAGCATTTCATAGAGTTTTTAATGATTCTGGAGAGATTTTAGAATTTGCTGCAATATTTAATGGTGAAAGGCATACTGAAGACAAGCCAAGCTAGAAAAATCTGTTCTCCTAAAGTCCCATTAATAGCGTTTTTCTTAATTCTATTAATATTTTATTCTTCTATTGCAAAGTTAGATACTTACGCTGTTGCATCAAGACATCATCTTGCCACGGACATAGGGATGAAAGTTTTAGAAGAAGGTGGAAATGCTATTGACGCTGCGGTGGCTGTGGCATTTGCATTAGCTGTTGTGAATCCATCAGCTGGCAATCTTGGCGGCGGCGGCTTTATGCTAATTTATTTGAAGGAAAAAAATGAAACTATCTCCATTGACTATAGGGAACGAGCACCGCTGAAGTCTTATGAAAAAATGTTCCAAGATGATTCTGGAAAAGTAATCAAAGGATTAAGTTTAAACTCTATTTTGGCTTCAGGAGTCCCGGGCACAGTTTCGGGTATGTTTTATGCGGCAGAAAAATATGGAACATTGGATATCAAATCTTTGATAAAACCGTCAATTGAACTCGCAAGCAAAGGTTTTGTTTTATCTGATTTTCAGGCAAAAAATCTCAATAAATATAAGCAAAAATTTTTAAAAAACACAGAGGCGAAAAAAACTTTTACAAGACCAAATGGATTTCTCAAAGGAGATATTTTAGTTCAAACAAATCTTGCTGGTACTTTAGAGAGAATATCTAAAAATGGACAAAAAGAGTTTTACTCAGGAGATACCGCAAATAAAATTTCAAATTTTTTTCAAAACAATGGAGGCATTCTAAGTCTTGAGGACCTAAATAAATACAAGGTTAGAATTTTAAAGCCGGTTTGTGGAAGTTATAGACTTTTCAAGATTTGTTCAATGGCTCCGCCAAGTTCTGGAGGAATCTCGCTAATTCAGATTTTAAATATTCTTGAAAGAACTGAATTAAATAAACTAGACCATAATTCAAAGGAATATCTAAAAGTTTTAATTTCAGCCATGGATTATGCTTACCGAGATAGGGCAAAGTATCTTGGAGATCCAGATTTTTATGATGTACCACAAAAGCTACTTTTATCAAAAAAATATGCTAATGAAATTTATCAATCAATACAAAAAAATGAATTACCAATAAAAGCGAATGTAAATCTTATAGAAGGCGAGGAAACAACCCACTTCTCAATTATAGACAAATGGGGCAATGCAGTAAGTAATACCTATACTTTAAATACCGCTTATGGTTCTGGCATAATTCCTACAGGGACGGGAATACTCATGAATAACGAAATGGACGACTTTTCATCGAAACCTGGGTTTCCTAATGTTTATGGTTTGATAGGGTCTGAAGCAAATAAAATAGAACCAAAGAAGACACCTCTTTCGTCTATGTCTCCTACAATAGTTTTTAAAAATAAAAAGCCTTTTTTAATAACTGGCTCTCCTGGTGGTTCAACAATCATTACAAGTGTATTACAAGAGATTTTAAATGTAATTGATTTTAAAATGTCTTTAGAAGAATCTTCTGAAAAAAGCCGAATACACTATCAACACTTACCGGATATTTTATTTCATGAACAATTTGACCCAACGCTAATAGAATCTATAAAAAAAGAAAAAAAATTAATTAATAGGAAATTGGGCGAAATTCATTCTATTTTAATAAAAAAAAATATTGTGGAAGCATTTTCGGATAAGAGAAGACCTGATGGAAAAGCAAGCGCAGTTTACGAATAAAAAAATACTGTTTGACAAGAATGTAGATTTTCCAGAATTACCTGGCGTCTATAAATTTTTTAATTCAAATCACGAAATTATTTACATTGGAAAAGCTAAAAATATTAAAAATAGAGTTAAAAGTTATTTAAATGTCAGAAAAAGTGAAGGAAAAAGAATAGGCAAACTCAAGTCTTCAATTAAATTTGTTGAGACAATTATCACCAATACTGAATCTGATGCTTTAATTTTAGAACAAGGTTTGATTTCAAAAAAACGACCTCAATTCAATGTCCAGTTTAGAGATGATAAATCCTATCCGGCAATACATTTGTCAACTTCAAAAGATTTTCCTGCAATTTATGTTTCCAGACAAAAGGACCTCTCTAATACCATATTTGGACCTTTTGCGAATGTTCGTGCAATGAGGCTTAATGTCAGTTTGATAAGGTCTCTTTTCAAAATAAGAAATTGTAAAGACATAAATTTCAAAAATAGATCTCGTCCATGCATTGAGTATCAAATGAATAGATGTTCAGCTCCTTGCGTAGGAAATATTTCTAAAGAAGATTATGCATTTGATGTAAAAAATACAATTAACTTTCTTTCAGGAGATACAAAAAACATAATATTGGAACTTCAAAAAAAGATGGATTTTTATTCCAATAAAAAAGATTACGAAAGAGCTGCCATATATCGAGATAAAGTTCAGTCCATAAGAGACACTCAAAAAAAACAGAATGTCTTAACAGGGTTTGATGATTTAGATGTTTTTGTCATAAAAAGAAATAAATTTAATTGTTGTCTTAGCGTTCTGAGAATTGAAGATGGCTGGATAACGAGTTCTCAAAATTTTTATCCAGATTCAAAAGAAAACATCTCCGATCAAGAGCTCTTATCGGTCTTTTTGGAGAGTTATGTAATCAATAATAAAAATAGAAGAATAATCAATTTACTATTTAACGGAGAAATTTTAAAAGAAACAAAAGATTTCTTAACCTTTTTAAAAGCACCTAGAATTGTCACTCATAAGCCTAATAAGCATAACAAGAATTTAATCGATATTTGTGCATCTCAGGCTGAAGATGCATTATCAAGAAATAATAATTTTTCTTGGATTCAAGATTGTTTAGAGTCTCTAGCAAATTTTTTACAAGTAGAAAGCATCAACACAATAGAAGGTTTTGATATTAGTCACACTTCGGGAAAAAATGTTTCAGCTTCCTGTGTATCGATATCAAAAGATGGACCAAATAAAAAAAATTACAGAATTATGAATATTAAAAATGACTTCAACGATGATTATTTAGCCTTGAGCGAAGCAATTCAAAGAAGATGTAAAAACTTGAAAAAAAATAATTTGGATTTTCCAGAGGTGATTTTACTTGATGGAGGTAAGGGCCAATTGAACACAGTGAGCAAAAATCTTGATAAAAAATATCTTGAAAACATAAAGTTTATCTCTGTTTCAAAAGGTCCAAATAGAAAAGAAAAATATGATGTTTTGCACTATGACAACAAGAGCTACGAATTAAGTAAGTTAGTTGATATATCCAAACTTATCCAATTAATTAGAAACGAATCTCATAGATTTGCAATCAATCATCATCGAAGGCGAAGATCTAAGGAACTTCTTTCCTCAAGTTTAGATGGTATTGCGGGATTAGGACCTAAATTGAAAAAAGATTTAGTCAGATTTTTTGGAGGAATTGATAAGCTTAAGCAAGCATCTCTAGATGATTTAAAATCTGCTCCGGGAATAGGAAAAAGTAAGGCAGAGAAAATATTTTATTTTTTAAATAACTAAAATGAATCTGCCCAATATCTTATCTATTTCAAGAATACTCTTTCTGATACCCATTATTATTTTGTTTGAAAATAATTTCTTTTTATTTTCTCTTGTAGTTTTCATAACGGCATCTATTACTGATTTCTTAGATGGTTATTTTGCTCGAAAGAATGGCCAAACTTCGGATTTAGGAGCCTTTTTGGATTTATTAGCAGATAAGCTTTTCGTATCCATATTGTTAATATGGATGACTTTTAATTTTGAAAGTCTTGTAATCTTAATATCAGCGGTTCTTATAGTGTCTAGAGAAATCTCTATTAGTTATTTGCGATTATTTGTAATCGCTCAATCAAAAGATTTTAAAGAAGTAAAATCTAATCGATTAGGAAAATTTAAAACTGCTCTTCAGATGATCGGGCTAGGATTAATATTAATCTCTCCCTTATCTTCAGATGTTGTCTTCCTCGTTAGCTTAAGTTTAGTTTTTTTAAGCGCTGTATTTTCTTGGTACTCTTTTTTGCGATACTTAAATGAATGGATTGTTTGAAACAAATATATAATAGCTCAGCGGCTGAGTGGCAGAGTGGTCATGCAGCGGATTGCAAATCCGTCTACGCCGGTTCGATTCCGACCTCAGCCTCCATTTAAACTTGATAGAATCTATGAGAGATTTCTATAAACTATTATTATGAATTTAGTATAAAGTACTCTCCAAAGCCTGGGTGGTGGAATTGGTAGACACAAGGGACTTAAAATCCCTCGAAGGCAACTTCGTGCCGGTTCAAGTCCGGCCCCAGGTACCACAGTTATGAACTTTGAAGGCCAAGAAAATAATAGCAAGTTAAATATTGAAAACCTTATTCATATAATAAGGAATAGATCGCTTTTTATACTTTTATCTTCTTTTCTTTTAATGATTTTGTTTTCTTTATTTTCTTTATTTATACCAAATTACTATAAATCTGAATCTTTATTGGCAGTTTCAAATGATAACTTGAATGATTCTCAGGCCGGGTTTTCTGAGTTAGCTGGATTAGCAGCTTCTTTTGGAGTTGGTGAAGCTTTATCTGGAGACGAAAAAGCTGATTTGGCAATTGCTATATCTACTTCAAGGTCCTTTTTAGAAACTTTGATATATAAGTATGAATGGGTTTTGCCATCGCTTATGGCTCCAAAGCAGTTTAATTCAATTGACAATATATTAGAATTTGATGAATCTTTGTATGATTCAAGACAAAAAATATGGAAAAAAAAATCATTTTTTTCTGAAAAAGAAAAACCTTCTTATCTTGAAGCTCATGAAGTCTATATCAAGGAAGTATTTAAAATCAGCAAAAATAAACTTACGGGGCATATAAAGATGTCAGCCGAACATATTTCTCCAGTTTTTTCTAAAAATCTACTCGATGTAATTATCAGAGAAATCAACCTAATCTCAAGATCGAGAGACAAAGAGAATGCAGAAAAAGCGATATTATTCTTGCAAATGGAGTCAGCAAAAAATTCTTTAGATTTTCTCAATAAATCAATCTCAAAACTGATTGAAAAGCAACTCGAAGTGAAAATGATGACTGAAATTTCAGATGAGTACTTATTGGAAATTATCGATAAACCCTTTGTACCTGAAAAGAAATCCTACCCTTCAAGACTTTCTCTTGGAATATTTGGTTTTCTTATAGGTTTAATTATTTCAATAGTTTGGGCCATTTACAGTTCTAATAATAAAGCTAAATGAATGTTTTAAAAGATTCAGAAAGCTTTATAAGAGAAATTTACAGAGGCAAGAAAGACATAAGCCTTCATGAACCTTATTTTTCTAAAGAGGACATAAGTTCTGTTACATCATCCATAAAAAGTTCATATGTTTCTACCTACGGAAAAAATGTTTCGAAATTTGAAATCAAGTTACAGAAATATACAAATGCAACAGATGTAGTTTCTACTGTAAATGGAACTTCAGCTTTACATCTTTCGCTCATCATGAGCGGAGTAAAGAAAAATGATTTTGTTATCTCACAAGCATTTAATTTCGTTGCGGCTGCAAATTGTATTTCTTACCTCTTGGCAGACCCAATATTTATTGATATTTCACCTAAAACTCTCAGCATCTGCCCCGAAAAATTAAAAGAATTTTTTGACGAACATACTGTAATGAATAAATTTGGAACTTGTTTAGAAAAAAAGTCTAAAAGACCAATAAAAGCTTTGATTGTAATGCACACTTATGGACATCCTGCACTGATAGACAAAATTATAAATATTTGTAGAAAAAAAAATGTAAAAGTTATTGAAGACGCCGCGGAGAGTCTAGGCACTACTTATAAAAATAAGCATACGGGGACATTTGGTAACTTTGGAACTTTAAGCTTTAATGGAAATAAAATCATTACTACTGGAGGGGGTGGAGCACTTATATGTAAGTCCAAAAAAGCGGGAACATTATCAAGGCATTTATCCACCACAGCAAAAAAAAATCCTCTAGAATTTTTCCATGACGCTATTGGATATAATTATCGGTTACCTAACTTAAATGCTTCTTTAGGCATATCCCAGCTAAAAAAAATTGATAAATATATTTCTTCTAAGAGAAAAATTGCAAATTTATATAAAGATTTTTATGACGGAAGCGATTATCTATTTTTTAAAGAACCTCCGGAAGCACGTTCTAATTATTGGTTAAATGCTATTTTGGCTCCAAACATTAAAGAAAGAAAAAGAATGATCAATTATTTAAATAAAAGAAAAATTTATGTAAGGCCCGCCTGGAGTTTAATGAATGCCTTGCCAATGTTCAAAAATTGTTTCCCAACGGATTTAACCGTTTCGCAAAATATTTGGGAAAGGCTCATAAATCTTCCTAGTTCTCCCATAATTAAAAAAAAATGAAAAGAAATGTAGCTTTTTTTACAGGAAGTAGAGCTGACTACGGGCTAATGAAACCTCTCATGGAAATCGTCAAAGAAGATAAAAATATAATTTTTAATATGATTGTTACAGGATCTCATCTAGAAAAGAAGTTTGGCAGCACTTGGAAACAAATTCAGAAGGATAACTTTAAAATTAGCTCTAAATTTAAAATCCTCACCAAAGATGATTCACCAAAGGGTATTTCTAAATCTTTGTCTCTGGCAGTAAGGAAAACATCTGAAGTTTTATTCTCTCTAAAGCCAGATTTATTAATCATTTTAGGCGATAGATATGAGGCTCTTGCAGCTGCACAAGCTGCAATGATACACAGAATCCCGATTGCACATATTCATGGAGGAGAAAGCACTTTTGGCTTAATTGATGAAGCAATTCGACATAGTATTTCAAAAATGTCACATCTTCACTTTGTATCCTGTCAAAAATACAAAAAAAGACTCATTCAGCTTGGTGAAAAACCAAGTTCTATTTGGAATGTTGGCGCTTTGGGATATGATAATTTGATAAGAAGTAATTTTCTAAATACAAACGAACTTGAAAAAATTCTAAAAATTACTTTGAAACCTCCTATTTTTTTATTTACCTTTCATCCTGTAACTCTTGGTAGTATCGATGAAGAAATCATTTTTAAAAATATTTTAAAAAATCTCTTAAAGTTTGATGGCACCATCGTAATTACTGGCAATAATGCAGATACCTGGGGAGAAAAAATAAGAAAAGAAACACAAAGATTAAAATTCAAAAAAAATAACAACATTTTCTATTTTGAGTCTCTTGGTTCAAAAATTTATTCATCATTAATGAACATTTCCGATTTGGTCATTGGCAATTCTTCGAGTGGGATAATAGAGGCACCTTATCTTGGTACTCCGAGTTTAGATATCGGAGTAAGACAACAAGGAAGGATAAAGGCACCATCTGTTTTGCATTCAACTTATAATTCAAAACAAATCTTTTTATCTATTAAAAAAGGTCTTTCTAAAGAATTTAAAAATATTGCTAATAGGAAAGAAACTCCTTATGGTAAAAAAGGGGCATCTAAAAAAATACATAAAATAATTTCTAAAATAAATCTTCAAAATATTCTTTTAAAAGAATTTCATGATCTTTAAAAAACTAAATGTTTGCCTTATAGGCTGCGTCAAATCAAGCGACATTGCCTTTGATGCGCTTTTAGAAAATAAAAAGATAAATTTTAAACTTCTTATTTGCTCAAAAAAATCAACCTTCAATTCAGATTTTGTAGATCTTGGAAAGAAGGCAAAGAAAAAAAAGATTGATTTCTTTTATGAAGAAAATATCAAAGATTTCAATGTTCAAAGAAAAATCTTAGATAATCACAAAATAGACTTAGTATTTGTCATAGGTTGGTCAAAAATCATTAAAGAACCTGTTTTAAGTTTTTATAAAAATAAAATTATTGGGTTTCATCCAGCTGAACTCCCAAAAAATAGAGGAAGGCATCCCCTAATATGGGCTTTAGTACTAGGATTAAAGAAAACAGCTTCGACATTCTTCTTCTTAACTAAAGAACCTGACGCGGGAGACATTTTAAATCAAAAAATCATCAAAATTTCTAATAAGGATTACGCAAAGGACTTATACAATAAGGTTCTCAAGGTTATTCCCGTTCAGATAAATGAAATTATTGATAATTTTATTAACGATTCAATAAATCCTATTCGACAACTAAAAAAAGATTCTAATGTTTGGAGAAAAAGAAGTGAAATTGATGGAAAGATAGATTGGAGAATGAATAGTAAAAACATTTATAATTTGGTAAGAGCACTTGCAGATCCATATCCCGGAGCTTATTTCATCTACAATAAAAAAAAATTTCTTGTAAGTAACTCAAAAATAGTGAATATAAAAATAGATAACCAAGAACCCGGAAGAATAATTAAAAACAATTCTAAAGAACTGATTGTGAAAACTGGAGACATGGCCATCTCATTTAGCAAAAAACAATTTAAAGATAAAATCGAAGGAGAATTTTTTTATGAGTAAAGTTTTAGTAGTGGCACCTCATCCAGATGATGAGACTTTAGGGTGCGGAGGAACCATCTTAAAGCATCAAGCACAAGGTGATGAAATCTATTGGTTAATAGTCACTGAGATGAATTCACAAGGAGGTTATTCTGAAAAAGAAATCATCGAAAGGAACAAACAGATAGAAAAAGTCTCAAAAGCCTATAAATTTAATGAGGTTTTAAGATCTGGTTTTGAAACCTCTTATTTAGATACTAAACCTATGGCAGAAATTATTAAAGAATTCTCTAGAGTATTAAAAAAAATTCAGCCAGAAATCATGTACATTCCATTTAAAAATGACGTGCACAGTGATCATAAAGTTGTTTTCAATTCTATTATTGCCGCATCAAAAACTTTTCGGAATAAAAAATTAAAATCTCTTTATGTTTATGAAACTATTTCCGAAACAGATTTTGGTTCAGTAAAAAGCTTTTCAGAAACTTTTAATCCGAATGTTTTCATAGATATTTCAAAATTTATCAAGAAAAAAATTTCTATTATGAAAATCTACAAATCAGAAATAAATAAATTTCCTTTTCCAAGAAGTGAAAAGGCAATAAATGCTCTTGCAGTCTTGAGAGGAGCACAATCCGGAACATTGGCAGCTGAATCCTTCATGCTTTTAAAAGAAATTAAATGAACCAAAATAAAACATATTTCATTGCTGAAGCGGGTGTAAATCACAACGGTGACAAAGCTATGGCTATTAGGTTAATAGAAGAAGCTGCAATGGCCGGTGCAAATGCAATTAAATTTCAAACTTTTAATGCAAAAAAGATCACAAGCAAGACTTTAGAGAAAGCTAATTATCAAAAAAAATCTTCAAAAGATGTTTCTTCGCAGTATGAAATGCTAAAAAAACTTGAACTACCAAAGTCGTTCTATAAAGATTTAATTTCGAATGCTAGAAAAATGAAAATAGATTTTATCTCAACTCCTTTTGACTATGAAAGTCTCAGTTTTCTTAATTCTTTAAGGGTTCCTTTCTTTAAAATTCCCTCAGGAGAAATAAATAATCTTCCATTTTTATGGAAAATTGCAAATTTAAAGAAAAATGTAATCCTCTCTACAGGAATGTCCAATCTCTCAGATATTGAACTCGCCTTGGCAGTTTTAAATCACGGATTTATTTCTGAGACTCAGCCTAAAGATTTAGACGAAGTTTGGGCTTTATGGTCTAAGTTGGATATAAAAAAATTTCGAAAAAAAGTTTCAATTCTTCACTGCCTATCAAATTATCCTGCAAAAGATAATGAAATAAATTTAAATGCTATCAAAACTTTAAAAAAAGCTTTCAAGATTACGGTTGGGTTTTCAGATCATTCTCTAGGCATACATTTACCTATAGGAGCAATAGCTTTGGGTGCAAAAATTATTGAAAAGCATTTAACCCTAGATAAAAATTTAGATGGTCCAGACCACAGCTCCTCTTTAGAGCCCAAAGAATTAAAGAGACTGATAGAGAATATAAGATCTTTAGAAAATGCTTTAGGCGATGGTATAAAAAAAACTCAAAAGAATGAGTGGGAAGTTAGAGACAAAGTAAGAAAGAAAATTGTGGCATCTAGAAAAATTAAAAAGGGGGAAAAATTTTCTTCTAAAAACCTGAAAATCATTAGAGCAGAGACTGGTTTGTATCCAGAAAATTACTGGAATCTCCTCGGCACGATATCCAATAAAAATTATTCTGAGAATGATTCAATCGATTAATAAAAAAATATGAAGCCTTTTATTATTCTGGGTACTGGTGGTCACGGCGAGGTCGTTTGTAGGCTTTTGAAAGATTTAAAATATCCTATAGAAGGAGTTTGCGATCCTGTCTTTGAAGAAGTGAAAAATAATGAATCATGGAATGATTTAAAAGTATTAGGCAGCGATAACGCTTTGCTTAAATTAGATGCATCCAAATACAATATTGCCTTAGGATTGGGAGCAAAACCCTCAGAAAATAAAAGAAATGAAGTCTTCGAAAAAATAAAGAAAAATGGATTTTCGATACCTAACTTAATTCACCCTTTTTCATATGTAGCAGAAGATGTGGTTTTAGGTGAAGGTATTCAAATAATGGCTGGCTCAATAGTTCAAACAAAGGTTTCGATAGGTGATAATTGTATTATAAATTCAAGAGTTTCAATTGATCATAATTCTTTAATTGGAAAAAATACTCATGTTGCGCCTTCTTCTTGCATATGTGGGGACGTAGATATTGGTAACGACTCTTATATTGGAGCGGGGTCCACAGTAATACAAGGAGTAAAATTAAGAAAAAATTCCTTTATAAAAGCTGCATCTTTGGTGAAAGATAATAATTGATCTTAAAACATGAATAAATTAGAAGAAAAAAAATGGAAAAAAACTTTAATTTTTAAAGAATCCTCTCTTATTAAGGCTATAAAAACTCTTGAAAAAAGTGGGCTACAGATACTTTTGGTTGTTAACAAAGATGATGAATTCATTGGTACTCTTACTGATGGGGATATTAGGAGAGCAATACTAAAAAAGATAGATTTAAAATCTCCCGTATATTTAGCTATGAATCCAAACCCTGTTATCACCAATAACTCAATTGATTTTGAAGCCGCAAAAGAATTAATGCTAAATAAAAAAATTCAAAAACTACCAATTATTGAAGATAGTAAAGTCGCTGGAGTTTTTGATTTGATGTCATCGGGAGTCAGTTCAAAAATTGATAATCCTTTCTTAATAATGGCAGGCGGTAAGGGTATTAGACTTGGAAGCATTACTAAAGATAAGCCTAAGCCAATGGTCGAAGTTTCTGGAAAACCCTTAATTCAAAGAATAATAGAAAATGCAAAAGAAGAAGGATTCATAAATTTTTATATCTCTTTAAATTATCTAAAAAATAGAATTGTAGAATTTTTAGAGAGAAATGAAAATTTCGGAGTCAACATAAAATTCATTGAGGAAAGAAAGCCTTTAGGAACAGCTGGAGCTATTTCTTTGTTTAGACCAGATACGGATTTACCATTTTTAGTTACAAATGCTGATGTTCTTACAAACTTGAATTATCATAAAATACTTAGATTTCATTCAAAAAGAAATTCTCATGCAACTATGGCAGTCAACAGTTTTATGCACCAAAATTCTTATGGAGTCGTTCATGCGGATGGCTTTAATATTACCGGCTTTGAAGAAAAACCAATTTCTTACAGCCTGATAAATGCGGGAGTATATGTACTAAACCACAGATGCATATCGGAATTAAGTGAAAATGAGTATTGTGATATGCCGGATTTATTTCTTAGGTTAAAGGATAGGAAATATAAAACTATCATTTATCCAATTTATGAATCTTGGGTAGATGTTGGAAAACCTGAAGATATTTCTAAGGCAGAAGAAATTAAATTTTCTTAATGATTAAAAAACAAAAAGTATTAGGAATTGTACCTGCCCGATCAGGTTCAAAGGGTTTAAAAAATAAAAATATTTTAAATTTTAAAGGACATCCTCTTTTAACTTGGCCATTAAAGGCATTAAAAGAAAATAAGATTATAGATAAAGTTTTAGTATCAACTGATTCTATAGAGTATCAGAAACTCGCAATTGAATATGGGGCTGAAGCTCCTTTTTTGAGACCAAAACATATTTCTTCTTCTTCAGCGACCACAATTGATGTTTTGGAACATGCAATAAAATTTTATCAAAAACAGAATCAATATTTTGAATATATTGTAATGCTTGAACCTACTTCACCATTGACTACCTCTGAAGATATCTCAAATTGTCTTAATCTCCTTCATAAAAAAAGAAAAAATGCAGATGCTCTTATATCTGTTGGCAAATTAATTGACTCTCATCCAAGTTTTTCGATAAAAATTGATAAAAACTCATTTATGAAACCCTATGTAGGATTTAAAAAATTCAGAGCATTAAGAAGACAAGAATTAGAAGATTTATATTTTTTAGATGGTAGTATTTATATCTCCAAAACTGAGACTTTGTTAAAAAAAAGAAGTTTCCATCATGAGCGTACCATTGCCAAAGAAATGCCAAAATTTAAGAACATTGAGATAGATTCAATAGAAGACTTCTACATAGCAGAATATTTATCAAAAAAATTTCTTTAAAAGACTTATGAATTCTAAAAATAATAACGAGAAACAATTTTTTTGGTGTTCATCTTGTTTGAACATGTCTACTAGACCAAGAATTGAGTTTGATGAGGATGGTGTTTGTAATGCTTGTAAGTGGTCAAAAGAGAAGGAGAAGATTGATTGGGAATCTAGAGAAAAAGAACTTTTAGAATTAATTAAAAAACACAAAAACGACTCTCCATTTGATATTTTAGTCCCAGTTAGTGGCGGTAAAGATGGAAGTTACGTGGCTTATACATGCAAAAATAGATACGGCCTCAATCCACTTTGTATAACAGTTCATCCTCCTACTAGATCAGAAATTGGCTTTATAAATTTAGAGAATTTTAAAAAAAGTGGGTTTCCCCTTATCGAAGTTAACCTTCCCTATGAAACTCTCATGCAGATGAATAAAAGAGGATTCATTGAGCAAGGAAGACCCCTTTATGGATGGACAACAGCAATATTTACAGCTGTTTCAAGAGTTGCAAGTAATTTTGGGATTTCTCTTATCATGTATGGAGAAGATGGAGAAATTGAGTATGGTGGATCAAATTTTTCAAAATACTCTGCAACTTTTTCTCCTGAATTTACTAAAGAAATATATTTAGAGAAACATCATGACGTAACTTATAAAAATCTTTCAAAAGAGGACCTTTATTTTTGGGAATTTCCAGAGACAAATTTGAATATCGAAATGGCACATTGGTCATATTTTGAGGCTTGGGACCCTTATAGAAATTACCTTATAGCTAAGGAGAATTGTGGACTTCAAGAAAGAGAATCACAAAATACCGGAACTTATACAAATTTCGCGCAGAACGATAATGTTCTTTATGACTTACATACCTACTTAATGTATCTAAAATTTGGATTTGGAAGAGCTACCCAAGATGCGGGAATTGATATTAGAAGGGGAGCTATGACTAGGGAACAGGCGATTCAATTGGTAAATATTTATGATAACCAGTTGCCCGAAGAGTATTTAGATGAATACTTAGAGTATTTCCAAATGAGCAAAGATGAATTTAACGAAGTTATAGATAAATGGGCCAACAAAGACTTATTTGAAAAGATTGATAATAAATGGATTCCCTCTTTTGAGATTGTATGATTGGAATAATTGATTTAGGAATAAACAATATTGGCTCTCTCCAAAATGCTCTTAAAAATCTAGAAGTTAATTTTGAAACCATAAAATCGAAATCAAATTTAGGAACTTTCTCTCACCTCATACTTCCAGGCGTAGGCTCCTTTGATTCCGGAGTTGACGCATTAGAAAAAGCAGATTTATTTGATTCTTTAAAAAAGTTAGATTTTGCAAACACAAAAATATTAGGTATTTGTCTGGGCATGCAACTTCTTTGTAAAGATAGTGAAGAAGGATTAAGAAAGGGTTTGGGTTTATTAGATTTAAATGTAAAAAATTTAAAAAATTTAGGATGTAATGAAAAAATACCGCATGTTGGTTTCAATGAAGTTTCTCACTGTGAAGATGATGGTTTTTTTAAAGATTTAGTCTACAAAAAAGATTTTTATTTCATTCATTCTTATGGAGCTTCAAAAAGAGATATAAAAAATGTTAAGTACAGTTCTGTTCAATATGGAACAATTGATATCATTTCCACAATCAAACTTAATAATATATTTGCAACACAATTTCACCCTGAAAAATCTGGAATCTTAGGACTAAAAATTCTAAAAGAATTCTGTACATGCTAAAAAAAAGATTGATTTTCATTCTCTTCTATAAAGAGGGAGTTTTTTGCTTGAGTAGAAATTTTCGACTTCAAGAAGTTGGAGATGTAAGGTGGCTTATTGATAAGTTCAACTTTTCTCAGATAGGAAATTTTATTGATGAATTAGTTATCCTAGATGTTTCTAGAAATAAATATCAAAATAATAATGAAATTTTTACCCTCGCCGTAAAACAAATCATGACAAATATTTTTGTACCTCTTTCTTTGGGTGGGGGTGTCATAAATCATGATAAAGTACAAAATTATTTTGATTCAGGCGCAGATAAAATTGTGCTTAACTCAGTTATATCTAAAAATACAAACTTTATTTCGTCTTGTATTGAAAAATATGGAGCACAAGCTGTAGTTGGTTCTATAGACTTCAAAAGAGAGCAAGGTGAGGTCTTAACATACTGTGACAATGGAGAAAATAGATATTTAAAATTTGATGAACATCTAAAACTATTTCAGAAGTTAGGAGTAGGCGAAATTATGATTAACGACATTGATAGAGATGGAACAGGAATAGGGTTCGATCCTATGATATTGAATTCTTTACCAGAATTATCTATGCCACTTATAATTTGTGGAGGTGCTGGAAAACCGGAACACTTTGTAGAGGCTTTAAAATATAGGGAAGTATCAGCAGTAGGAACTGGAAACCTTTTTAACTTTATTGGAAATGGATTTGAAAAATCTAGAATATATATCAGTAATATTCTTGATAATGTAAGAAATTTAGAAAGTTAATTAAATGAAAAAAACTTTATCCAAAAAAAATCTTATTAGTTATTTAGCTAATCAGCTATCTAATTTTTTCCCTGATGAGAAATACAATGACTACTCAGCAAAACTAAATCTTTCAATGGAAGTTTCTTTAACTAGGACGGAATACTGTTTTTCAAAAATAAACAATAAGTATTTCAAAAATGATAAAGAAGTGATATTTAATCATCTTAACGGCGATCAATATGCAATGTTTCTTTACATCCTCTCTAATCAAATTTACATAGATAGTGAATATTTAGATTTAGCTACCAAAATTTATCTTTTAAATAAGTATCTCCATGGTATTGACGCTTACTATGAAGTAGAGCTTCCTAAGATTTTTATATTCATTCATCCCTTGGGAACTGTTCTAGGAAGAGCAAAATATTCAGATTTTTTAGTGGTTTATCAAAGATGTGGAATAGGTGACAACAAGGGTAATTCACCGATTTTGGGTGAATATTTGACTCTTCATCCTGGAGCCTCGATTATTGGAAAATCAGTAATTAAAAAAAACTGTTCAGTAGGATCTAATTCTCTTGTTAAGGATTTTGAATTGGCTGAAAATAAGGTATTTACTGGGAATCCCTCTAGTTACAAGCTTTTTGATAATTTTAAAATAAACAAAATATGGAACTAAAAAGAAAAAAAACAGGACAGAATCTTTGGAAAACTGCTAAAGAAATAATTCCAGGAGGCAATCAACTTTTATCAAAAAGACCAGAGATGTTTCTTCCTAAACTTTGGCCATCATATTATTCCAAAGCAAAAGGATGCAAGGTTTGGGATTTAGATGGTAATCAATTTTATGACTTTGCCACCATGGGTATAGGAGCTTGTGCTTTAGGTTTTTCTGATAACTTTGTTAATAACAAAGTAAAACAAGCAATAAACTCAGGTTCAATGTCCACCCTAAATTCATTTGAAGAAGTGAGTTTAGCTTCTAAATTAATATCTCTTCATCCTTGGGCAGATATGGCAAGATTCTCAAGAGGTGGAGGTGAGGCATGTTCAATAGCTATTAGGATTGCAAGAGCTTCTTCTGGAAAAGAAGTTATTTTATTTTGTGGTTATCATGGTTGGCACGATTGGTATATCTCTACAAACTTGAAGAATAAATCCAACCTAAATCAACATCTTCTTGCGGGATTAGAGTCAAAGGGAGTTTCTAAAAACCTCACCGGAACCTCATTTCCTTTCAAATACAATGATATTGCATCTTTAAAAAAACTCATCAAAATTCATAAAAATAAAATAGCAGCAATTTGTATGGAGCCGGTCCGAAATAGTCTTCCTGTTGAAGGTTATCTTGAAGAAATAAGAGAGATTTGCAACAAAGAAAATATAATTTTGATTTTTGATGAAATTACATCAGGTTTTCGAGAAACCATAGGAGGTATTCATAAAAAACTTAATGTAAATCCTGATATGGCAATTTTTGGAAAAGCCTTAGGAAATGGCTTCCCGATCTCTGCTGTGATTGGAAAAAAAGATGTAATGGATGCAGCCCAAGATACATTTATAAGCTCTACTTATTGGACCGAAAGAGTAGGATACGTTGCCGCCTTGGCAACAATTGAGAAATTTGAAGAAAAAAAAGTTCCCTTAAAACTCATTGAAGGAGGAAAAAAAGTTAATAAAATTTGGATTGATGCAGCTACAGAAAATAACATTGAAATCGATATTTCTGGAATCGAACCGCTTACTAAAATTACTTTCTTACACAAGGAGCCAAAAATTTTAGAAACTATTTATACCCAAGAAATGCTAAAGCGCAATTTTTTAGCCGGGTCGAGTGTTTATTCTTCTTTTGCATATAACAAAAGCGTTTTTAACAAATTCAAGGCCGCAGTATCTAGTAGTTTTGAAGTTATAAAAAAAGCTATGTCTTCAAATAAACCAAAAAGCTTTTTAAATTCTGAGGTAAAACACTCAGGTTTTGAAAGACTTAATTGAATATGACTTTGTCAGAATTTGATATCTCAGGAAAAGTAATTTTGATTACAGGATGTAATGGCCTTTTGGGAAGAAGTCTTGTCGAAGAATGTCTTAAAAACAATGCAAAAGTCGCTGGCTTAGACCTAGAAGCATCACACAATATGGCTTTTGATAAAAATGAAAACTTCATTTATGTGAAATGCAATATAAAAAATGAACTTGAAATAAGAAAAGCTTTATCAAAAATTAAAAACCAATTTAAACGTTTTGATGTTTTGATAAACAATGCAGCTACTAAAACAGAAAATTTAAAAGAATTCTTCAGGAAATTTGAAGACTACAGTTTAGATACGTGGCAGGAAGTTATGGAAGTAAATTTAAACTCAATGTTTTTGATGTCTAAACTTGTAGGTAAGGAATTTTTAAATAATAAAAACGGAGGATCGATAATACAAATCTCATCAATATATGGGATAGTTTCTCCAGATTTTGATATTTATAAAAATTCAAAGTACAAGAAAGAAATAATGTCATCTCCCGCAGTGTATTCTGCTTCAAAAGCTGGAGTTATTGGTCTCACAAAATGGTTAGCTGGCTATTGGGGCAAGAAAAAAATTAAAGTAAATTGCATTGTACCAGGAGGTATAGAAGATAGTTCCAATCAAGATTCAACATTTACTAAGAATTACAATAAAAAAGTCCCTTTGGGCAGATTAGCAAGAGCTGAGGAGATCATTCCTGCAATCTTATTTTTAAGTTCTGACGCATCCAGTTACATCACAGGCCAATCTTTGGTTATTGATGGGGGCTACAGTATCAGGTGACGCTTAAGAACTTACTCAAAGATATTGATTTAGCTTTATTTTTAAGAATTGTCGCGACACTTATAAGGACAATTATTCCTATTTCTATAATTTGGTTATCTTCCGAAGAAAATTTAGGAGTTTATTATCTTTCCATTTCAATTCTTACTTTTGGCGCTACATTAGTAGGCCTTGATTTAGGTCTATTTTTTTCATCCAAGTATGTTGG
Source organism: uncultured SAR86 cluster bacterium (assembly GCA_902629465.1). GTDB lineage: Bacteria > Pseudomonadota > Gammaproteobacteria > Magnimaribacterales > AG-339-G14 > MEDG-81. The sequence continues at coordinate 63,367 of CACOQX010000001.1, read as the reverse complement.
CGAAGATCAGAGAGGAAAAATACAAGTTTTTAACCTATTTCTTAAACAAGGTTTAAGAATAAATTTTCTTGCAATTATTTTAGGATTGATAGGTTTTTTTCTTTTTTCTTTTCTTTCTTTTCCTGCTTTTTTAATTCTTATTCCTCTTTTAATTTCAATAGAATCACTTTCACTAGAATTTGGAAAGTTTTATAGAAATTTAGGATATGTTTTATATGCCTCATTTAGAGACTTAATTCGCTCAATAATTCTTGCGATAACTATTTTTTTCTCATTACTTTTCTTCGATACTATTCTAGTTTTCGAGACCTTGTCTTTATATATTTTATGTTTATTTTCTTTAATAATATTTGAATCATTAAGTTTTGGGATTATAAGAAAAATCATTATCTCTGACTTCTTTGTTCCAAAAAATATTTTATCAAGCACGAAAGACTTATTTTTTATATCAGGACCACAATTTGTACAAAATCAAATTAATAACCTAATCATGGTTTTGGAAAGAACTTTTTTATCTGTCGCCTTAGGACTTGATATACAGGGTATTTATTCATTTTTTTGGTCATTTGTATCTGTGATATCAAGTTTGTTTTCTTTCCCATATATAGCAAAAAATTATCAGTCTTTGATAAAGGATATTCCTAATTTTTCTCAAATAAAAACTTATAAGTCTGTTATCAAGCTTTTTTTCCAATTGTTTGCCTTAGTGTTACTTCTTACAATCGTATGTTTTGTATCAGAGCCTGTTGCTAAATATTTCTTTAATCAATTTACTTATAGTTTTTATTTTCTCTTTGCCGCAGTTGGTCTGTCTGTACTTGCAAACACTTACATATCAGCTTCTGGCCCAATTTTTGGACAAATTAAATTTTTCTGGTTCTCTAATATACTTACTTTATTAATTGCTTTACCGTATTTTTGTATTCCTATGATTTATAATTCATCACTAGAAATAGAACTTCATTTTAATTCAGTAATGCTTTTGATAACCATAGTATCTATTTTAGAGTTAATTCTCAGAATAAGATTTTTTTACAAGCAAATATTTATCCTTCAAAAAGCTTAGAAAAATGAATAATGCATTCGAGCAGGAATATTTAGATTTTGGTACCTCAGACTTTTTAAGCTTTACCTTATCTTTCTTAATAATTATCACATCTTTATTTTTTTATGGAAAAGTTCAATCTTATAAAATCCAATTTTTGTTGATAATTAATATTTTTTGGTCTTTTTTAATAATCTTCAATAGACTTAAATTATCTAATCTCCAAATAAGTTGGGAGTGGCATGAACAGATTTTAATGAGTTTAGTTTTTTTTCTGCCAACAATAATTTTATTTTTTTTATCAGGCCTAGTTCAAAGAAGAAACTTACTTTTAATAAGTGAAACTTTCGAAGATCCTATGCAAAACATTAGATTTGATGCATTGTTAAAGTTAGTTTCCTTTTTAACTTATTTTAGCTTCTCAATTCTTTTATTAGATCTTATCTTAAATGGAGTACCTATTTTTGACTTTAGTTTAGGTTCAGTAATTTTGAATGAATCTAGAACAAATTACAGAATTCCTATTTTTTATTCTATGTCTCATCAGATGCTTCTTTTGATGGCAGCAATTCTAAGCATCGTTCAATATAAATTTAATCCCGCCAAGAAAGTTTTAATTATATTGGTTATTTTGTACTCAATTCATAGTGTCTTAATGGTTGCTAGAGGATCCCTAATATATATGTTGTCGATAGTTTTCATTTCATATTTTATTTTTTCTCAAAGCTCATACTTAAGAAAAATTACACTATCCCTCATTCCTGTTTTTTCAATTTTAATAGGTTTTTCAATAATTGGAGCCTTAAGATCTTCTATCACTGAAGGGGGCTTTGTAGATGAGTTTTCTTTTAGTATTCAAAACTATGGAGGATTTTCTGAAAACCTTCCAAGTCCTCTTGCATGGGCATATGGTTATGGAGTAATAAATTTTGATAGCTTAATTATCTGTATAAGAGAACATGCAAACTTGGGTGATTCATCGTTTAAAACTCTTCAGAATTTTTCCCCAGCTCTTTTAAGCTTCTTTACAGAAGAACAATCAGAAACAGTTGTAGAATCCTCAGTTTTATTTCAAACATTGCCATATATTGGTAGATTTAATTTAGTTACTGCCTTTGGAGCTCTTGGTTATGATTATGGTTGGATAGGGATCTATGTCTTTTCATCAATATTAATTTTTTCAGTTCCAATTATTTTCAATAAAAACTTTAATGAATTATCTTTAACTAGAAAATCTCTTTTTCTTTATTTTTCGATGACATTCCTTTTTATAACAATCACAAATGCAATAATTAGTTCGAGGTTTATCTTATTTGTTTTCTGTTTAATTGTTTTTAGTTTAATGTGCAAAATCACGAAGGTTTATGAAACAAAACAATCCTAAATCTCAAAGAATAGTTTTTTTTACCTTAGATGCTTTAAATCCCAATATCATCTCTCTCTTAATTTTTTTAAAAAAAAAATTTAATGTCACTGTAGTAACTAATATCCATTTGGATGAAGATTATCCATGTAAGCATTTATTTTTTAATCATAAACAGACTGCAGTAGAAAAATTTTTTTTAATGTTTTACAAAAACATTAAAACTAGGCAAGAAAAGGAGTTTTTTAAGAGAAACTATTACAGAAAGTTTAAAGTGATTATTAGCCTTTTGGCTCAAGTAAAATATTTATTGAGTACGCTTAAACTTCTTCCTTACTATAGCTCAATCTGTAAACTTTTATATTCTAGAAAAAATTATAGTAATTACATTAATAAAAACGATATATGTGTTGTAGACGCAAACTTAAGACATACTCTAAATTTGAACCCATTAATTGTTTATGCGAGAAAAGAAGCAAGAAAAATTTTTAGCATAGTCTATTCTTGGGATAACACTCATTACTCTACTTTAAATAGATTTTCAGACGGTTATTTTGTTTGGAACTACATAAACAAAAATGAACTCATCAAGCATTACAATATTCAAGAGGAGAAAATACACATATCAGGTTCCTTAATGCATGATTATCTTTTTGAAGAAGAAGAATTTTTAAAATCATTAAAAAACAATTCTTTACAAAAAAGTTATTCTAAAGAAATTAAAGTTTTATATGCAGGTGTATTTCCCGAATCTGATGAGATTATGTTTGAAAAAGAAGTTAATTTTATAAGTGATTTGGCAGATCTCCTAAAAAATAAAGTACCAAATTTCAAAATTATTTTTAGGAGATATCCTTCCAAGGGAAAAAAAATCCTTCATAAAAAACTAGCAGATAATCCTCTAATTGAAATTTTTGATCATCATAATTTCTCAAACATACCAAGGTTAGGGAATCAAAATGAAAATATATCTTTTGAAAGAAATGCTAAAAAAAAGATAGCAGATTTTTTTGAAGCAGACGTTTTGATAAGTGCAGGCTCAACATATACGCTTGAATTCGCTTTCTCTAATAAACCTATATTACATTTAGATGCAAACTTCTTAAAAAATTCATTTTCTAAACATTCACTTTTTTTTGAAAGATTAGCCAATTATCAGCATTTAGATATTCTTTCCAAAAATCTTTTCAAAAATATAATTAGAAGCCCTGATGAAATATTTAATCATTTAATCAATCTGGATGATTCAATATTGTTAGATTACAATAAATTCTTATCTGGTTTTTCACGACCTTCTATCAAAACAACTGCTAAAGATATAGTTTCAAAAATTATTTCAGAAGAATCTCTAAATTGAAAATTGTAATTAATTCAAGGTTTGCGACCCAAGAAACAACAGGAGTGCAAAGGTTTGCCGAAGAATGTTCCTTAGCGCTTAATAGCATGGAAGACTACGAATTTACATATCTAGCTCCAAAAGGAAAAATTGATCTTAATTTAAAAGAAAAGCTTAATATTAAACAATTTGGAATTTTTAAGGGGCATTTATGGGAGCAAATCGATCTCCCCCTTTATTGCATTTTCACAAATTCTATTTTAATTAGTTTTTGTGGGGCTCCTTCTTTGATTTATAAAAAGATAATCTATTTTGTTCATGACATTTCTTTTTTAAAATATCCTAAATTTTATAGTTTGCTATATAGGTATTTTTATAGGGTAGCATTTAGTTTAGTTTCTAGGAGGAATTTAAAAATTGCAGCTGTAAGTAAGTTTACAAAAAAAGAATTTGAAGAAAAATACAATATTTCTGACGTGATGATTGTGAATAATACAGTCGATCATCTATTTAGAGAAACAGAAAAGCCTTTATTGCCTGAAATTTTGTCAGGAAAAGAATATATATTAGCTATTGGAAGTAATGATCCTAGAAAAAACTTATCTCAATTAATAGAAATATACCTAAAAGAAAATATAAGCGAAGACCTTGTCATAGTAGGAAACAAATATTCTCACTTCAATGAAAAAGCTACTACAATGTCCTACCAATCAGAAAAAATCATATATACAGGCCATTTAAAAGGAGGAGCTTTGTCAGCATGTTACATTAATGCAAAATGCTTAATATATCCTTCATTCTATGAAGGATTTGGCATTCCTCCTTTAGAAGCTTTCTATTTTAAAACGCCTGTAGCTGCTTCGGATATAGAAGTTCATAGAGAAGTTTGCGAAGATTATGCGCATTATTTTTCTCCTTATCAAATAAGAGACATCAATTCTTTAATTAAAAAAGCAACTAGAATAAATGAAAAACTTTCAGGTGAGATTCATCCTATCGTGACAAAGTACAGCTCTAGCTTGCAAAAGAATCAGCTTAAAAAATTACTTTGTAAATCTTTTGCTAAATGAAAAAAATTCTTATTACTGGTGGGGCAGGTTTTTTTGGAAGTCATTTAGCCATTAAGGCCATAGAACTGGGTTATGAAACTATTGTCGTAGATATACTTAATTCCGAAACTACTGATTCCACTGAAAAAGAACAAAACTTGAAGATTTTAAAAAAAAAATCGCAAGAGCTTAAGAATTTTAAATTTTACAAATCAGATATTAGAAATAGAAAGGAGATTTCAGGAGTTATCATCAAAGAAGACCCTAACTTTATTATTCATTGTGCCTCTTTAGTGATGGATAGATTAAGTATGTTAATTCCTCATGATTTTATTGAAACTAATGTGCATGGAAGTCAAAATGTTATTGATTCTCTCAAAAATGCCAATTCTCTAGAGCATATTGTTTTTGTTTCAAGCAGAAGCGCTATAGGAGAAAAGGGTTCAGCTGACGCATTTATAAGAGAGACAGATTTATTTAGACCTATAAACCCATATGGCGCAACCAAAGCCGCTGCAGAGAGTTTATTTTATTGTAATTTTTTTAATACAAATATTCCTCTTTCTATTACCAGAATGCAGCCAATGTATGGTCCTAGATGCAGGCATGATATGTTTGTTTGGAGGGTTCTCAATTCTATTATAACTGGAGAAAAAATCGAGAAATATGGTGATGGAGAGGCCGTAAGAGATTGGCTTTATATTGATGATGCTGTAGAGGCGATTTTCAAAATTCTACTTTCTCCAAGGGATTTTAGAACTTTTAATATTGGCACTGGAGTAAAAACCTCAACGAATCAAATTATTGAGATTTGTGAGGAAATCTCAGAATCAAAAGCAAATATTGAAAATGTTTCCGCAGTATCAGGAGATGCATATTTTGCTGGCATTTCTGATTGCTCCTTTATTGAGAAAGAACTAAATTGGAAGTTCAGAACTGACATCAGGACAGGAATAGAAATAACATATCAATTCATGAAGAATAAAAAGATTTGAAATAAATAAATTAATATCTATATGGAAAAAGCTCAAATAAACTATGCTTTGATTGGTGCAAGTGGTATTGGTTCAGTCCATGCGCGGATACTAAAAAAAAATAAAATATTTATTTCTTCTATTTTAGGAAGCTCAGAAAAATCTTCTCTCTCAACTACAAACAATCTCAACCAGATTTATAAGATGGATGCCAAGCCATATTATAGTATTGATGATTTACTTGAATCGTCTTCAGTAAATACGGTAAGTTTATGCGTACCAAACGAAATGCATTTTTTTTATTTAAAGAAGCTGCTTAATCATAAAATAAATATTCTTTGTGAAAAGCCTCTATTTTGGAACTCAAATCTAAGTAAAAAAGACTTTTTAGAAAGTTTGGAATTTCTTAGAGAACACAAAAATAGATCTTTATTTGTTAATACCTCAAGTAAATTTTATATTTCTCAAATTAAGAGATATAAATCTATAAAAACTTTTGAATTCAACTTTCATACTAATGGTACAAATACTTATTCAAATATTGGTGTGGATTTAATGCCTCATGGCCTTGCTATGTTATTAGAATTAGTCGGCCGAGGAGAAATTTCATTATTTGAAAAAAAAATAACAAAAACCGAATTTTCAGCGTCTTTTTTTTATAACGATGTGAAAGTTAAGTTTTTTTTTAGTAACAAAAAAAATCAAAAAAAAATTTTTTCTTTTAAGATTAATGAAGATTTTTATGAGAGAATCCTCTTTATTGATTCTTCGAAATGCCTAAATTTCTTTTTAAAAAGTAATATTCATGAGAAAAGGATCGTTATAAAAGACCCTTTTGAAATAATGATTGAAGAATTTTTATCCTACTGCAAAAATCAAAATGAAAATAGAAAGGACTCTTTTGAAGATGACGCATTCATCATGTTGAATATGATAGAAAATTTAGTTTGAAAGATAAATTAAAAAAAATAAGGGAAAAAGAAATTCTTTTCTGGAAATTTTCAGAAGAAGAAAAGCCTGGTGCAAATTCTCTTAGAATGGTCTTGGAAAAAATTTCCATGGGTAAGATACTCTTAGACTCATTGGATATTTTAAATATAAATTTTACAAATAAAAAAAGAGTTTTAGAACTTGGGGGAGGCCAAGGTTGGGCTTCCTGCATTTTAAAAAAAAAATATCCAAATCTTCATATCACTACAACAGATATATCTTCTTTTGCTTTGGAGTCAGTTACAGATTGGGAAAAGCTGTTTGATGTTAAAGTTGACCACAAATATAGTTGTTTAAGTGAAAAAACAAAAGAAAATGATAATTCAACAGATTTCATTTTTACTTTTGCATCTGCACATCACTTCATTACTCACAAAGAAACTATTAAAGAACTTTCTAGAATTTTAAAAAAAGGAGGAAGTGCTGTGTATATATTTGAGCCAGTTACGCAGAAATTTTGGTACCCTCTTGCTTTTTGGAGAGTCAACAAAAAGAGACCAGAAATTAGAGAAGATTTATTGATACCGAGCGATTTAAAAAAAATGGCAACTCAAGAAAAACTTGATTTTAAAATAATATATACACCTTATTTCCATTCAAGATTAGGATTCATAGAAACTCTTTACTATTTAATAATGAGTCTCTTTCCTTTTCTGCAGTTTATATTTCCATCTACCGCAATGGTTTTTTTTGAGAAAAATGAAAGTTCTTCAAATTTATAAAGCCTATTTTCCAGATACCCCGGGGGGCCTTCAAGAAGCCATTAGACAGATTTCTCTCCATACTTCAAAACACGGAGTAGAATCAAAAATATTTTGTTTATCAAAAAATCCTTCGCCAAAAAAAATTAAAACAGAAGAGGGAGAGATTATTAGGTCTAAATCTTGGTTTTCACCGGGCCACAATGATATGGGACTTATAGATTCTTTTTTAGAATTTAGAGCATTAGTGAAATGGGCAGATATTCTCCATTTTCATTTTCCTTGGCCTTTTGCAGATCTGCTTTATCTTTTTTCTTTCATCAGGAAAAAATCTGTTATGACTTATCATTCTGATGTTGTCGGAAAGGGAATTTTAAGCAAACTTTATAACCCATTAATGAAATTTATGTTGAATAGAATGGATATAATTGTTGCAACATCTCCAAGATATTTAGATTCTAGTAAAGTATTAAAAAATATAAAAAATAAAAAAAAGTTAAAATACATTAGTTTAGGATTAGATAAAAAAGAATATCAGAAACATGAAAATGAAATTGATGATAAAAAAATTCTAAATAAATTTAAATTAAAAAAAAATAAATATTTTCTCTTTATTGGCGTCCTCAGAAAATATAAAGGTTTAGACTTTTTATTTCCTGCATCTAATTTAGTTGATTTCAAAATTGCTATTGCTGGTGCCACTCAACCAGGGGATTTAGATACGGGAAAATTTTATATTGAGGAATCTAAAAAGTATAAAAATATCTCGATGATTGGTGAAGTATCGAATACCGAAAAAATCTGCCTTATAAAAAACTCAAAAGGCCTTGTTCTGCCATCTCACTTAAGATCAGAGGCTTTTGGAATAGTTCTTTTGGAAGCAGCTATTTATGGTAAGCCTTTAGTTTCATGCGAAATAGAAACTGGGACTTCATTTGCAAATCTAGATAATTATTCTGGAATAGTGGTAAATCCTGAGGATCCTACCTTACTTGCAAATGCAATGAAAAAAATTTATTTAAATGAAGAACTTGCCACAAAATTTGGAAATAATGCTAGGAAGAGATTTGACGACCTATTTACAGCTGACAAAATGGGTTCAAGTTACTTGAATGTTTATAAGAAGTTAATTGACAAGGATAATAAAAATTCAAAAACAAATGTTTTTAAAGGAACGAGAGATTAACATTGAATATCAACCCATATGATTTGTTAAACAGAAATCGTTCAATATTTAAAGAAGATTTTAAAAAAAATGAAGATCTCTTGTCTGAAGAGATAGAGAATTCAAGTTTTTTAATTATCGGAGCCGCTGGAACAATCGGACAAGCCGTAACAAAGAAAATTTTTTTTAGAAACCCAAAAGTTCTTAATGTTGTCGATATCAGCGAAAATAATTTAGTTGAACTCGTGAGAGATTTAAGAAGTAGCAAAGGTTACATAACAGGAGAGTTTAAAACTTTTTGCATTGACTACGGCTCAAGAGAGTTTGAAGTATTTTTTAATGAAACTGAACCATATGATTACATATTTAATTTTTCTGCCTTAAAGCATGTAAGAAGTGAAAAGGATCCTTATTCCTTAATGAGGATGATTAAGGTAAACATAACCTTTTTATCTAAACTTCTTAAGATGATCAAAGATAAAAATTTGAAAAATTATTTTTCTGTATCTACTGACAAGGCAACCAATCCTGAGAATCTCATGGGAGCAACAAAAATCATAATGGAAAGAATGTTATTTGATAAAGGCATCTCTCATAATGTTTCCTCTGCAAGGTTCGCAAATGTTGCTTTTTCTGATGGCTCTCTTCTTTTTGGGTTTAATCAACGATACAAAAAAAAACAACCTATAACTGCACCAACAAATATAAAGAGATACTTACTGACAAAAGAGGAATCCGGAGAGCTATGTGTCTTATCAGGACTCATGGGAGAAAATAGAGATATTTTCTTTCCCAAAATGTCTAAAGAATCTGATTTATATGATTTTACAACCATTGCAAAAAAATACATTTCTCTTTTAGGCTATGAACCATATGAATGCAGCACGGAAGAAGAGGCAAGAAGAAATGCGGAAGATCTTATTTCAAAGGGTAAGTGGCCATGTTATTTTGAACAAAGTGATACAACTGGAGAGAAATTTATTGAAGAATTTTATGATTCATCAGAGATTCTTGATTTGGAAACATATAAATCTATTGGGGTTATAAAAAATAAGACGGCTTCAAATAAGGAGTCAATGACTTATTTTTTAAATTCATTAGAAAAACTATCTGAAAAAGGAACGTGGACTAAACGAGACATATTAAAACTTTTTTTTGATATCCTTCCTGACTTCCAGCATGAAGAAAAAAGTAGATATTTAGATGATAAAATGTAACTTATCTAAAACTCTATTTTAGTCATGAAAATTTCTGTAGTAAGCGGAGGGTTTGATCCAGTTCATTCCGGACATATTTCTTATATAAATAGCGCTGCAAATTACGGCGATAAGCTAATTGTTGCTCTTAACAGTGACGCATGGTTAATTAAGAAGAAAGGTAAATTCTTTTTACCTTTTGAAGAAAGAAAAGAAATTCTGGAAAATCTAAAAAACGTAGATGAAGTAATATCTTTTAAAGATGATGACTCAGGAAGTGTAATAAATGCCTTGAAGTCAATTTCTTCAAGTTATCCGAATCAACAGATAATATTCTGCAATGGAGGAGATAGAACAAAAAAAAATATTCCAGAGATGAGTCTTACCAACATTAAATTTCAGTTTGGAGTTGGAGGTAATAATAAACTTAATTCAAGCAGTACAATTTTAAAAAAATGGAATCATCAGGAAGAAAAAAGAATTTGGGGGAGTTTTTTTGACATTTATGCAAATAATAATACCAAGGTAAAGGAACTAAACGTTTTGAAAGGGAAGGGAATGAGCTTCCAGAGACATTTTAAAAGGAATGAAATATGGTTTATCAAGGAAGGCAGTTGCAAGGTTAGGTATTCAAAACAAGATCCTAAAAAGGTAGAAGAGCATAAATTAAGAAAACACGATACTTTTTTTGTAAAAAAGGGAGAGTGGCATCAAATAATCAACGATACAAATAAAGATTGTGTAATTATTGAAATTCAGTACGGAGATGCAACTACAGAGGAAGATATTGAAAGACTTTATTATTATGAAAAAAATGAATCTAAATAAATGAGAGTTAACAAAGTAATTATTCCGGTTGCCGGGTTAGGAACTAGACTTCTTCCTGCAACAAAAGCAATTCCCAAAGAAATGCTTCCTATTTTCTCCAAACCTATTATTCAGTATATTGTCGAGGAGATAGCACTCTCGGGATTTAAAGAGGTAATATTTGTTACTCATTCCAGCAAATATTCGATAGAAAATCATTTTGATAAAAGTTTTGAGTTAGAAGCAACTTTAGAGAAGAGAGTGAAAAGGTCAAAGCTTAGAGAAATAAAAGCAATCTCAAAGTTGGATTTGAATATTTCAAGCATACGTCAGGGGGAAGCCTTAGGACTAGGACATGCGGTTTTAATTGCTAAAAAATTAATAGGCAATGAGCCTTTCGGAGTAGTCCTGCCCGATATGATCTTATCTGACTCATTAGAAAATAAAAAAAGAATATTCTTTAAGAAAATGAAAAATAATTTTGAAGTTAATAATCACTCCTCAATTCTTTTAGCCCGTGCTCCAAAAAATAAAATCACTTCATATGGGGTAGCAAAATTAAAAAAAATCATAAAATCTGAAGGCATAAAATATGGCGATATTGAAAAAATTTTTGAAAAGCCATCTTTAAAAAAAGCCCCCTCTAATTTATTTGCAGTAGGTAGATATATTTTTAAAAATAATTTTTTTAAATATCTTGAATCAATAAATCCAGATACAAATCAAGAAATACAACTTACAGATGCTATTCATGAATACATATTGTCCGAGAATAAAGTTGTCGGATATATCTATGAAGATGAATATTATGATTGTGGGGAATGGACTGATTACTTGAAAGCTAATTTGGCTTTATCTTTTTCTAATAAAGAAATCAAAAAAGACATCCTAAAATTTTTAAAAGATTTATGATTTTTAAACATAAAATTAGAAGTTATTTTAAGAAAAAAAAACAAATTTTTTTTTTAAAAAAGGATAGCGATTATTCTCAGCTAAAAAAAACAATAGATAAAGAAAAAATTCTTTCTGTAGATACAGAATTTGACTGGCGAAGAACTTATTTTCCTAATTTATCTTTAATTCAAATTGGGACAAAAAAAAAGATATTCATAATAGACTGTCTGTCTTTTGACGCAAGGAACCTATTAAAAAAATATTTAGAGGATCCTACCTACTTAAAAATTTTTCATTCATGTAGAAGTGATGCAACGGTAATATTCAATTGTTTAAATATTAAAATTAAAAACGTTTTCGATATACAAGTTGCAGAAAAAATACTTGATGCAGGAAAAATTAAAAATTATGCAGAAATAGTATTTAAATATTTCTCGATTCAATTAAATAAATCAGAAACAAATTCAAATTGGTTAAGACGACCTTTAACCGACAAGCAAATTACTTATGCTGCAGCTGATGTGGATTATTTGCTAGACATTCATTTTTTTCAAAAAAAAGTATTAAATAATGTAGACAAGCTACCAGAAACTTTTAAAGAATCTCAACATGAAATCAAACTTGGCAGTCAAGATTTAAGCAGTTCAAGATTTTCAAAAATAAATTCTAAGTTTTCGCCTAAAGAAAAAAAAATATTTTTATGGAGAGAAAAAATTGCGATGGAAGCAAATTTACCTATAAGCTTTATCTGCAAAGATAAGTTTATTTCAGAGCTAAGCAAAATTGTAAAAGAAGAAAAAGATTATAAAAGAAAGCTTATGAAAATAATCGGAGACTCTGATTTTGTAGAAAGTTTTATGAAAGAGTTTTTTTAATGATTTTTTTTATTTTTTACGTTCTCCTCTCGATTCTAATTTCATATCTTGTGTCTTTATTTGCAAAAAGACAGCTTTTTAAGATATTTATTTTTAGTTTTTCTTTCTCTATGTTGTGTAGTTTTTGGTTTACTTATCCTGGTTCAAATAATTTGGCACCAATTTTATCTATATTTTTTCTTGAGCTTTTTGTTTTACCTGAAAATGGAATATTCAGGCTCATAAGACCATTTATTGCTACTTTCGTAATCAGTTTTCTAGTAACTCTGAGCATCAATAGATTTAAGGCTAAAAACTAATAATTTTGGGAATTAATTCTTGAAGATCAATTATGCCAATATTATTTTTGTTTTTTAGGAATCCTGCACACTCTCCTGGATTAAAAATTAAACATCCTTCTTTTTCTTCCAGTCTATATCTGTGAGTATGACCATGTAAGATCAAGTCATTATTTTCAAGCATTTTAATGTCAATCAAATCCGGATGGTGAACCACTGAAATTTTTATCTGATCTAACTCGGTTGAAAAGGGCTCATCAAAAATACTGCATTTAAAATCTGATGATACAGCTTCTAAACCCTCTCTTTCGTCAACATCATTATTCCCTAGGATTACGATTAAAGGACATTTCAAATCCTTAAAGGCACTGAGTGATTTTGGTAGAGTAACATCACCAGTATGTAATACTAGTTCTGCTCCGTTTTGATTAAAAATGGAGCAGATTTTTTTTATGTTTTTGAGATTATTATGCGTATCTCCGGTAACGCCAATTTTCACAAATTAGACTTTTTCTAGAATATGAATGCCACAGGCTGTTCCAAGACCTATAACATGTGTCATTCCTAGAGTTGCACCTTCAACCTGTCTTTCTCCAGCTTCACCTCTCAGATGAGTACAAACCTCATAAATATTTGCTATTCCTGTTGCACCTAAGGGATGCCCTTTAGAAAGAAGACCACCAGAAACGTTAACTGGAACTTTGCCTCCAAGTTCTACATGTCCCTCATCTATCATTTTTCCTGCCTCACCATCCTGACAAAGACCTAAGTTTTCATAATGAAGCATTTCTGCAGTTGCAAAACAATCATGAAGTTCAACTAAGTTAATATCTTCAGGACCTACTCCTGCCATTTCGTATGCCTGTTCGGCAGCTAATCTTGTACAAGCATTAACATCTGGCATTACAAGGTCTCTATCAGTATAGGGATCACTTGCCATAGCGGATGCTCTTACTTTAACTGCTCTTCCCATACCTAGTTCTTTTGCTTTTTTTTCTGAAACCAAGACCGCTGCTGCAGAACCATCTACGTTGACAGAACACATAAGCTTTGTATTGGGGTACGAAATCATTTCAGCATTCATAACCACATCAAGGGGTGTTTCAATTTGATACATTGCTTTTGGATTCATTGTTGAATGATGATGATTTTTTACTGAAATTTTTGCAAACTGCTCAAAAGTAGTTCCATGTTCTTTTGAGTGTTCCATACCTGCTTCTGCGAAAACACAAGGCATTGTTCCTGAACCTAGCAATCCTTCTTTTGGAATACCATCTCCACCACCAGCTCCTCCAAGAAGGCCTTTACCCATTTGCTCAACTCCTACAGCGAGAACTACGTCATACATATCTGCTTTAATTGACATCCATGCTTCTCTAAAGGCAGTAGCACCCGTCGCACACGCATTTGCGCAATTTACCACTGGAATACCTGTTTGACCTATTTCTTGAAGTATTCTTTGACCGACCATTGCATTAGCTTGACCAAGGTTTCCGCAATACATGGCTTGCATGTCTTTTATAGTCAAACCTGCGTCGTCAAGAGCCATTAACGCTGCTTCAGCACCAATATTTGGCACAGTTCTGTCTGGAAATCTTCCAAACTTGATCATGTCAACTCCCAAAACGTATACATCACTCATAATTTCTCCTTTTAAATGTATTTTATGCTGGTTCAAAGAAATAACTCAAGTAAGAGTTTCCTTCTTTGTCTTTTCTTCCCAGGGCATCTTGATAAATCAGTTTTACCTTCATACCGAATTTTATTTTTTCTGGGTCAGGTTCAATGTTTATAAGATTTCCTTTAACCGTTCCTCCACCATCTAAATCTACTATTGCTGATACATAAGGAACATCGATTCCAGGAAAAGACCTATAAACGACAGAAAAAGAATGAAGAACTCCTGTATCTTTGAGCTTTACAGTTGAAATTTTATCTCTAGCAAAACATTTTGAACAGACTGATCTTTCGCCAAGAAAAACAGCTCCACATCCTCCACATTTATGACCTTCCAGATAGGGGTCCCCATCGTCTGGAATTTTGAGATAGCTTACTGCTGGTAAACTTTTTTCTGCCACTTGTTCATCTCCCCTTTTAAAAGTACATTGAAGCAAAAAAAACAGGAAATTTAAACATTTATATTATGAGTATTTGGGGAGGTATTACTGGTGGTCTTCTTGGATTTGTTGTAATGGGGCCAATTGGAGCTTTAATTGGAAGCGTAATCGGTTCGAATATTTCATCTAGATCTAAGAGAAGAAAACCTAATAATTTTGATCAACAAGTAGCTTTTTTTGCAGCTCTTTTCGCTTGTCTTGCAAAAATAGCAAAAGCTGACGGAAGAGTTGATGAAGTTGAGATAAAAAAAATAGAAGAAATCATTTCAGTTAAGTTGAACTTGAACAGAGAACATAGAAATTTTGCCATTAACATTTTTCAAAAGGCAAAAGACGATAATATAAGTTTTGAAGCTTATGCATCTAATCTTTATCAGATTCTTTCTTCAAGTACAAATTCATTATTAGTTTTCTATGAAATGCTTTTTGAATTGGCTCTTGCTGATGGCATCCTTCATCCCAAAGAAAACGACCTTTTAAAAAAAATTCCAAGAATTTTCAGATTTGACGAAAAAGTTTATGAGTCTCTTTACGAAAAATTTGTTGATAGATCAAATGATTATTTCAAAACTCTTGGGGTAGATGAAAATGCTTCTTTCAATGAAATAAAAAAAGCTTATTTAAAAAAAAGAAAAGAGTTTCATCCAGATACCCTCATCGGCAAGGGACTTCCTGAGGAGTTTATTGGAAAAGCTAAAGAAAAATTTATTGAAATACAAGATGCTTATGAAGAGTTAGAAAAAAGATATCAAAAGTGATAATTTAACCTTATGAACTTAATTAAAAATGTTTTCTTTAAAATCGATGACTTTCTTAAAAGCCTAGTTTTTCTGGATTTTGTAATTTTATTTATTATAAGGATTTACCTTTTCTTTATTTTTTGGGGAGCAGGCACTTCATCCAATAAACTTTCTTGGAACGATGGAGTACCGAGTGTGAATCCAAGATTTGCTGAATTCTTAGGTCCTGGAGGATCTGACAATTTAAACTTTATCTTTCCAACTTTCTTTGCTTGGCTTGTAATTTTTGCAGAAGCTGGAGGAGCAATTCTTTTATTAATGGGCTTATTTACAAGATGGGCTAGCGTTCCTATTATTTTAGCAATGTTTGTTGCCGCTTATTTTCATTTTCCAAATGGTTGGAATGCGGATGCAGGCGGATATGAAATGGCAGCCACTTATATAGTGATTCTTGCAATACCTCTTATTTTTGGAGGAGGTAATTATCTATCCTTAGATTATTGGGTAAGAAGAAAATAAGTGATTGAGAAAGGTAAAATTTCTCATGAACCATTCATTGGGATATTAAAAACTCTTGAAGAGGCTGAATCTGCAAATCTTGTTGATTGGAATGCTATGAATATTTCTTCTGTAGATCAAATGAACCAACCCAGTTCAAGAATGGTTCTTTTAAAAAAAATATCAGATGACGGATTGATGTTTTATACAAATTACAATAGCAGAAAGGGAAAAGAGATCGAGCTAAATCCCAAAGTTGCATTGAATTTTTGGTGGAGAGAATTAAAAAAACAAATCAGAATAGAAGGATTTATCGAAAAAGGATCTGAAGAAGATTCTGATGATTATTTTAATTCAAGACCGCTGAAATCAAGAGTATCCGCAATCATTTCTAATCAAAGTTCGACGATTTCTTCCTATGAAGATTTAACAAATCAAATAGATAATTACCTTGAGCAAAATGACGAATCTTCAATAAAAAGACCCGATCATTGCGGTCTGTATACCGTAATTCCAAATGCGGTTGAGTTCTGGCAAGAGCGAGATAATAGAACTCATGAAAGACTTAAATATATTCTTTCAGATAATCGAAAGTGGAGCAGTCATCTTTTATCGCCCTAATATTTTGGATATAATAAGCTTTTAGGCCCCTCGTATAGGTCAAAATTATGGTCACAATAACACTTCCAGACAACTCCAAAAGATCTTTTGATTCATCAATTTCAATTGAAGATGTTGCTGCTGATATAGGCAAAGGCCTCTTTAAAGTTACCATTGCTGGAAAGGTAGATGGTGTATTGAAAGACGGTTCTGATCTCTTGGAAAAAGATTGTTCTTTAGAAATCATAAGAAATTCTGATCAAGAAGGCTTAGAAATCATAAGGCATTCTTGTGCTCATTTATTTGGTCACGCTCTTAAACAAATTTATCCAGAAGCAAAGATGGCAATAGGTCCAGTTATTGATGATGGTTTTTATTACGATATTGATTTAGAAAAAAAATTAACTGAAGAAGATTTGATTGAGATAGAAGATAGAATGAGAGAGCTTGCCTCAAAAGAGTACAAAGTTATAAAAAAAATAGTATCCAGAAAAGAAGCTCAAAAAGTTTTTAAGGATAGAAAAGAAGAATACAAGCTCAAAATAATTGACGATATTCCCGAAGAAGAAATTATCGCTCTTTACTATCATGAAGAATACATCGACATGTGCAAGGGTCCGCATGTCACTTCAATGAGACATTTAAAAAGTTTTAAATTGTTAAACGTATCTGGAGCATATTGGCGAGGAGATTCAAAAGGAAAAATGCTTCAAAGAATATATGGTACTGCATGGAATACAGATAAAGAATTAAAGCAATATATCTATAATTTAGAAGAAGCTTCAAAAAGAGATCACAGAAAATTAGGTCAAAAATACGACTTATTTCACTTTCAAGAAGAAGCGCCTGGAATGGTTTTTTGGCATCCAAAAGGCTGGACTATATTTAGGATATTAGAAGATTACATAAGAGATAAGCTGATTATTTCGGGATATGAAGAAATAAAAACTCCGGAGGTTGTAGATCGAAAACTTTGGGAAAAATCTGGCCATTGGGATAAATACCGAGAAAATATGTACATAACTGAAATCGATGAGGAGCAAGCTAACGAAAAAAGAGTAAATGCTTTGAAGCCAATGAGTTGTCCTTGTCACGTTCAAGTATACAACCAAGGTTTGAAATCTTACAGAGACTTACCTATAAGATATTCAGAATTTGGTTCTTGTCATAGGTATGAACCTTCAGGAACTTTGCATGGTCTGATGAGAGTAAGACAAATGACTCAGGATGATGGCCATATCTTTTGTTCTGAAGACCAAATTGAAGAGGAGGCCGGATCTTTTATTAATATTCTTTCAGAAATATATAATGAATTAGGTTTTAATAAGTTGGATATAAAGTTGTCGACCAGACCTGAGCGACGAGTAGGAGCAGATGAAATTTGGGATAAAGCTGAAAAGGCCTTAGAGGCTGCTATCAATAAGCAAGGCATATCTTATGAAATTGCAGAAGGAGATGGAGCTTTTTATGGTCCAAAAATAGATTTTGTTCTTACCGACTCTTTAAATAGAGAGTGGCAGTGCGGTACTTTGCAAGCAGATTTCAATATGCCTGAGAGATTAGACGCATCTTATGTAGGAACAGACGGTGAAAGACATGTCCCGGTAATGTTGCATAGGGCTTTTTTAGGTTCTTTCGAAAGATTTATAGGAATACTCATTGAGCAATATGCAGGAGAGTTTCCTTTATGGTTAGCACCAATTCAGGCTGTTGCAATAAATATATCTGAAAAACATGCTGAAAAAACCAAAGAAATTACTAATATTCTCAAAAATAAAGGATTTAGAGTAAATTCAGACTTGAGGAATGAGAAAATCGCTTATAAAATCCGCCACCACTCTATGCAAAAAATTCCTTTCATCATAGTTTTAGGAGATAAGGAAATAGAATCATCTTCGTTGGCTATTAGAGACAGAAAAGGATCTGATTTAGGCTCAATGTCGATAGAGGCATTTAGTGAAATTTTAACTAAAAAAATTGAATCTAAGGAGGTTTGATTGGTACATAAAAGATTTTTTTCTTTTTTAGCTAAATAGATATGGCTTTAGCAAAGAGAAACTACAAAAAAGAAAATAAGCAACCTATAAATAAGTTTATTAAAGCAGCTAAAGTTAGGTTAATTTCAAGTTCTGGAGAACAATTGGGTATTAAAAGTATAGATGATGCCCTAAGCATTGCTTCCGAGGAGAATTTAGATTTAGTTCAACTTAACGATGATAAAGATACTCCAGTATGCAAACTTATGAATTATGGAAAGCATTTATTTGATAAGAAAAAACAAAAATCTGCTTCTAAGAAGAAACAAAAGAAAACTCAAATCAAAGAAGTCAAATTTAGACCAGGAACCGAAGAAAATGATTATCAAATTAAACTCAAAAAAATTATTAAATTTTTAGATGAAGGAGACAAAGCAAAAATAACTATGAGATTCAGAGGAAGAGAAATGGCTCACCAAAATATCGGGTTTGACCTACTAAAAAGAGTAGAAGAAGATCTTGATGGTCGAGGTTCAGTAGAACAAGCTCCTTTATCCGAAGGTAGGCAGTTAGTTATGTTATTATCCCCAGCCAAAACTAAGTAAAAATTATGCCTAAGATAAAAGTACATAGCGGTGCCGCAAAACGGTTTAAAAAAACTGGAACTGGCTTGAAAAGAAAACATGCTAATAAAAGGCATATTCTTACTAAAATGTCTACTAAGTCCAAAAGACAACTTAGGGGGACAACTTCACTTGCTGATGGAGATGAAAAACTAGTAAAAAGAATGTTCAGGGAGAGATCATAGTGGCTAGAGTTAAAAGAGGAGTCGAATCTCGTAGAAAACATAAAAAAGTTCTAAAACTAGCTAAAGGATACAGAGGAGCTAGGAGCCGGACTTTTAAGGTTGCAAAGCAAGCAGTCACTAGAGCTGGTCAGTATGCTTACAGGGACAGAAGAGTTAAAAAAAGAGACTTCAGGTCTTTATGGATTATAAGAATCAATGCAGCAGTAAGAGAAAACGGTTTGACTTATAGCAAGTTCATGTCGGCTTTAAAGAAAATGAATATAGATTTAGATAGACGCGTGCTTGCTGAATTAGCTGCTGAAGATAGTGAAGCTTTTTCTAATTTAGTATCTCTTGCCAAGGAAAATGTCGCATAATGAAGCATGGATTTAGATGCTTTAAAAGCAAATCTTGTTAAAGATTTTCAAGAAATAGTCTCTCAAGAGGAATTAAATCAACTCAAAGTTAAGTATCTTGGAAAAAAAGGGCAGATTACTGAACTTTCAAAAAACATTAAAAACTTACCTTCAAAAGAAAGACCAATTTTCGGTAAAGGAATTGGTGAATTAAGAAGTCTTTGTGAAGACCTTTTAGACTCTTTCCAAGAAAAGATTGAATTAAAAATTATCAACGAATCGCTTGAAAAAGATAGAATAGACGTAACCCTTCCAGGCACGTTTAAATCTCAAGGTAAGCTCCATCCTTTGACAATAACCACCAAAAGAATTACAGATTTCTTTTCATCCAAGGGATACTTGATTGAAGATGGTCCTGAGATTGAAAGTGATTATTATAATTTTGATGCTTTGAATATTCCCAAAGATCATCCTGCTCGCGATATGCACGACACCTTTTATTTAGATAATGGAAATCTTTTGAGAACACATACTTCTCCTGTTCAAATAAGATCCATTGAAAAGAGAGGCGCACCCTTAAAAATTATTTGTCCTGGAAAAGTTTATCGAAGTGATGCAGATAAAACACATACGCCTATGTTTCATCAAATAGAAGGTCTAGTTATTGACGAAAATGTTAATTTTGGCCATCTTAAAAATGAAATTATGACCTTCATAGATTTCTTTTTTGGGCCAGATACCAAAGTTAGGTTTAGACCTTCTTATTTTCCCTTTACAGAACCTTCTGCAGAAGTGGATATTATGGATAAAAAGTCCAAAAATTGGCTAGAAATCATGGGCTGTGGTTTAGTACATCCTAACGTAATAGATATGGCAGGTTTGGAATCTAAGAAATTTTCCGGCTTTGCTTTTGGAATGGGAATCGAAAGAATGGCTAAGCTTTCTTATGAAATAGAAGATATGCGATCTCTATTTTCAAATGACATAAAATTTCTATCTCAATAGCAATGAAAGTTTTATATTCAAATATTACTAAGGCTATTAAGGCTAAACCAAAAATTGAGAATCTGTGCGAGGACCTGACATTAATAGGCATAGAAGTTGATGAGATAAAGTCTTTTCAAGGAGATAAGATAATTGATTTTGATTTAACTCCTAATAGGGGAGATTGCTTTTCTGTAAAAGGTTTAGCGAGAGATTATTGTGCATTCAAAGATAAAAAATTTTCTTCAGTAACAAAAAAATCTTTCAAAGGGCAAACAAAATTTAATAAAAAAATTAAATTATTTGCAAAAGATGCATGTCCAGCTTACTCAGCCGTTTCTATTTCAAATTTAAAATTAATAAAGAAGTTTCCGAATTATATAAAAAAGACTCTTAAAGCGGCTGGGATTCAATCCATCCATCCTTTAGTGGATATTGTGAATTTTGTCATGTTAGAAAGCGGTCAGCCAATGCATGTCTTTGATCAAGATAAAATTGAGGGAGATATTGAAGTTAGGTTTGCAAAAACAAAAGAACAAATAAAAATTTTAGGCGAAAAGAATCTTAAACTTTCTAAAGACTGCCTTGTTATTGCCGATGAAAAAGAACCTATCGCTTTTGCGGGAATATCAGGAAGTTTAAATCATTCAGTTTCTAAAAAAACACAAAATTTTCTAATCGAATCTGCTTTTTTTCGTCCCAGCATTGTTAAAGGAAAAGCAAGAAGATATGGGTTTCAAACTGACGCTTCACAAAGATTTGAAAGAGGTGTTGATTTTAATCTGCATGAGGATGCTTTAAAAGAGGCACTCGCCATTATTCAAGAAATTTACCAGGTGGATATTTCTAATGTAGAGACAATAAAAAATAAGCATTTTCCTAAGAAAAAAGTCATAAACATTTCCACAGACGACGTGAACCTTAAACTTGGGACTGAACTTAAAGAAAATACAATCAAGTCTATTTTGAATAGACTTGAAATTAAATTGATCAAAAAAAATAAAAACTTTTTAACTTTCGAAGTACCTAGCCATCGTTTTGATTTATCAATTAAAGAGGACTTAATTGAAGAGGTTGCAAGAATTGTTGGTTATGACAATTTACCTCAAATTAAAAACGACCCAATAACTCAGCACTATGAAAAATCAGATTACGATTTTATCAATGAGGTCAAAACTTTTATGATAAATAAAGGATTCAATGAAGTCATAAACTATTCTTTTCTTGATAGACAGATTTTGAAAAATTTAGACATAGAAAACGAAAGTATTTCTATAAAAAATCCTCTTAATAATTCTTTAAACACTTTAAGAACTTCTTTACTACCCAGCTTGGCAACAAATTTAGAATTTAATATCAATAGAGGGCAAAATTTCTTAAGTATTTTCGAGATGGGTAAATCCTTCTCAAACGATACTCATACGGAAGAGTTAAATCTTGCTGGATTAATTTACGATGATGAAAAATTTAAAAATTGGAATACAAATCAAAATTATGATTTTTACTATTTGAAAGGAATCTTGGAAAACCTCTTTGCAGAATTCAGAATAGAGAAAATATTCTGGAAAAAATCTCAGAATGATTTATTACATCCTTACGCGTCTGCAGACATTTATATAAAAAATAAGCTCGTTGGTTCTCTTGGGAGCATCAATCCAAGGTTTATAAAATCACTTGGACTTAATAAAGCTTTCTTATATTTTGAAATAAAGGTTGAATCTTTACCAAGAAATGATCTTGGAAAATTAATAGCGCCTTCAATTTATCCCATATCTCAAAGAGATTTTTCTTTTGAAATAGATAATAAAGTTTCATACGAACAGATAGAAAATTGCATTCATATTTCATCAAAAAATTTTTTGGTTGGCACAAAAATTTTTGATGTTTACGATGGTAAAAATATTCCTGATGGCAAAAAAAAGTATTGCATTTAGGGTTTCATGGGGCTCAAATAAAAAAACTTTATCTGAAGAAGAGATTAATGAAGAAGCTAATCTTATTATTTCCAATATGCAAAAAAACCTTGGAGCAACTTTAAGATAAATGACCCAAACAAAGGCAAATATAGTAGATGTATTAAGAGAGCAGTTGGGCCTTCCAAAAAAAGATTGTTTAAAAATAGTTAATGCTTATTTCGAGGAAATTAGTAAAGGCTTAGAAAGAGGAGAAGAAATAAAAATTCCAAAGCTTGGAAATTTTGTTGTTAAGCATAAAAAAAGTAGACCTGGAAGAAATCCAAAAACAGGCGAACCATATAAAATCTCCGATAGAAATGTTGTTTCTTTTAAAGCATCAAAAAAACTTAGAGAGTCTTTGTAAAATTGGAAATTGACCTAGCCAGCTTGCCTGATAAAAAATACTTTTCAATGGGAGAGGCAAGTAACTTATTAGGTGTAAAAGATCATATTTTGAGATATTGGGAAAAAGCATTTAAAAATTATTTTACTGTTAAAAGAATTTCGAATAGAAGAATGTTTCAGAAATCAGACTTGGTCACTTTTTTAAAAATAAAGGAACTCTCTGAGAGAGGTTTAAATCTAAAGGCTATTAAAAAAGTCTTGGAAGAAGGAGATTTTTCTTTGGAGCTTGACGTAGAAATAATAGAATCTCTAAAAGAGGTTTTAAAAATATTAAAAACCTAACGGGGTGTAGCGCAGCCTGGTAGCGCACTTGACTGGGGGTCAAGTGGTCGTGGGTTCAAATCCCGCCACCCCGACCAAATTCTAGTGATTTTAATCTTTATTTGTGGTTTGATTACAGAGTTAATAAATTTTAAGGAGAGAAAAATGAAAAAGACATTTTTAATATTATTAATTGTTATTTCTTGTGCTATCAGTGCTCAAGCCAAAAATGGAGGAACTACTGATGGAGCATTCACTACATTAATGCTTTCAGCTACAAATGTGGAAAGGTATATAGAAACTTTAAAGTCTAATACGACTGCATTCAAAGCAACTGGAGCTACAGATGCAGGTGTTTGCATAACTAGATCTGGTAACGAATATGATGGCCAAATGATGGTTTGGAGCGCATTTCCAAGTGTTCAAGCGGCTTTAGAGGGATCCTTAAAATACGACCCACAGCAAGCTTCTCCAGCATTTGCAAGATTAAGGGATGCGAAGTATGGAGTTACTTGGAAGCCTCTAAAACCCTTCAGGCTTGATCCTGGATACGAAAGAGTTCAGCGTGTGATTGTGCAAACTAGCAAACTTCAAGATTTTGTAGCTGCTATGACTGCTTTTGAAGAAGCAGTCATCGATGCGGGAAATGATTTTTTTGTGGGTATTTTCGTTCCTCTTGGCGGAGGGACTCACGAAGCTAAAACATTGATGGTGAGAGCAATTACTCCGGATGCTTCATCACATGGAAAAATCTTTGACGACTATTTTGACGGAAAAGCACCTTGGGCATCTGAATGGGCAGCTCTTCAAGCTGTTGGATACGAGGTGATCTCTGATAACTTTGAGGAATGTGAGCAAACTTATTCTACGAATTGATAAAAAGAGAGTCTTGTGACTCCCTTTTTTAATACACTCAAATAGGAGAGATTAGTTATGGAAAGGCAATATCAAATAATTTTATATGGTGCCACAGGCTTTACAGGAAGATTATGTGCCGAATATTTTCAATCAAATTATCCAGATTTAAGTTGGGCTATATCAGGAAGAAATAAAGAAAAGTTAGAAGATTTAAAAAAGGAACTTAATTTGGCTTGCGATATCTTCGTTGCTGACTCTGATGACTATGAGGCAATTCAAAGTTTTGTAAAACAAACTAAAGTTGTACTCTCTGCTGCGGGACCTTTTGCAAGATATAGTACAAAAGTTGTAGAAGCTTGTGTTGAGAACAAAACTCATTACACAGACATTACAGGAGAAAATCATTGGGTTAAAGGTTTGATTGAAAGATTTCATGATAAGGCAGCCTTAGATGGAACAAGAATCATTCCTTCTTGCGGCTATGATTCAATTCCTTCTGATATGGGAGTTTTCTTTTCAGTAACTAGATCAGAAAAACCAGTTTCTCATGTAACTGTTTATCATTCTGCAAAAGGAGGAGCTAGTGGAGGTACAACTGAAACAATGTTCACTATGGGTCCTTTACCAAAAGAAATGAGAGATCCTTTTTTATTGAATCCTCAAGATACTGTTTCAGAGAAACAAAAAAATAGTAGTGCTGATGGTTTCACTATCGAACCTATCCCAGGTACCAACGAATTTTCAGGAATGGGATTAATGGCATTTGCTAATACAAGAGTTGTTAGAAGAAGTGCAGCCCTGTTTGATTTAAATCAAAAATCTTATGGTAAAGATTTCACTTTCAAAGAGTTAGGAAGATACCCATCTAAAGCTGTGGCTCGAATAACTAGTTTCATATTGATGTCAGCCTTTCTTGTAATAGCTACTCCATTGAGACGTCTAGTGAGACCTTTTTTGTTAAAGCCTGGAGAAGGACCAGATAAAGAAACTAGAGATAATGGTTGGTTTAGAGGATTATTTGTAGCAAAGCTTCAGGATGGTGATGAAAGACGATTTGAAATTTTTGGTTCAGGTGATCCGGGTTATAAATCTACCTCAAAAATGGTTTGTGAATCAGCCCTAACTTTAGCTTTTTCAGATGATTTGCCATTTGGGAACGAATTCGGAGGAGTTTTAACTTCAGCAGTAGGACTAGGCAATCCTTTAATAAGTAGGTTAATGAAAGCAGGTATTACTTTCGAAGAGCTTTCTTGATATAACTAAATTTAAGTATTTTATAACCCAATATAAATTTTATTTATATATCATATACTTTATTCAGATTTTCATTTTCTCCCAAAGAAACTCTCCTAAATCTGGATTTAGCGAGTCTTTCCCCCATAAAAGACTCGCTTTTTTTGGCGAGATGATGTGTTAAATTTTATGTTGGGCGCAACTATACACATTGTCTTGTCACCAAAATATGACAAATTTATTTATTTTCAATACAGATTTTAGATTAAGAGATAATCCTGCTCTTTATCATGCCGCTGAAAATGGTGAGTCTTTAGTTGCAATGTTCATTAATAACCCTAAAAAATGGCAAAGTCATAATGAAAGTGATTTAAAAATTGCTTTTCAAATCGAAAATTTAAAAAACATTTCTAAAAGATTAACTGAGCTCAACATATCTTTTAAAGTCATTCACGCCGAGGGAATAGGTGAAGAAAACCAAAAAGTTATTGAGTTTGTAAAAAGTAACAATATAAACGAAGTATTTATTAATAAAGAATATGGTATCAATGAAATAAATAGAGACCAAAATCTAGAAAAGGAATTAATTGATTTAAATAAAAAACTCAACTCA
The DNA here is from genome assembly GCA_902629465.1 of uncultured SAR86 cluster bacterium. Taxonomy (GTDB): domain Bacteria; phylum Pseudomonadota; class Gammaproteobacteria; order Magnimaribacterales; family AG-339-G14; genus MEDG-81. The sequence continues at coordinate 37,311 of CACOQX010000001.1, read as the reverse complement.
TTTGATTCTTCTGTTTTTCATCCCGAAAGTATCAAGACTCAAAGCGATACATTTTTTAAAGTTTTCACCCCATTTTCAAGAGCATTTAGATCAAAACTTCTTACAAAAAAAATTGAAGTATTAGGCTTGCCAAAAAAACAAAAGCATAAGACTCAAGAAAGTGATGAAGTTGAAAACATTTCTTTAAATGCTGAGAGAAAAAAAACCTTAGAGCTTTACAGGGCAGGTGAAGAATATGCGCTTGGTAAATTAGATGAATTTATTGCTCAAAAAATACTTATGTACAAAGAAAAAAGAGACTTTCCTGCAATTGATGGAACAAGTTCGCTTTCGCCTTACCTCTCCTCAGGAGTTTTATCTTCAAAGCAATGTCTTTTTGAAGTTTTTGAAAAACTCTCAGAAGAGGAAGAAGGGGTCAAGACTTGGGTAAATGAGATTATCTGGAGAGAATTTTATAAATACATTCTTTTTCATAATCAAAGAGTTAGTAAAAATTTATCTTTTTCAGAAAAATATGATGAGTTTCCATGGTCAGATAATAAAGTTCATTTTATTGCTTGGTCAAATGGCGAGACTGGAGTACCAATAATTGATGCTGCAATGAGACAATTAAATTCTACTGGTTGGATGCACAACAGACTTAGAATGATAGTTGCAATGTATCTTTCAAAAAATTTACTCATAGATTGGCGAAAGGGAGAGAAATATTTTATGCAAAATTTGATTGATGCTGATTTTGCCTCAAATAATGGAGGCTGGCAGTGGAGTGCATCAACAGGAGTAGACGCCGCACCATATTTCAGAATATTTAATCCCATTACCCAATCTGAAAAATTTGATAAAAAAGGAGATTTCATAAAAAAATGGGTTCCCGAAATATCATCTGTTAAAAATATTCATGACCCATCAACTGATGAAAGAAATGACCTAGGGTATAGTAATCATTTAGTTGACTTAAAAGAGTCTAGAAAAAAAGCTATTGAAGTATTTTCCTCATTTCAAAATAAAGAAAAATGAAAAAAGATAACACTCCCGAATATATGAAACAGTTGTCCGGGAAAGTTTTGGAAATTAATTTCAAATCTCAGTCTTTAAGAATGTCATTTCTAGCTACTGAAGATATTTGCCATTCAAACGGGACAATCATTCAAGGAGGTTTTACTACGGTAATGATGGATTCATGTATGGCTTTTTTAGTAATGGAACTAACAGATTTCATTTACACACCAATGTCGATCGATATAAACGTCTCATTTTTGGCTGCAGGAAGGCCAGGACAATTAGATTGTAAATCTAAAATTATAAAATTAGGAAAATCGATTGGTTTTGCCAGTGCAGAACTTCATCAAGAAGGTGAAATAATTGCTACCGCATCATCCAGTTTAAAACTGGTAAAAATTGAAGGGTCTCAGAAAGATTTTCTTAAAGACAATATAGCTAAAGACGCAAAAATAATAAAATCTTAAATTCCAAAATCCCATGATAAACCTTGGTGATATTTTTTTAGGACTTGTTTAGCAATTAAAATTCTATGTACCTCATCTGGACCATCAGCTAGTCTTAGAGTCCTAGCTCCTTGATACATTCCAAATAAAGGCAGGTCAGCAGAAACTCCTTTCCACCCATAAACTTGAATAGCTCTATCAACTACTCTATGCATCGCTTCAGGAACATAGATTTTAATTGCAGAAATATCTACTCTGGGATCATTTTCACTATCCATAACTTCAGCACAATGAATTGTCATCAATCTCGCTGTTTGAATATCAATGTATGAATCGGCGATAAAGCCTTGAATCAATTGCTTTGTCTCCAGCTTTCCACCATGAACCTCTCGAGTGATGGTTCTTTGCAGCATTAGATCAAAAGCTCTCCACATTTGACCAATACTATTCATACAGTGGAAGACTCTTCCAGCGCCTAATCTATCTTGAGCTGCAGCATGTCCAGTTCCTCTTGCACCTAATTGATTTTCAACAGGAACTCTGACATTTTCATATTTTATTTCAACGTGATCTCCTCCTGTATGTCCCCAAATAGGTACAGAACGAATGACATTAAATCCAGGCGTATCAGTAGGAACAATTATCTGGGTCATTCGAGAATTGACCTCGCCATCTTCACCTTCTTCTTCTGTTCTGCACATTACAATTGCAAAATCTGCCTTGATTCCATTTGAGGTCATGACTTTGTGACCGTTAATGACCCATTCGTCACCTTCCTTTTTTGCAGTAGTTTGGATAGATCTTGGGTCGGAACCTGCATTATCAGGCTCAGTCATAGAGAATGCTGACTCCATTTCTCCTGCAATCAAGGGTTCGAGCCATTTCTTTTTTTGATCTTCAGAGCCATATTTAAGCAAGACCTTTTGATTTCCTGAGTTAGGTGCAATAACCCCAAAAAGTCTGTTTGAAAGAGGCGACCAAGCAAGGATTTCATTCATATAAGCATGCGCCATAAAACCGATACCCATACCTCCATATTCTTCTGGAAGATGAGGTGCCCATAACTTTTCTTTCTTTACTTGTTCTCTAATTTCTTTTCTAACCGAAGAAGAATTTTCTCCTTTTGAATAAATTTCTTTTTCATTTGGAATAATTTTTTCAGCAACTATGTTTGCAGTTCTTAATCTAATATCATTTATATCATCAGATAAAGTGGGTATTGGTGAAATTTGCATATCTCTCTCTAAATTGTTTTTATTAAGTTAAATAATTAAGTTTTACTATATACTTTTATTCAATATTCAAAAATCCTTTTAATAGTTCTTATGAAAAAAATTTCTTTTTTATTTTTTACAATTTTTATTTCAGCTTGTGCTATTGATGCAACAAAAAAAGAAAACTTTGAAGAAACCAAACTTATTTCTTCAATCTCAGGCAAATATGTTGGTATCGAACTGAATAATAGCCATCAATGGTTAGGTATCCCCTATGCTGAGCCTCCCGAAGGCGGTTTGCGTTGGAAAGCTCCAAGAGCTCTTACGAAGCAAAAAGATATAGTTAAGGCTCTTAAATTCAGCGATCCTTGCCCCCAGGTCCCTTCTATTTCTCTAGATAGAGGAGGAAAGGGTGAATATACTGGAACGGAAAACTGTCTTTATCTAAATGTTTTTACTCCAAAAAAATTAACTTCAGATAAAAAACTTCCAGTAATGTTTTGGATTCATGGAGGTGGAAATACCTCTGGAGAGTCTGCTTCATATGATTTCAGTAAGTTGGTTAATGCTCACGAACTAGTTGTTGTTTCCATAAATTACAGACTAGGCTTCTTAGGCTGGTTTTATCATCCAGCTTTTGCAGCAACATCTAACAATCTAGAAGATAAATCAGGAAATTTTGGGACACTCGACCAAATTATGGCTTTGAAATGGGTAAAACAAAATATCGGGGATTTTGGAGGAGATAAGAATAATGTAACTATATTTGGTGAGTCAGCTGGTGGACATAATGTTTTTGCTTTATTGAGCTCACCTCTTGCCAAAGGCCTTTTTCATAAAGCAATTTCTCAAAGCGGGGCAACTAATACATTTGATCTAAAAGAAGCATCTAAGTTTTTTGATAACAAAGAATCTTCTTTACTAACTTCTTCAAAAGAAGTTATCAGCAAATTATTGGTTTCTTCCGAAAGTTCTAAAGATTCGTTTGAAGCAAATATTGCCCAAGATTCAATGAATGAATTTAAGCTTCTAGAGCTAATGCAAGGATTAGATTTAAGGCAAATCTTTAAAGTGTACAAAGAAATAGATAAATCTAAACAAGTTGGAAAAAAAATGATTCCAAGAGTTTTAAGCGATGGCCATGTCATTCCCAAACGAGGTATGCAATTTTCTAGGAAAAAGTTTTACAACGATGTACCTGTAATCTTTGGTACCAATCGAGACGAAACAAAACTTTTTGCTGCCATGGAATCCGATTACTCAACCAGTCTCTTTAATAGGTTAATCGTTGTTCGTAATCAAGAGATGTATGACTTAACAGCTGAATATGCTTCAAATAATTGGAAAATCTCTGCAGTTGATAATCCTGCAAGAGATATGGTTTCTTCCGGTAAAAAAGATGTATTTGCATATAGATTTGATTGGGATGAACAAGGAAAGTTGTTGTGGATGGATTTTTCAAAAATCTTTGGAGCGGCCCATGCTATGGAAATACCATTTATTACTGGGACTATGAAGCTTCTTGGAATAGAAAGATTTATGTTTAATGATGAAAATCTTCCAGACGCCATTAGATTGTCCATTGCCATGCAGTCTTATTGGGCTGAATTTGCCTACTCTGGAGATCCCGGTAAAGGTAGAGATAATAATTTACCAAAATGGAATTCTTGGTCGAGCTCAGGAGAGAAATTTTTAATCTTAGACTCTCAAAATGACCAAGGCATTGGCATGAGCAACTTTGAATTAAAAAGAATTGATGAATTCAAGAGATTGTATGCAGACTCAAGAATCAAAAAGGATAAAACCAAATGTAAATTTCTAAACAATTTAGTTCAAAACGCCTATGAAAAAGATGCCATTTCTTTTTATAATGAGAAATGTTTACAAGGAGAGTGAGAAATGAAAAAAATAGATTTTTACTTTGACTTTGCTAGTCCAAATGCTTATCTGAGCCATAAAGTTATAAAAAAAATTAAAGAGAAAACCGGCGTAGAAGTTAACTACATCCCTGTTTTACTTGGAGGAATTTTTAAAGCAACAAACAACAAACCCCCAATGGAGCAATTTTTTGGCGTCAAAAATAAGAATGAGTACCAAAACTTAGAAATGCAGAGATTCATTGAAAGACATGAACTAAATGATTTTAAAATGAATCCTCATTTTCCAGTAATAAGCCTTCAAATTATTCGTGGAGCTATTGCAGCTGAAATGGATGGTTATTTAGAGGATTATATTGATAAAGTTTTAGTCCATATGTGGGAAGAGCCAAAAAAAATGGACGACCCTGAAGTCATAAAGAAAGCTTATGAAGAATCGGGCTTTGATGGTGAAAAATTAATGTCTCAAATGCAAGATCCAGAGGTAAAAGCCAAACTAATTTCAAATACCGAGGCTGCTGTGGAAAGAGGAGTATTTGGCATTCCTACATTTTTTGTTGAAGATGAGATGTTTTTTGGGAAAGATACTCTTTGGCAAATAGAAGAATTACTTTCAAAATAATATTTCAATTTTCAAATCTTTTTTTCAAATTGGAACTTAAGAAGCTCCAAACGATAAAAGCTGATATGAAGAAATAAAAAGATATGTAGTCTGATATTTGATTTAGTTCAAACATTATTCCAACTAAAGTAAGAAAGATACTTATTAAAGTCACTATCAAGAGGCTTTGACCTTTTGAAAAGCTATTATCTAAAAAGAAATGGTGAATATGTTCTCTATCCGATCTGAATAACGATACCCCTAGAGTTGCTCTTTTGAACATGACTCTTAAGGCATTTAAAAGAACTAAAGCTATTAACCAAGGAGCAGTTATAGGACTCATCACTTCAATTTCAGCTGCACTAATCAAGAACCAGGCAGCGGAATAACCAATTGCCATAGAACCATGATCTCCCATAAAAACCCTATTTTTCTTCCCAAAAAAACTTAAATTCATCAAAAGATAGGGCAGGAAAGCCAATAGAAATATTGCAAAGAAAATTCCATTTCCACCACTAAAATAAAATATTCCAGATGCTGCAATTAAAACCTGAGTAGAAAAAAGACCGTCCAACCCATCAATCCAATTGAAAGCATTTGCTACACCTACAACACAAAAGATTGTAAAAATTGGACCAATAAAGTTATTTAGCTTTATTTCTCCAAAGCCAAAAAGATTTCCAAGTGAGGTGAGGCTTAAATCAGTAATTCCAATTACTATTCCAGAACATAAAATTAAGGTCATGAATCTAAACCAAACGGGGAGCTCCAAAACGTCATCAAAGAAAGAAACAGAAGCAACAATTAAGCCAGTGATACCAATCAAAAATCCTGTTTTCATATCTAGATACCAAGTTGATACTTTTAAAGATTCCGTTTCAAAAAAGATCTCTAAAAATTGCGAATAACTTAAAAGTAAATAAAGGCTTCCAACTACAACCAAAGAAAACATGACTGATATTCCACCTGAGATAGGGACTAATCTTTTGTGTTTCTTTTTTTCGCCATCAGGTATGTCAACAATTTTTAATCTTTTTAAAATTACTCTAAATAAAAAATGAATAATTAGACTGATGAAAAACAAAAAAGAAAATGTAGCCAAATAAACAGGCTGAAAAATTTCTGGCATTCTAAGCGCCCTTAATTGATTAATTTAAGAAACTGTCGTCTTTTTCAAGCATCAAGTCATAAAGAGGCTGAAAACTAGCCCACATTGCCATCTCTGTGCCAACTTGTGTTTTAGTCAGCTTGGCAACATCATCAGAAATTCGCTCCATCTGTCCTGCGGCCTCAGCCAAAAGCTGAGATTGACAACACCTATCCATGGATAAAAACGCCCACAAAGCAGCATCCACAGATTCACCGGTTGTTAACAAGCCATGATTTTTTAAAATGGCAGCTCTCTTATCACCAAGTGCTTCTGCGATTCTGTCTCCCTCATCGGTTTCTAGAACAACTCCGGTATAGTCATCGAATAAAACATGGTCGTCATAGAATGCACATGAATCTTGTGTAATAGGTTCTAAAAGTCTGCCTAGAGTTGAAAATGATTTTCCATACATTGAATGAGAATGAGCAGCAGCATTTACATCTGACCTCGCTTCATGAAGTCTAGAGTGAATGGCGAAGGCAGCAGTATTCAGCATCTTATCTTCGCCTTGTACAATATTTCCTTCTCTATCTACTAAAATTAAATCAGATATGCAGATTTGACCAAAGTGCATTCCAAAAGGATTAACCCAAAAATAGTGAGGGTATTCTGGATCTCTTAAAGTTATATGTCCTGCAATACCTTCGTCATAACCAAAATGCGAAAACATCCTAAAGCCTGCAGCCAGTCTTTCTAATTGATGTCTTCTAATTTCTTCCATCGTTTTACATTCAACTGGAACAATGGAACCTTTGGTTTTTTGAGGAAGTTTCCCTAAAGAAGTATCGATAGGTAGTATTATTTCTTTTTCGTCTGACATTTCATCTTCTCCTTAAAATTCTTCGATATTCTAACTTAATATTTTGTACAATTTATAATCCATTTTAATAAAAAAATTATGCCCAAGAAAAGAAAAGGTTTCAGAATAGAAAAAGATAGTTTGGGTGAGGTCTACGTTCCTAATTCTGCTTTATATGGAGCACAAACCCAAAGAGCAATTGATAATTTCCCGATTAGTGGAATTAAAATGGATTTTCCTTTCACTAATTCATTTATCGACTCACTGGGTATTATAAAAGATGCTGCTGCTAGAGCTAATAAATCACTTGGTCTTATATCTTCTAAGAAGGCCAATGCTATATCAAAAGCTGCAAAAGAGGTTTGGCAGAGCAAACATAACAAACAATTCCCGATAGATGTTTTTCAAACAGGCTCAGGTACTAGTTCAAATATGAACGCCAATGAAGTCATAGCTAATTTGGCTAGCAAATTTGCTAAAACACTTATTGACCCTAATGATGATGTAAACATGAGTCAAAGCAGTAATGATGTTATTCCAACCGCAATAAAGGTAAGCGCACACATGGATCTAACTAAAAAACTTCTTCCTGCATTGGATAAACTTATTGAGGTTACTGAAAAAAAAGCAAATTCTTTAAAAGGTTTGGTAAAAACAGGAAGAACTCATTTGATGGATGCAATGCCATTAGATTTTCGTCAAGAACTTTCTGCTTGGATAGCTCAATTAAAAAATTCAAAAAAAACTCTTTTGTTCTTAGAAACAAGAATGCTGGAGATGCCCTTAGGCGGGACTGCAGTTGGAACAGGTATTAATGCTCATCCAAGATTTGCAAAGTTATTTGCTAAAGAATTAAATAAGTTAAGTGGAGGAAAATGCAAAAATGTTCCAAGCGATAATTTTTTTCATGAATTAAGTGCTCAAGATACTGCTGTTCAAGTTTCTGGAGAGCTAAAAAACTTAGCAACTATTTTATTAAAAATCTCAAATGACCTCCGTTGGATGAACAGCGGTCCTTTGGCAGGCTTATCAGAAATTGAACTTCAAGCTCTACAACCTGGAAGTAGCATCATGCCTGGGAAAGTTAACCCAGTCATTCCAGAAGCAGTGGCAATGGTTGCTGCTGATGTTATTGGAAATGATGTTGCCATTAGTATTGGCGCACAATCAGGAAACTTTCAGCTCAACGTTATGTTACCCGTAATTGCATACAATCTTTTAAAGAGCATAAATATTTTAAGTGGCGGCATGAATGTTTTGGCATCTAAAGCCATAAAAACTTTCAAGGTAAATCAAAAATCTATTCAAGCATCTTTGGATAAAAATCCTATCTTGGTTACAGCTTTAAACCCCATCATAGGCTATGCAAAAGCAGCAGCTATAGCAAAAAAAGCTTATAAAGAAAATAGAGCAATAATCGATGTTGCCTTGGAAGAAACGAACATATCAAAAGCTAAATTACAAAAATTATTAAATCCGGCAAAATTAACTAAAGGTGGAATCAATTAATGGAAAAACTTATCGAAGGAAAATGCGTAGCTTGTAAAGCTGACGCTCCTCTAGTGACCCTTGAAGAGAGAAAAACATTGATGCCACAAATTCCCGGTTGGGATTTAATAGAGGTTGACGGTATAGAACAACTTACTTGTGCTTTTGCTTTCAAAGATTATCTTTCGGGTCTAGATTTTTTAAAAAGAGTTGCCCATCTCGCAGAAGAAGAAGATCATCATCCTGAAATAATTTTGGAATGGGGAAAAGTCACTGTTAATTGGTGGTCCCACAAAATTAAAGGATTGCATAAGAATGACTTTATAGCAGCCGCTAAAACGGATGCTTTGTTTAGCGAATAATTATTCTCGAACCAATCGCAAAACCAATTAGTGTAACTGCTCCCATCAACAAGAAGGACTCAATATAAAGGTTTAAATCAAAAGCTGTACCTACCAAAACCATACCTATGGGTTGGACAGGTACGATTAATAACGCCGATACTCCTCTAACAGAGCCTAGATTTTGTGAACCAAAAGCTTTCAGAAAACAAGCGCTCATAAGAACCATAGCGCCACCAAATCCTAAACCAAAAACAAAACAAAAAATTGTGAAGACAAGATAATTATCAATCAAAGTTAAACCAAAGATTCCAATTGATTGCATTGCCATCATGATCATCACAGGAATATTTGGATTTAATCTATCCATGAGATAGCCAAAGAAAACTTTACCAACCACACCACCAAAGGCTGCAAAAGAGTATGCGAAGACAGTCTGTTTTATAGGAAAACCTAAAATGGCCCAAGTACCTAGAAAGCCTTGATTTTCTGAATGCAAAGGTAAGTGAAGTAAAACTCCTCCCATTGCCAAAAACTGAAAAGCAAAAGCAAGAGAGATAATCCAAAAAATGCCATGTTTGAAAAAATCCTTTATTTCCATCAAATCTTGAGAAGAATCTAAGGCAGGTTGATCAGGAAGATTATCTTTGTATTGACCAATCTCTTCAGGAGAATCGATTACGAAATATCTAACAGTTGGAATCAATAAAAAAATTACTATCAAGCCAAAAACCATATAAACGTTTCGCCAACCTATCATTTCGATAAGCGGATCAACTAAAATTGGCAAGACCACTCCAGAAAAGGATATACCAATAGCAGCTATTCCGAGAGCCATGCCGGCATTACTTTCAAACCAATTAGCAACTAATTTTGTAACAGAAAGATTTCCTAAAGCAGGTCCACCAATAGCAAGCAATGTTGCATAGATTAACAGCAGGCTAAAGCTGCTTTGAACAAAGGAAATGGAAAATAACCCAAGACTGAAAATTATTCCCCCAATCATCATTATTTTTTTTATGGAAAATTTATCTAATAATCTTCCAAGAAAAATTGAAGCTACGGCAGAACTTATAAACCAAAGAGACAAAGCACCTGAAAGTTGAGATTGTGAAGCACCTAAATCCCTCTCTAAGGCGTTAAACATCAAAGGAAAGCAATAAAAAATGAAGCCTACTACAGAGAATTCCATCATCATCCCGGTATAAACCATTTGCCAGCCTTTAAACTTCATTTTTTAGGGTAACTTTGTTTTTTGTTTTCTTTCTGTATAATTTGAAAATGTTGCGTATTGAAGAGCAAGCTTTGACCTTCGACGATGTACTTTTGGTACCGCAATATTCTAGCGTCCTTCCTCAAGAAACCGATTTAAGCACAAAATTAACCAAACAGGTTAATTTAAAAATCCCAATAGTATCCGCAGCTATGGATACGGTAACCGAAAGTAGAATGTCAATTGCCTTAGCGGAATTAGGTGGAATTGGAATAATTCATAAAAATATATCTATTGCTGATCAAGCAAAAGAAGTTTCTTTGGTTAAAAAATTTGAAAGCGGAGTGGTAAGAGACCCAATTACCATTTCCTCTAAAAAAAGTGTTGGGGAATTAATCAAACTTACGCAAGACTTGAATATTTCAGGCATGCCTGTCGTAAATGATGGCGATCTAGTTGGCATTGTGACTTCCAGAGATTTTCGTAATGTCTCTGATTTATCAGCTCCAGTAGAATCCATCATGACGCCAAAAAAACGTTTGGTCACTGCAGAGGAAGACGCTAAATTAGATATTATAAAAAACCTCCTTTATAAAAATAGAATAGAAAAAATCTTATTGGTTGATAAAAGTTTCACCTTAAAAGGTCTCGTAACTTTGAAAGATATAAATAAAAATAAGGATTTTCCTTTAGCCTCAAAAGATACCGAGGGCAGACTTCTCGTAGGAGCTGCCGTAGGTAATGGGGAAGAAACCGATGAGAGAGTGGATGCGCTTGTTGAAGCAGGCGTTGATGTCCTCGTTGTTGATAGTGCTCATGGTCATTCCAAAGGCATTATTAATCGAGTTCGAAGAATTAAGAAAATGAATAAAGGTGTTCAAGTCATTGGGGGAAACGTCGCCACGGGTGATGGTGCTTTAGACTTAATCAAGGCAGGTGCCGATGCCATTAAAGTCGGAATAGGTCCCGGATCGATTTGTACGACCAGAATAGTAACTGGCGTTGGTGTACCTCAGATTTCTGCTATTGCAAATGTAGTCAAAGCCATTGGCAAGAAGAATATTCCAGTCATTGCTGATGGCGGGATTAGATTTTCTGGGGATATTGCCAAAGCTATTGCTGCAGGAGCAAGTACAGTGATGTTAGGAAGTATATTGGCTGGAACAGAAGAAGCCCCAGGACAGGTTGAACTTTTTCAAGGTAGAAGTTATAAATCATACAGAGGCATGGGTTCGGTTGGAGCTATGTCTGGAGAGACAAATTCTGGAGATCGATACTTTCAAGATGATGTTTCGAGTTCTGACAAACTAGTGCCAGAAGGAATCGAAGGCAGAGTCCCTTATAAAGGTTGGGTAGAAACTACTATTCATCAAATGCTTGGCGGTTTAAGACAAAGCATGGGTTACACAGGAAGCAAAAACGTCAAAGCAATGAGAACCAAAACAAAATTTGTGCAGATTACTTCAGCAGGAATAAATGAAAGTCATGTTCATGATGTGAGTGTCACAAAAGAAGCACCAAATTACAGAATAAGTTAAAAGTGAATAGCGCTATTGATTCAGAAAAAATAATTATTCTGGATTGTGGTTCACAATATACTCAATTGATTGCTAGGCGTATCAGAGAACTTGGGGTTTATTCCGAAATTCTGTCTTGCAATACCCCTTATAGAAACATTATTAAAGCTAATCCTAAAGGCATTATTGTCTCTGGAGGTCCAGAGTCAGTGAATGCAAAAAATACCCTTAAAGTTGATCCTAAAATTTTAGAAAGTGAAATACCTGTTTTAGGAATTTGTTATGGCATGCAACTCATGTCAAAACATTTTAGGGGTTTAGTAAACACTTCAAAGAAAAGAGAATTTGGCCATGCTGAAATTAAATTGAATAAAAGTAAGTTATTTCAAGATATCAAAATCTCTACACTTAATGTTTGGATGAGCCATGGCGACAAAGTAACTAAATTACCCAAAAATTTTAAAAAAGTTGCTTCCTCTAAAAACAGTCCAATTGCAGCTTTTGAAAACAATTTAATAAAAAAATATGGCTTACAGTTTCATCCAGAGGTAACACATACCGAAAAGGGCGCTCAAATTTTAAAAACTTTTGTCAGAGAAATATGCGGCTGTCAGGCTAAATGGAGACCAAAAAATATAGTCGAAAAACTTGTTGAAGATATAAAAAAACAAGTAGGTAAGAAAAAAGTATTATTGGGTATTTCTGGCGGAGTTGATTCTTCAGTGGTTGCTGCGCTTTTATCAAAGGCGATTGGTAAGCAATTGGAATGTATTTTCGTTGATAATGGTTTGTTAAGAAAAGACGAAGCCAAACAAGTTCTTAAAGATTTAAAAAAGGCTTTAAAAATAAATATTCATTTTTCCGATTCTGAAAAATTTTTCCTTAAAAACTTAAAAGGTAAAAAAAATCCTGAAGAAAAAAGAAAAGTAATAGGAAAAAATTTTATTGATGTCTTTTTGAAGGAAGCAAAAAAAATTAAGGATGTCTCATTTTTAGCGCAAGGCACTATCTATCCCGATGTAATTGAATCTTCTGGCATCAAAGGTGGAAAGGCGCATGTGATTAAATCTCACCACAATGTTGGCGGTTTGCCATCCTACTTAAAGTTACCTTTGGTAGAGCCTTTAAATTCTTTATTCAAAGACGAGGTAAGAAAAATAGGTCTTTCATTGGGCTTACCAAAGTCTTTGATCGGTAGACATCCTTTTCCAGGTCCTGGCTTAGCAGTAAGAACAATCGGAGAGATTACGAAAGAAAAATTAGACATTTTAAGGGAAGCAGATTATATCTTTATGGAAGAGCTGTCTTCGGCAAATCTATATGACAAAGTAAGCCAAGCATTTGCGGTATTTTTACCAATCAAAAGCGTCGGTGTAGTAGGTGATGCTAGGCGCTATGAATACGTGATTGCTTTAAGAGCTGCAGAGACCATTGATTTTATGACGGCAAAAGCTTCCCAACTCAACCACAATTTATTGAATAAAGTTTCTGACAGGATAATTAATGAAATTCCGAAGGTTTCAAGAGTTGTTTATGATATTTCTAGCAAACCACCAGCTACTATTGAGTGGGAATGAGCATGAGTGTGAATATAAGACTTGCTAAACCAGAAGACCATCGAAGATGTTCAGAGCTTCTCAATGTTTTGGCTACAGCTACATCAGAAGTTACATCAGATTCATATGAAGTTTTTGATTCAGAAACTTTTAGTAAATTAATTTCTAATGAGAGAGGCAGTTTAATTATTGCGGAGGAAAATGGAAAAATTCTTGGTATGGCATCCATTTCCTTCAACCTTGCGCTTAGATACAACGGAGAATACTGCCAATTGGAGGAGTTAGTTGTTGATCAAGATGCTAGAGGAAAGAATGTTGGCGGAATGTTAATCGAAGAAACTCTTACATTAGCTAAGAAGAGGGGCTGTAAAGAATTTGGGCTTTATCTGCTTGAATCTACCAAACACAATCAGACTTTTTACGAAAAATATGGTTTCTTAAAAATTGGAGAAGAAATGAGACAGTCTCTTTAAAAAAGTGAAGGGCACAAATATTTATGTGCTTCAAAATATACTTTTATGTTAACTGTTTCAATCCATCTAAAAAATTTGCTTGTAAGTTCAAAGGTTCGTAAAGTTTGTGTCTTGAAAGATTAGTAAATGTTTATAGGATCTTGTCACTGTAAGAAAGTTCGTTTTCAAATAGAGGCTGAGAACGCTTATGAGGATTTATATAGATGTAATTGCTCATTATGCAGAAAGAAATCTATTGTAATGAAACCGGTATCTCAAGAATTATTTACTTTATTGGAAGGTGACGAAAATTTAGGTTTATATAAATGGAATAAAAATATTGCTGAGCATTATTTTTGTAAACTTTGCGGAGTTTATACTCATCACAAGAGAAGAAGATATCCAGATCAAATAGCAGTCAATTTTGCTTGTTTAGATGACTTAGATTTGCCTGATAATATCCATATAGGTTTAGTAGATGGGGCTAGTCATGATTAGTAATAATAAAGGACTTTATCTTAAAAGGTATCGTTTAAAAGGAGTCAAACTATGAAAAATTTAAACGATCAAATTAAATTTCCATGCGGCTTGACTATGAAAAATAGGTTTATGCTTGCTCCGTTAACAAACACTCAAAGTTATGAAAACGGAAAACTTTCAGATGAGGAATACAACTGGTTAACTATGAGAGCCAAAGGAAATTTTGGATTAACCATGTCATGCGCTTCTCACGTGCAGGCAATTGGGAAAGGCTTTCCCGGTCAATTGGGTATTTTTGCAGACGAACACATAGAAGGATTAAAAAGATTAACTGATGAAATCAAATCTCATGATAGTTTGGCTGTCGCCCAACTCCATCATGCTGGAATGAGGTCGCCAGAGGACATCATAGGTGAACAGCCTGTCTGTCCATCAGATGATGAGGAAACAAACTCAAGAGCCTTGTCGATAGATGAAGTCAAAAGATTAAGAGATGACTTTATTGAGGCAGGGGTTAGAGCTAAAAAAGCAGGGTATGAGGGAGCAGAAATTCACGGAGCTCATGGATACATTCTTTGTCAATTTTTAAGCTCTGATATCAACAAAAGAGACGATGAATATGGAGGAAATTTAGAAAACAGGTCTAGAATAATTTTTGAGATAATTGACGGCATTAGAGATAAATGCGGTTCTGAATTTCTACTAGGAGTTAGGTTATCCGCGGAAAGATTTGGAATTAAATTGGGAGAAACAAAAAAAGTCTGTAAAAAACTTATTGAGACTAACAAAATCGATTTTTTGGATATGTCACTTTGGGACTCTTTTAAAGAACCTGTAGAAGAAGAACATCAAGGAAAAAATTTACTGGAACATTTTACGGAACTTGATTTTAAAGATGTTATGTTAACGGTAGCGGGAAATATAAGAACTGGTGAAAATGTTCACAAGGTTCTAAATAACAAAGTTGATTTTGTAACTATAGGTAGGGCAGCTATTCTTCATCATGATTTTCCATTGAAGGTGATGGAAAATCCAAAGTTTGAACCTATAGAACTTCCAGTTTCAAAAGCTCATTTAAATAAAGAGGGCCTAAGCGAAAAATTCATAGAATACATGGGGGCATGGCCTGGATTTGTAGGGAAGTAACTTACGAAGATAAAAAAGTTTTTTATCAATCGAAACTTTATAAATAAAAAACTTGTTTTATAGTTTCGCTAATCCTTTTAAATATTTTTCAGCAACTTTTTTTCCTTCTTCGTAATCTCCTTTTAAAAGCTCAATATTTTTTGAATCTCTTTTTGTCTTAAGTTTTTCAGGAGGACACAATTGAACAATTTCACAATCTTTCGGAGGATTGTTAATGAAATCTAGAGCTTTATTATATGTTTTATCATGATTTAGTAATGCTCTTCTCAATTTAGGATATCCTTGAGACAGTAAAGCACCAATGTAGTTTTCAATTTTCAGCTTTCTTCTGAATTCTTTTTCATATGTTCTTATTACAATTATTTTTTTAGCTCCCATTTCATAAGCTTTTTCCACAGGTAAAGGATCAGTGATGCCTCCATCAAATTTCCTACGGCCATTTATTAAGCTTGGCGTTCTTACCAATATGGGCAAAGTTCCAGAGGCAATCATTTTCTGCATCCATTCTTTATCTTCAAAAGAGTAATATTCAGCATTTGCTTCTGTCGCATCTGTCACTACTGAAATATATTTTTTTTTATTTAAGTTATTTTTTATTTTTTCAACATCTGGTTTAAAAATTTTTTCACCATCTTTGTACATCTTATGAATATTGAATATATCTTTACCATTGAAAATATTTTTATAACTAAAATAATCACCTGAAGCGGCGTAGAGCATTTTATCTAAATTATTTTCTGTTTCTCTTATTAAATACCAGTAAAGAACAGCTACGCCATTTGATACACCAATATAAATATCAAATGGATCATAATTTTTTTTAATAAACGTATCAGTTATTCCGAAAGAAAACACACCTCTTTGGCCGCCTCCTTCAACAATTAGAGCTTTCTTCTTTTTTTCCACTTAGTAAATTTATAAAAACGGTTATTTTAGGCAAGAATTGAAGCTTGGAGCTTATTGTTAGCCGTTAACAAATCGATTATCAGATCTATCTTGAAGATTCCAATAATACAATAGAGCGAAAAACCAGAAACCATTTAATATCGGTTCGATAATTGCATCTAAGACTGCAAGGTTAAGAGCTACATTTAAAAAAGTATAGCTCCACATTGAGGCAATACTAAAGTGACCTATAGTATAAACAACTGCCAGAACAGTGGGTCTCAATTTATCGTGGGCAAACTTATGAAGAAGATAAAACCAGAAGCCATTTATTATAGGCTCTATAATTGCATCTGCTGATGCGAGAAGGAAATCTACGTTAAAAATCAGAGAGGCACATACCCAAGAAATAAATACGTGACCTATAGTATAGACAATGGATAAACCGAAGCTACTCAGTGAATGAATAATAGTATTTAACTTACTAACTATTACAAATCTTTTCATAACACTTATATTACATGAAACTTATAGAATTAAGACTATAATCGTTGCATTAAAAGATTATTTTATCTATATATAATTTTCGGTGTTTTTTAGATTATCTTTACTCTTTATTGGCATATTCCTTTTTTTAGTTGCTTCTTTAATGGTTTATGCATTTTTATTACCAAGACCTTTAGATACAACAGACCCGTCAATTTTCTTGAAAGATGGCAAAACAGTTAATTATTGCGTTTTACCGAAGCTTGATGGCTCTGCCAAGGCAGCTGATGATATCCCCAAAGCTTACACTCCGGGATGCGGTTATTCTCAAGTGCCGATGCCAATTTTGGCTGAATGCTCAGAGCCTTTGGCTGAAGGAATAGTGGATATGAGAGGTTTGTGGCATGGCGTATCAGGCCGTAAAGGTTTCTTAGAAAGAATTGAACAATGTGGGAATCGTGTCGTAGTGACTGGCCATAATTTAATTCATGATTTTCGTCTAGATGGAACGTTGAGAAATGGGGCAAGAGATGTTGGCCCAGTTTGTGAAAACTTTAACTCTGCCATTCTTTTTAGAGACGAAGTTATGACTTTTAGATTATTTAACTTGTTTGATACTGTGTCTCGAAGAATGGATGGTGAAGATATGATCTTTACTTTCGTTGATGGTGGAGAAACTCGAGCTAAAAGAATGTGTAAATATCCCGAAGACTAATATCATTCTTAAGTTAATTGAAAAGAAGTAGTTTTAATTAAAGTTCAAATTCTTTTGAATTCTTTAACATATGTGCCGGCCCATGGTTTAGATTAATTGCTGCATTTTCTCCATAAAGCATTTCTTTTTGAGCTGCATAATGTTTTCTATCTTTTGCTAGAGGTGCCAATTCTTCTGCTTTTTTAATTGCTATCTCAGGTAATTCTTCAAAAGAACCTTTACCTTGAACAATTCCAGCTGCAAAAGCAGCTTCTCCTGTCCAGCGTTTGGACAATTGAACGGTCTCAAAAAATGAATTCGCGGGAATTTTATGTCTAAACAGAGCTAATTCTGGCCTTGGAATTTTAAATCCTAGTTGCATTTCATTTGCGCAAAGGAATCCTCGATCCTCTCTCATCAATCTAATATCATGCGAGAGAGCCAACATAAAACCTGCGCCAAAAGCATGACCATTGACCACACAAATGCTTGGGATTGGTAAAGTAATAATTCTTCCCATTAAGTACATAAATTCTTCACCAAAAACTTCTCTGTCTCCACTTTCAGGATAGTCTTCTGGATTTTGCATCCAGTCAAGATCCAACCCATTTGAAAAGAATTTAGGATCTTTAGAAGATGTTATTAATGCTCCCGGACCCTCATCTTTTTCAATTTCATCCAATGCTTCGGCAAACTTTCTCACAAAAGTAGTATTCCAACGGTTTTCGCCCGCGTTCATACTCAAATGATAAATAGATTCTTTTTTCTCTAACTCAATCACAATATTTTCCTAAAATGTTAATTTTCAAAAGTACTATACACAAAAAATAATGAGTAACTAAGAGTCTTTGTCTTGTAAAAAATTCCTAAATTGTTTAATTTAACTTTAGACATATCAGGGAGAGCATATGACTAAAAAAACTACATCACCAGAATTCATTTCACTTGATGAAGCTGCAAAAATGAAAGAAGGAACGAGAATTACATTTGTTCCAGGAATTCAGGCAATTTATGCAGAAGCATTAAAAAATATCTGTTATGTTAAAAAAATAAAAATCACAAGAGTTTTACACCCCTTTATGGGAATTGATAAAAAAACTGGCAAAGATCGTCAAGCTAGGCTTTACGAACTCACCAGTCAAAAATCTTTACCTACGATGTTTCATGATGAAGAGCGTCCTAGAAACGTTTGGATAGAGCAACTTGCTTTAGCGGAAGAGATTGGTTCTTCGGATAGCATCCATTTGATTCCAGATAATTACCAAGAAAGAGTAGATATGTTTGGACTGTGTGCCATAGTTTTGGGTGAAGATGGACTTGTTTGGAATATGAGAATCTTGTCGGACAGTCCACTTGCAAGAAAATATGGTTATAGTGATGACGCAAGTTCCAAAGCCCCAAGCAAAATGGCAGAAATCATCAGTCTGATTGATAATAAGTTGAAAAAACAGGAAGAAAAAGGTTCTAAATATTTAATTGGTGAAAAAATTTCTGCTGTAGATATCTACTGGTCAACTATCAGCATGACAATCCTTCCAGCTTCTTTGGAGATTATGCCAAAAACCAAACAGAATGAGGGAATGCTTTTTTTCTTTGAGGCAAATTCCAAGATTCCAGAAATCAAAGAAGTTTTGAGCGACAGAATTCTTGCTCATCGGGACTATATTTTGAAAACTTACTGCGAAACTCCTGCTGTTCTTGGAGGGGATTCCATTTAAAATAAAAAGATGTCTGTTTGGAATGACATATCATGGGTTGAGGGAATAAGAACGCCTTTTCTTAATTTCTTTTTTTATAACATTTCTTTAACTGGTTACCCAATCTTTTTATTTTTATTCATAGCGTTCGGATATTTTTTTTGGTCGCCTCAAAGATTCTCAAGAGTTGCAATGCTGCTATTTATTTCTGCAGTAGTGAACAGTTTTTTGAAAGATCTTTTTCAGGACCCAAGACCTCCAGCAGACTTAATGTTGGACGAAGGGACTGGGACTAGTTACGGTTGGCCAAGCGGACATGCTCAAATTGCTGTAACTTTATGGGGACTTTTGGCTTACGAATTTAAAAATAAATTCATCTCAATAGGAGCTATAACTTTCATCTTGTTAGTTGCTTTTAGCAGAATGTATTTAGGCGTGCACGACCTAGGGGATGTGACTTCAGGACTTTTAATCGGAAGCTTTATACTTTTACTTTGGCATTATGCTATTCAATATAAGATTTATGAAAAGTTTGATAAGTTTTCTTGGTTTTTTATTCTCATCTCTTTCCAGTTTCTTGTTCACTTACTGTATCCAACTCATGAAGGACATGAAATATCTAATTGGTTACTGGGAGCTATGACAGGTTGGTTCTTGGGCGTATCAAACATAGTAATTGCTTCAAATAATATAATAAAATTTTTACTATCACTGATAAGCACCGCTGCAGTTTTCTTTATGATGATATTTCTTTTTCAGTTAGACGAGCTTCTAGAATTGTCTGGATTGATATCTATTTTGTATAGTTATTCTTTAGGATTCTTCTTTTCGATTTTTGTTTCCTGGATTATTCCTAGATTTTGGAAATTATTTAATCTTGCAAACTGAATAGATGGATGAATCAGTCAAACTCTGGGGGGCGGGGACAGCAAGAACTCTCAGACCAATATGGATGGCTGAAGAATTGGAAATAAATTATGAGATAGTTCCAATTGGCCCTCGAACAGGGGAGACCCAGACAAAAGAATATACTCAAATCAATCCTAAGCAAAAAATACCAGCCATGGAACATAAGAAGTTAAAGCTTTCGGAAAGCTTAGCAATATGTAGATATTTACAAAAAAACTTTTCTTCTAAAAAAATTTTTATCCCAAGAGATGAGATTGATATTTCCAAGGAAGATGAATGGTGCAGTTTTATCTATGGAGAATTAGATGAAACATCTCTTTATGTTATGAGAAGGCATTATGATTTGAAAGATATTTATGGTGAATCGCCAATTGTGGTGGACGCCTGCAGGGAGTACTTTATGCGTCAAATTCAGGTAATAGAGAATCACTTAAATTCTAGAAAAACTATTCTCAAAGGTGGATTTGGAGTAGCTGATATTTTTTTGATGACTTGTTTGGATTGGGCGATTTTTTATGAGTTTTCTTTACCCGATAATGTTGCAGAATATCGAGATAGAATAGCTTTGAGAAGTGCCTATCAAAAAGCGATGAAAATAAACTATTCAAACTAAAAAAATGGGACCTCTAAATGGAGTAAAAGTTTTAGACCTAACCAGCATGGTTTCCGGTCCGGTCGGTGCAATGATTTTAGCGGATCAAGGTGCTGAAGTTATCAAAGTTGAGCCTGTCTCAGGAGAATTAGTTAGACATATGGCTGCAACCCATAATGGAGTAAATCCGGTATTTTTTTCCTGTAATAGGGGGAAAAAATCTATTGCTCTGGATCTTAAGTCTCAAGAAGGAAAAGAAATCCTTTTTAAGCTTGCAGAAGACGCGGATGTTTTTATGCAAAATTTTCGACCGGGTGCTATCGATAGGATGGGCTTTGGCGAAAAAGCGATCAGAGAGATCAACAAAGATATTATTTATCTTTCCATAAGCGGTTTTGGCAAGGAAGGACCTTATGCAAATTCAAGAGTTTATGATCCTGTCATTCAGGCTTTGTCTGGAGCTACAGACATACAAGCAGATCGAGATACGGGCCGACCAAAAATGTTTCGAATTATCATCGCAGATAAAGTCACTTCTCTTACTGCTGCTCAAGCGATTTCTTCTGCCCTTTATGCAAGAGAAAAACAAGGAATAAGCCAACACATAGAATTATCTATGTTGGATTCGATGATTTCATTTTTTTGGCCCGAAGGAATGGCTGGAATCGTTTTTGCTGAAAATGAAGTCGATGTTAGAAAGCTACAAGGTTCACAAGATTTAATCTATGAAGCGAAAGATAGATTCATAACTGCAGGCGCGGTATCTGACGCAGAATGGCAAGGAATGTGCAAAGCTTTGGAAAGGGAGGATTTGATAGAAGATGAGCGGTTTGCTTCTCCAGCAGGAAGAGTAAGTAATGCTCAGGAAAGAAAAGAAATCACAGGAGCAGAAATTTCGAAATGGGAAAGTGAGGAAATCCTCGCTCGCTTTAAAGCAGAGGGTGTTCCGAGTGCACCGTTGTTAGACCGTATGGAATTATTAGGAAATGAACAAATTATCGCTAACCAATCTGTGCTCAAACTTAACTACAAAGAATTCGGTGAGGTTCGCCAAGCAAGACCTGCTGCTAGATTTGAAAAAACTCCTAGCAAAATATCAAGGGCGGCACCAAAGCTAGGAGAACACAGTAGGGAAATCCTGTTGAACCTTGGTTATTCAGAAAAAAAAATTGCTTCTCTTATTTCAGAAAAAAAACTTTTCTTTACAGAATAGAGCAACTTCATGAATGACCTAGATCTTTCTAAGCCAATTCTGCTTTATGGCTCAAGTATTTCTTATTTTACTGGCAAGATGGAAAACTACTTTAGAGTGAAAGAAATTTCCTACGAACAAAAGGTTCTGAGTTATCCAAGATTTGAAAGAACCATGAAACAAAAAGTCGGTATTCATCAAATGCCGGCAGTCGAATTACCCGACGGCAGATGGATGACTGATACTACTAAAATGATTCAATGGTTTGAGTCTAAAATTCCAGAGAATAAAATCATTCCTGAAGATCCAGTTCAAGCTTTTTTTGCTTTTTTATTGGAGGATTGGGCAGATGAATGGTGGTGGAGAACTGCCATGCATTATCGTTGGCATTATTCTGAGGGAGCGCATTTTGCTTCAAGGCATCTAGCAGAAGAATTATTAAGTTCTATACCTTTACCCATTTGGATAAAAAAAATATTTTTAACAAGAAGACAAAGAAATGGTTATACGATTGGAGATGGGATCACAAAAGAAAATATTAAAACAGTTGAAGACGATTTTTTAAAACTACTGGAAATTCTCAGTAATATATTTGACAAGAGAAAATTTCTCTTCGGTAATCGACCTTCAATAGCTGATATTGGTTTTTCCGGTCCTTTCTTTAGGCATTTTGCTTTAGATCCTGTTCCATTAGAAATTATTCGCCAAAAGGCTCCTAAAGTTTTAAGTTGGGTAACTAATTTATGGAACGCAAGAGTATCAAAAATAGATGATGATTTTGAGAAGGGGATTCCCAAAGATCTAGAACCATTGTTAAGAGAAATTGGAAAAGTCTATTTGCCTTACTTATCGGCAAATGTAGATGCGGTAAGACAAAACAAAACCAAATTTGATTTCAAATTTGGAAATGTTTTTCTAAAAAATGCAAGATACTCACTATACAGAATATGGTGCCTGAAAGAGTTAAGAGATCGTTACAACAAACTTGAAGAGAAGGATAAAACTCAAGTAGAAATTCTCCTTAAAAAGTTTGGATGCTGGGAACCTTTATGGAGAGATAAAAATCTTCCTTTGATAGATAATCAAGAAGAAGATTTGCCCTTTAGAGCAGATAGAAAGATGCTCGGAGTAAACGAATGACAAAAAAAATGAAACTATATGATTTTCCAAAAGCTCCAAATCCACGAAGAGTAAAAATATTTGCTCATGAGAAGGATATTGAATTAGAACTTATAAATTGCGATATGGGAAAAAGAGAGCACAAAACTCCTGAGTTTTTGACCAAAAATCCTAGTGGAAAGATTCCCGTATTGGAGCTTGAAAATGGTGAATGCATCTCTGAATCTGTAGCCATTTGTCGTTACTTAGAATTAATTAAACCTGAGCCAAATTTGTTTGGAATGGATGCTTATGAGATCGCATATATTGAAAGTAGAAACAGACACATTGAATTTGAATTATGGATGCAGATTGGTATTTCTTGGGTAAATGGACCAATAGTCGGTAGTTTAGGAATTTTCGATCAAATTCCAAAAGCAAAAGAAGCAAGTGACAAAAATGTCAGATCTTTTTACGAAAGACTCGATAGTGAATTCAAAAAAAATAACTATGTAGCAGGAGATCGCTTTACCATTGCAGACATAACTTTAGTATCAGCAATAGATTTTGCTTCTGATATGGTAAATTTAGAACCTAAGAAAGATTTGAAGAACTTATATCGATGGCACAAAGAGGTATCATCAAGACCAAGCATGCTAGTTGAATAATAAAGTTACAATAATATTTTTTGGAGAAACTTAATGACAGATGAAAAGTACACGCCCCCAAAAGTATGGACTTGGGATCAAGAAAGCGGTGGCAGATTTGCAAATATAAATAGACCAATTTCTGGAGCAACGCATGACAAAGAACTGCCTGTTGGAAAACATCCTATGCAACTCTATTCCCTTGGAACACCTAATGGAGTTAAGGTCACTGTCCTTCTTGAAGAACTTTTAGCTTTGGGACATGAAGGTGCTGAGTATGATGCTTATCTGATTAACATAGGAAATGGCGATCAATTCGGAAGTGGTTTTGTTGAAATAAATCCAAATTCTAAAATTCCCGCTCTTTTAGATAGAAGTTCAGAGCCACATACGAGAGTTTTTGAATCCGGTGCAATTCTGGTTTATCTCGCTGAAAAGTTTGGGGAGTTTATTCCAACTGATCCTACTGCAAGAGCAGAGTGCATGTCTTGGCTTTTCTGGCAAATGGGTAGCGCTCCATATTTGGGTGGAGGGTTTGGACACTTTTATGCCTATGCTCCGGAAAAATTTGAATATCCCATCAATCGTTTTGCTATGGAAGTTAAGCGACAACTAGATGTCTTGGATAAAAATTTAGAAAATAGAAAATTCATTTGCGGCGATGAATACAACATTGCCGATATGGCAATTCATCCTTGGTATGGATATTTGGTGCTAAAAAATGCATACAACGCAGCAGAATTTTTAGATGTGAAATCTTATAAAAATGTCGTTCGCTGGGCTGAGGAAATTTCTGAGAGACCCGCCTTTAAAAGAGGAGCTAGAGTAGGGCGCGCCCCCAGCGGACCGGAAGACAATGCAATTCCTGAAAGGCACGATGCCAGCGATCTTGATTAAACATGAGCAGTAAACTTAAAATTTTTGGTGTTCCCATGTCTCAAGCTGTTAGGACGGTTCTATGGATGATGCTTTATAAAAAATTACCTTTTGAACTAATTATTACCGCTCCGGGTTCTCCAAAAGAAAACGGAACTCGCCATCCTTCTTATTTAGAAAAATATCCCAATGCAACTATTCCTGGCTTGGAAGATCCCGAAACCGGATATTTATTATCGGAGTCGATAGCAATCATGTGTTACTTATGTAACAAACACAAATGGGACGATTTATATCCAGAAGATCCTGAACTGAGAGGAAAGGTCGATCATTATCTTCACTATCATCACCGAAGTATTAAAGAGGCATCTACTGGTTATTTTGCACCAATTTTGAGACCTGACTTGGGACTTTCAGAAGACTTAATCAATATGTCTCAAAAAATGTTTAATAACGCCCTCAAAGCATTAGAAACTCAGTGGCTTAAAAAAAACAAATTTATTGCAGGGGAACATGTCACCATTGCCGACTTTTCAGCCTATGTTGAAATTGCTCAGCTGAATAAGCAATTTACCAATCTCTTTGACTATAGCGACTTTGAAAATCTAAGTCGTTGGTTGGAGGATATGAGCAAGCTTCCCTATCACGATGACGTTCACATGGTTTTAACAAAAATGGGAGACATTAGTGAAACAGTTCCCGAAATGGAAATTATCATGAAAGCTAATCTAGAGACTTTTAGCCATTTGAATGAAATCGCTTCAAATTTGAGCTAATAAAAAAATTTTTAAATTTTTTTCTAGCCTGCAATTCGTTTAAACATTTTCCCAGTAAAATTTAAAACGGTTTTTCTACTCATAAAGCCAGTAACAATATTTAATATTCTGTTGCTTCTACCACATATAACGAATTGCTTATCTTTTTCATAACCCTCGAGACATTCTATGGCAACATCATGCGAAGTTTGCATAGACATGCCAGAAGCCGAATTATCTCGATTTTGATACCTTTTTGTAAGTTCCTCCGATTTTTCTGTAGCTACTCTGGCAAATTCTGATTCCGTTCCTCCGGGAAGGAGAGCCATAACTTTGATATTTTTATCTTGATATTCAAACCTTATAGCTTCAGAAAACATCAAAACATATGCTTTTGAAGAAGAATAAATACTTGCATATGGTATTGGTGCTAAAGAGGCCATAGAGCCAACATTTATAATGCCACCACCACCTTGTATAACCATATCGGGCAAATATAAATGGCAAAGATCAGTCAGTGTCACAACATTGAGTTGCAACATCTCTGCATAATCATCTCTTTCAAAGCTAGTCAATTCTCCCCATCTGCCATATCCAGCATTATTAATTAAGATATCAACAGATAAATTTTGCGATTTTATTTTGTTATATAAAGCTTCAGCTGACCCTTGAATAGAAAGATCTTCCACAAAGACATGTGCTTTCCCGCCAGAAGCTTTAATTTTTTCAGCAAGTGCATGCAATTTATCCTCTGATCTTGCAGTTAAGATAACTTCAGCACCTCTTTTGTTTAATTCTTCTGCCAAGGCAAAGCCTATTCCAGTTGATGCACCGGTGATTAGGACTTTTTTATTCTTATATATACTCATGAATTAATCTTACTAAGTTTCAATACCTAAATAAATTAATTATCATGATTTGATGAATGAATCTAAAATTAAAGAGTTTCTCGATTCATGGACCAATGGAGTAATTGATATCGGAAAAGCTTATTCAAATAAAGAGGATTTTGAAAAAGAAGCTTTGAAATTTTTATCTAAGCACTACGCATTTAAAACTCAACAGATCCTTTTTAAACCGACTTTTACCAAAGAAAAAATATTCAGAAATAGCTTAGAAGAAGCTTTGTCTTATTTTGTTAAGGGAAAATTTTCAGAAGATAATGGCTTTGCTTTAAAGCCATGGGAAGAAATCAATCTTCAAGAATTGAATATTTTAAATGAGGAAAATTTAACCACCGCAATGGGTACGCTTTCATTTAAACCAGTCTCATCTAGCGAGACGACTTTAGTTGCTTTTACATTTGTTTTTTGCCTTGAAGAAGGAGAAGTTAAGATAAAGATTCACCATTCTTCTCCTGTTCTTTAATTATTAATTTTTATGAAATCAGAACCTTTAAAAATTTCAATTGTTGGAGCAGGTATTGGAGGATTGGTTGCTGCTTTAGCCTTAAAAAAAAGAGGTCATAAACCAATAATCTACGAAAAGACAGAATCTTTAAGTGAACTTGGAGCTGGAATTCAACTATCACCAAATGCTAACAAGGTACTTAAATATCTTAGCGTTATTGAAGAATTACAGGCTGATATATACGAACCGGAGGCACTTCAATTTGTTCATTATCGAACTGGAAAAGTTTTAGCTCAACAGGCCTTAAAAGGCTCTTCAGTAAAAATATATGGCTCTCCAAATTATGATGTTCATCGAGCTGATTTACAAAAAGCTCTTTTGAAAATTATCAATAAACAAGAAATTCAAATTGAAAAAAAAACTGAAATCTTAGATATATATGAAGAAGAAAATAGTGCCTTTATTAAAACCAAAGAGAGGGTGATTGGCTCAGATGCTGTAATCGGAGCAGACGGAATTCATTCAATTGTAAGAAAAAAGCTATGGGGGGAAGATCAAGCGCGATTTACGGGTAATGTAGCATGGCGAATGCTAGTCCCAATAGAAGCAATATCTTCAAAATTCTTACAACAAAATACCAAAGTTTGGTTAGGACCCAAGAAGCATTTTGTGCAGTATTTGGTTAAAGGGGGAAATTTTTTAAATTGTGTATGCCTTGTCGAACAAAATGACTGGACAAATGAGGATTGGTCTGAAAAAGGAGACATCTCTGAGCTGAAGCATATTTTTTCCGACTGGCATCCCGAAATTCAAGAGATTTTAGAAAGTACCAAACCCGGTAGTTTATATAAGTGGGGGTTGCACGACCGGGCGCCGATGAATAAATGGAGTAAAGGAAGATTCAGTTTGCTTGGAGATGCTGCTCATCCAATGTTACCGTTTGTTGCCCAAGGAGCTGCAATGGCTATTGAGGATGGAATTGTTCTGGCCTCAAGCCTTTCTTCTTTCGATAACGTTGAATTAGGACTTAATGATTATGAGAATAAAAGGAGGCATAGAACGGCAAAGGCACAAAGAACTGCTACTAGGAATGCAACAATTTTCCATCTTTCAGGTTTCTTTTCTATTTTTAGAAACTTAGTGATGAAATTTTTTATAAAAAAAATTATGGATAGTTTTTATAAATACGATGCTATATCAAAATAACATTTAAACTAGGACAGATTTATGAGACATAGAAACTTCAGGCCTTTTGGAACAATAAGTGCTTTAACTTTAGGTGGAGGAGGGATTGGTAATGTATGGGGAAAAACAACTAGAAAAGAGGCGGTTGAAACCGTTCTATATGCTATAGATTCTGGTATTAATCATCTTGATATGGCTCCAATGTATGGCAGAGGAGAGGCTGAGCTAGTTGTTGGAGAAGCTCTCAAAGACAGAGATGCGTCTAAATTGAAAATTACAACTAAATGTCAGTTGGGCACTCTTCCGCACGTTAAGGTTTATGAAAAACTCAATAAATCTCTTATCGAAAGTTTTGAGAGGATGCAAATAGAAAAGGTGAACTTATTTCTTTTGCACTCTCAATTGATCAAAGATGACTATCAACTACCCGTTTTAAATGATTTAAGAGATTCAATTACGACTTCTCTTTCTTGTTATTACGATTCCGTTATTCCAGCATTTGAAAGATTGAGGTCTGAAGGAAAAATAGATAATTGGGGAATAGGGCTAGGCGAAGAGGAAGCTTTAATTTCCGCAATTAACTATGAGAAACAACCCGAGGCCATGCAGTGTGCTGTGAACGTAATGAATTCCATTGGAGCTATAGGCTATATCAGTAAAAAACCTAATCCAAATAGAATTCTAAAAGAGTGTCAGGACAAAGAGATTCCTATTTTGGCCATCAGAGCAGTTCAAGCAGGAGCATTAACCTCAAGAATGGATCGAGAACCTCACCCTTCAGGAAGAGATAAGTCTGACTTTGATGACTATGAAAGAGCTGAGCCTTTTAGAGAACTTGCAAATAAGTGGGGCGAATCTCCTGCTTCTCTAGCCCATCGTTATGCTCTTTCGATACAACAAGTAAGCTCAGTGATTTTGGGAGTGAAAAATACTAAAGAGTTAAAAGAATGCCTTGAAACTGAAAAAATGAATGAATTAAATGAAGAACAAATTAAAGAATTAGAGAATTTATTTACTTAATTTGTACATGGAGAATATCCAAAAATAGCTTCCATCTTTTTCTTGATACATTTCGTCTTTTAATAAATCTATATTAGCTATCAAGCGCTTTGAGAAAGGGACTTCTTTTTCTAAAATTTTTTCCCATTTATCTGGAAAAGACTTTTGCATGGTATTTTCAATTTCTTGGATATTTGAAAATGAAGTTGTACAAATATTTAAACAACCGCCTTCTTTAAGATGTTCAGGACTCCCTTCCACAACCCTCACAATCAAATTTGA
The DNA here is from genome assembly GCA_902629465.1 of uncultured SAR86 cluster bacterium. Taxonomy (GTDB): domain Bacteria; phylum Pseudomonadota; class Gammaproteobacteria; order Magnimaribacterales; family AG-339-G14; genus MEDG-81. Next base: position 8,385 of record CACOQX010000001.1, on the reverse strand, counting down.
TCCAGTATCATCCGCTTTAGGAACTTCAGTTGGAAACCATCCAGTTACTTCAGCTATATTTTTTGATACTCCAGAAACGTCACAACAGATTAAATCGTATTTGTTGTTCACATTTTGAAACAAGTCAGATTTTATAATGTTTATCGAAACGTCGTTTCGCTTTGCATTAAGTCTTGTTAGTTCTAAGTGTTTATCATAGATGTCACAAGCATCAACTTCTGCAGCTCCATTTTTTGCGAAATAAATTGCAAGAGGCCCTATGCCGCATCCCATGTCCAACACTTTTTTATCTTTGAAATCAGCTTTAAGAGCACATTCTTCACTTATTAGAGTAGGGCGAAATGCATCTTCAGAAGTTTCGAGTTCTATGTTGTGAAAGTTAACAATCATTTTTTGAAAAGAAGGATTATATGTGAAAAACTTTATCTACACAGGATTAATTGGAGTAGGGCAAGGTTTTTCTTTTTCAATTATTTCAGCTGCTAACAATGCTAAATCATCTCTAAATAAATCAGCATATATTTGAATACCCGTGGGAATGCCTTCAGAAACTCCAGTAGCCAAAGCCACTGCAGGTAATCCTAAGCTATTAGCAGGAGCAATAAAGTAAAAACTTTTCTTTAGCGCATCATTTCCTAATTTTGGATCTAAATCTGTATCAATTTGCCAGGGTAAATTACACCAAGTTGGACCGACACAGACCTGGTATTCGTTTAAAAAATTTGACCAAACTTTTCTTAACCTAAACCTCTCAATAAATTTTTCATCTGTTGATAAATTAATATGGCTAAAAGTTTCAGAAAATCTATCAAGATATGCCGCAGTCTCAGATTTAAAAACTTCTCTTGGAACCATTTCCAATGCACTTTCAGCAAGAATCACCCCCCAAATGTCATAGACTTTATTCAATTCAGGAGGCTTTACTTCCTCAACTTCCCAACCATTTTCAGAAAGAATTTTTCCTGCTTCTTCAATTTCTTTAATTATAGATGGTGGAAGCTCAATACCATCAATCTCTTTCACTAGGGCAGCCTTTAATTTCCCAGGTATTTTTCCTTCCAACGGAACATCAACAGAATTAGGATCATCAACATGTCTTCCAGCTAAAATTGAAAGACCAGCTTTAATGTCTTCAATTTTTCTTGCCATTGGTCCATCAGTTAAAAATGGAGCAATTAAACCAATATTTTCCATAGCGCCACTGTGGACGCCTGGAACCCTACCGACAGTTGGTTTAATTGAACTAATCCCACAGCAATAGGCAGGATTTCTAAGAGAACCACCAACATCATTTCCTAATCCAATAGGAGACATTCCAGTTGCTATTGCTGCTGCTTCTCCTCCGCTTGACCCTCCTGGAGTTAATTTTTTATTCCATGGATTGAATGTACGACCTCTCAGTGGGTTATCGGTATCCAAGCGCAAGCCCATTTCAGGAAGATTGGTTCTGCCTATTGGAATAGCCCCTGCACTTAGCATCCGATCAACAATAGGGGCATTTTTCGGAGGAAATTCTTCGGCAAGGAATGGCAAGCCATTAGTTGTTGGCGAACCTATAAAATCGATGTTTTCTTTAATGGTAAAAGGAACTCCATGAAGAAGTCTTGCTTTATCTTCTTTGGATGCATTATCACTTTTAATAGCTAATTCCAAAGCAGATTCTTCCAAAGAAACCGTAATAGCATTAATTTCTGGATTTACTTCTTTTATTCTTTCCAGATGAGCTTTTACAACCTCTTCGCTTGAAGTTTCTCCCTTTTTTATAAGCTGTCCTAATTCAATGGCACCTTTTTTTATCAATTCATCCATAATCTCTCCCAAATTTTTGAACTTTGAATTAAGATTATCATAAGGTTCCAAAAAAAATTTTTTGATTTTAAGTAAGGAGATAAAAATGCATGCTATAGAAAAATGGTACGAAGTAATCAAATCAGATAATCCAGATAAATATGATGAAATTTTAGCTGAAGATTGTGTTTTTTATTCTCCGGTGGTTTATACACCCCAAAGAGGGAGAGAAATAACTAAGATGTATTTGATGGCAGCAGGTGGAGTTTTTGGAGGCGAAGATTCGCCAAAAAAAATCTTGGATGAAAAAAGTCCGTCGAAATTTAAGTACATTAAAGAAATCATTGGTGAAAATTCAGCAGTTCTAGAATTTGAAACAGAGATCGACGGAATTTATGTCAACGGCATTGATTTAATCTCTTGGAACGAAGAAAACAAAATCACGGAGTTCAAAGTTATTGTAAGACCTCTTCAAGCGGTAAATAAGCTTCATCAACAAATGCAAGATATGCTTGAAAGAATGAAAGCATAGATTATTTATCTAGGGCCCTGTCCATCATCAATCTTTATACAAGTTCCGGTGACGCACTCTGAAGAAGGAGAAACTAAAAATAATAGAGTTGAATCCATCTGCTCAGGAGTACAAATCCTTTTTCTTGGAAATGCTTGGCTAAAGTCACCGACTCTTTCTATCATCCCATCTAGCATTTCTGATGAAAAAGCACCTGGAGCAATAGCATTCACATTTATATAACTTTTTGACCATTCAACAGCTAAGGCCTCGGTCATTCTCACTACAGCTTTTTTAGTTATTGAATAAAGAGAAGCTGCTGATTGTGGCGTAGTATTGAAAGCTGCAACCGAAGCAATATTTACCATCCTGCCGGGTTTTTTTTCATCAATTAATTTTCTCGCTACTTCACAAGAGAGAATATATGGACCTGTAAGGTTGGTTTCCATTACATTATCGATCAACTCTTCCGATTGTTTAACAGCCCATTGTGCATCTGGGATGCCAGCATTATTTACTAAAGTATCAATAGTGCCCATTTCTTTAGAAACAGTATCTACCGCTGACTTTATGCTTTTTCTGTCAGTCATATCAATTGGTACAACCATGCATTCGCCTCCAGCAGACTTTATTTCTTCAGCTAATGATTCCAGTTTTTCTTTCCTTCGAGCAGATATTGCTACTTTCGCTCCACAGGAAGCTAATACTTTAGAAAAACGATATCCCAGACCTGAAGATGCCCCTGTAACCAAGGCAATCTGACCTGACAAATCTATGGAAAAGTTTGGTGTTTTGTATTCTGACATTGTAACCTCTGTTTTTTTTAATCATTACTATTACATAAGAAGATTGCCGTTTAAAATAGATTTTTAAAATATCATGCCTAGATCTCTAAAAAACTGTAACAACTTTCAAGATTTAAAAGACTTAGCTAGAAGAAGATTGCCTGGCCCGATTTTTCATTACATAGATGGAGCAGCAGAAGACGAAACTACATATCAAAGAAATACAGAAGCATTCCAAGATGTTGATTTAGTTCCAAATGTCCTTGCTGGAGTGGAAAATATTGACATGTCAGTAGAGGTAATGGGTTATAAGTTAGGATTACCAATTTTTTGTTCCCCAACAGCCTTACAAAGATTGTTTCATTACCAAGGCGAGAGGGCAGTTGCTAAAGCAGCTGAAAAGTTCAACACTTTATTTGGTGTGTCTTCTTTAGGGACAGTGAAACTTAAAGATATAGATGAATTAATCAAAACTCCTAAAATGTTTCAGTTCTATTTTCACAAGGATAGAGGCTTGAATGATTCGATGATTTCTATGGCTCAAGAGGCCAATTTTGAAATTTTAACTTTAACTGTTGATACCATTACCGGAGGCAATCGAGAGAGAGACTTACGAACAGGTTTTACTACTCCTCCAAAATTAACGCCAAAAAGTATTTTTCAATTTGGCATAAAACCTGCCTGGGCTTTAAATTATTTGTTTAGAGAAAAGTTTGAACTTTCTCAATTATCTAGTCATGTTAATGAGGGAACGAATATCTCTATATCTGTTGGAGATTATTTTACTACTATGCTTGATCAAAGTATGACGTGGGACGATGTCATAAAGCTCAAAGAAAATTGGGGGAGAAAATTTTGTCTCAAAGGTATTATGAGCCCTAGAGATGCTAGAAAAGCAGTAGAAATGAAAGCTGATGCAATTATGGTCTCAAATCATGGCGGTAGGCAACTTGACGGAGGAAGAAGTTCCTTTGATCAACTCGATGAGATTCTTCAAGAAGTAGGCGGAGAAATTGAGGTTATTCTTGATGGCGGTATTCAAAGAGGAACTCATGTTTTAAAAGCACTAGCAATGGGTGCTACAGCATGTTCAGGTGGAAGAATGTATCTGTTTGGCTTAGCTGCTGCTGGGCAAGAAGGAGTTGAAAAAGCTCTTGGAAATATGAAAAATGAAATTGAAAGAGATATGAAGCTAATGGGAGTAAAAAAAATTAGTGAATTAAATCCATCAATGATCAGATTTCGCTAGAAATAAATAACAAAAAAAGATAATTTATATTTTTAATTGGGAGAAAAAAATATGGCTACAGAAACTCAAATGAATCGACCCGGTCCTTTAAAAGCTGAAGGACCTTGGTCAAATGTATTTTCGTACCACACTATGGACATTGAAGTTGCAAAGTCAGAAGGAATTTATTTTTATGACGTGAACGGAAATAAATATATTGACGCTTCTGGAGGACCAATGGCATTTACTCTTCCTCATGGTGATAAAAGAATGAAAGAAGCTATTTCTAAACAGATGGAAAATTTTACTCATGTTCATCCTACGCTTTCAAATAAACCTCAGGCAGATTATTGTTCGAAGCTTGCAGAAGTTACCCCTAAAAATTTAAATACTTCATACCTAGTTTGTGGAGGCTCTGAAGCGGTAGAAACTGCTATCAAGGCAGCTCGTCAGTATCATTTAGCTTCTGGAAATCCTTCAAAGCACAAAGTCATATCAAATTATGGTAGTTATCATGGAATGACTCTTGCAACACAAGGACTTTCTGGAAATCCAGGTTATCAAAGACATTTTGGGGAAATGCTTACTAAGTGGCCTCATATCCATCAATACTCCGATCATGATAAGCCAGAGGGTATGAGCAGAGAAGAATGGGGCCTAAAATGTGCAGAACGTTTAGAAAAAATGATTTATTTTGAAGGACCTAAAACCGTTTCTGCTTACATTGCTACGCCTCAAGGTTGTGGTTCTGATTATGCAGCAGTCGCGCCAAAAGAATATTGGCAAAGAATAAGAGAAATTTGTGACCGTTACGATGTTTTGTTAATCGCAGATGAGGTAGTGACCGGTTTTGGAAGAACAGGTAAATGGTTTGCAATGGAACATTTCAATGTTGAAGCAGATATCATGACCGTTGCCAAAGGTATAACAGGTTGCTACGTTCCTATGGGAGCGGTGGTTGTATCCGATAAGGTTAATGAACCATTCAAGTCCGGAGGGGCATACTTTGTTCATGGTTTTACAAACGGCGGTCATCCCCTTGGCTGTGCAGCAGCTAAGAAAGCTCTAGAAATTTATCAAGAAGACAACTTAATTGATAATTCAAATAAAATGGGAAGTTATTTACACAGCTTTAAAGAAGAATTACTAGATAGACCCAGTATAAAAGATGTGAGGGGCTGGGGCTTAATGATGTGTTTAGAGGTTGTAGCTAGCAAAGAATCCGGCGAGTATTTTGAATCCAGCAAAGGAGCCGAAGGAGTTTTTCAATCTATAGCTTTAAAAAACGGCCTAGCTTTTTACAGCACATTATATGGAGCAAGAAGAGAACCCATTTTTAAAAGAGGATTACCTTTAATGATTTCTCCTCCAATTTCTATAAACAAAAATCAAATAGACGATTTAATGCATCGCCTCAATGAATCTTTAGATGAATGGCAAGAAGAAATGGGCGTTTGTTGAACTTTAGTTTAAAATTAGACCATGAAAGCAGAATTTTTTTACAGAAATCCATTAAAAAAAGGTGAACCAAAGCCAGCTTTTGGAGTTGAGGAGCCAGATCCAGATAGGCCCGATCACAAGGGCTTCATGAAAGAAGTTTTCAATGCCAGAGAAGAAGACCATTCTCTAAATCAATCCGGATTTATCTTATTAAATCATAAATCAAAAACAACTGATTTTTATAATGACAAAGAAGTAACAGAAGTTTATTACGATGAAATGGCAGATTTGGTTAAAAAACAGACTGGGGCTACTCAAGTTTTTATTGTAAGTCATATTACAAGAAATGAGGCCGAAGCTGCTGAAGGTAAAAGATTAGGCGCTCATAGATTGGTACACAACGACTTTACTCCGAATTTTAAACAAACCATTCAACCCTTACTTGATGAGAATGGTTCTAACCCCAGTAGAATCACTGTCTATAATTTATGGAGGCGTTTTGATGAAGACGGGATGGATGCACCCTTTGCCCTTTGCGATTCCAGAACAGTTTCTGAAAAAGAATTAATACCTACTGATTTATTCAATTATGGAAAAGAAGAGGAAAAAACTGAAACTTTAGCCGATGAAAATGGTTTTACAGTTGAAATATATCAATCAATGAACAGCGATAATCACAAATGGTACTTTTATCCAAAAATGAACAGAGATGAAGTAGTGATGTTTAAAACTTATGATTCTAATGAAAATCCTTTTATGCCTACTTTGCATAGCGCCTTTGATGATTTGAGTTGTGATTCAAAAGTTTCCCCTCGCGAGAGCATTGAAGTAAGAGCGATTTGTCTATTTGATTAGGCAAAAGATTAAAACTATCGAATTTATATAGGAGAGTAAATGTCTAATACATCAAGAGAAATTCGTTCGGAAGTAACGAGCGATGGTCAGTTAAAGCTATCTATTGAAAGTGTAGAAATGCCTTCACCCAAAGATCATGAGGTTTTATTAAAAGTTGAAGCTTCTCCTATAAATCCTTCTGACTTGGGATTACTAATAAGCTTTGCAGCAGATCTTAGTTCCATAACCACAGAAGGTTCTGGAGATGACAAAGTTACAACAATGAGCATTTTGCCTGCATTACATAAAACTATGACTGCAAGATTTGATAAATCTATGAAAGTCGGAAACGAAGGAGGCGGGGTTGTTGTCGATGCCGGCGAAGCTGGAAAAGGTCTAATTGGTAAAACTGTAGGAGTTGCAGGTGGAGCAATGTATTCTGAATATAGATGCGTACCTGTTGATAGTTGTCTCGTTATGAATGAAGGTACTACTCCAAAAGAGGCTGCTTCCTCTTTTGTTAATCCTTTGACTGCTCTTGGATTCACAGAAACCATGAAAATGGAAAATCATACAGCTATGATCCACACTGCCGCTGCGTCAAATTTGGGTCAGATGTTAGTAAAAATATGTAAGGCTGATGATATTCCTTTAGTAAATATCGTAAGAAAGAAAGAACACGTGAATCTCTTAAAAGATCTTGGTGCAGAATATGTTTGCAACATGAGTGAAGATTCTTTTATGGCAGATTTAATAGCAGCAATTGATGCTACTAGTGCGACCTTAGGATTTGATGCTACCGGAGGAGGTAATGAGGGAAAATTAGCAGGACAGATTTTATCTGCAATGGAAATCTCAGCAAACAAAAAAGCTTCCGAGTACAGTAGGTATGGTTCGGATACCTATAAACAAGTTTATATTTATGGCGGTCTTGATCCAACACCGACTGTCCTGAATAGATCTTATGGATTGCAATGGGGTTTAGGAGGATGGCTTTTAACACCGTTCATTGGTAAAGCAGGTCCAGAAATTTTCTTGAAAATGAGAGAAAGAGTAGCCAATGAAATTACTACTACTTTTTCAAGCTCTTATACTGCTGAAATTTCTCTCGAAGAAATGTTAGATCCAGAGATTCTCAAAAATTACGCTAAACAGGCAACCGGACAAAAGTATTTAGTTACTCCTCACAAGTAATTACCGACCTTTAAATATTGGCTGTTTTTTTTCAACAAAAGCTTTTGTAGCATTTTTATGATCTTCTGTTTGACCACAATGAACATGATGAGTTACCTCTAGATCAAGACAATCATCTACTTCTCCACTAACAGCTCTATTAAGGTTTTCCTTCATGTATCGAAAAGCAACTGCTGGACCTTCAGCAAGTTGTTTAGCTATTTCTAAAGTTTTTTGCTCGAGCTCTTCGTGTTTTACAACCCAATTGGTAAGACCAAGTTTAAGAGCTTCTTCAGCAGGAATTTTATCTGATAAAAAATAAAGTTCTTTTGCCTTTGATAAACCCACTAACTGAGTCATGAAGTAGGTTCCGCCATAGTCACCAGAAAAGCCTACTTTTGCAAAAGCTGTAGTAAAAAAAGCACTATCGGACATTATTCTAAGGTCACAAGAAAGAGCATAAGACATTCCTGCCCCGGCTGCAGGCCCATTCACTGCAGCAATTGTTGGTTTGGGCATTTTAAATAATTTACCCGAGGTACCTCTTTGGTGAATCCTTTGCTCATGGATAGCTATATCAATTGTTCGTTTAGTATCATCTTTTTTATTGGCCATGCCTTTTACAT